>NZ_JBBHKC010000004.1:0-461130 GCF_037482985.1 Pedobacter immunditicola | reverse complement strand
TCTTTTGTTTTATCTGGCTTTCGCCTGGTTCCACAAAGGACAACATTACTACAATTAACTCTTCAAATCAACCTCTTCTGTATCGCTTTCACTGTTTCCCTTCCTCCGAAGCGGGATGCAAAAGTAGGAAAAATATTGGTAACTGGAAAAATATTTTGAAACAAATCTAAGCAGAATGGCTAACCTGCTCATTTACTGCGAAAAGAAATAGGAAAGCGCTTGAAAGAAGGATTAAACAAGTTCAAAAATCTAAAACCAAAGGAAATTCATATACAAGAGTCTCTATTTATAAAGGCATTTAAAAAAAGCCAAATGCCTTTACAAAATATATACAGGAAGGCGCATCAGCCACACAACCAAACAAGCTCAGCAGCAAAATCCAAAGTCCGCCTATTCACAAAAGAACAAGCGTCATTTCACAAAGAACAATCAAAATAAGAACCCAGCTTAATGACACCTATATATACTACTATACTTTCTCAGCCATGAATCTAACTTCGATCTACCTATTTAGGGGAAAAAGGTAGATACACTGTGGACTCAAGGTAGATCCACCCTAGATCCACTATCACTTTACTTTAAGGAGGCTATCACTAGAATGAAGTTTGATATAAGATGAATATATCCGCGATCAGTAAGCTGAATAAAAAATTTAAGACAAAAAAAGAGCGGCCAATCCTGGACCGCTCGTTTTCTAACTAACTTATTATTCATAAAAAAACTGGCTGTTGGGGAAGGAGTCGAACCTTCAAGGGGAAGTTAGCCGCAGTTCAAAATTAATTTGTGGTCAACCCATAAACTGTGTTTATCCCATGATCCCCACCACCGAGACAAGAAGGTGTGTCTGCCAATTTCACCACCCAACATTAAATAAAGAACTCAATCTTTGCTGTAGGGGAAGGAGTCGAACCTTCAAGGAGTAGTTAGCCCTTACGGGTTTTCCATAATCTCCACCACCGAGACAAGGAGGTGCGTCTGCCAGTTCCACCACCCTACATTGTTAAGCTACGTTAAAGAACTATTTTTTTTCCGTTTGCTTGATACAAATGTAACAACATCCCCAATACCTTGCAAATATTTTAAACATTTAATTTTATTATTACAATATTTATAATGAAATTTACAAATCATTACAAAGTACTTAAACCATGTCAAAAAAAGAAAGCCAAAATTTTGAAATTGATAACCTCGATATTGACATCCTCAAGCAATTAATGGAGGACGCCACGAAGCCTTATACTGAAATTGCCAAAGATTTGATCGTTTCGGGGGGAACCATTCATGTGAGAATGAAAAAACTGCAGGAAATGGGCATCATCAAAGGTTCGCACCTGATCATAGATCCGCAAAAAGCTGGATACGATATCTGTGCCTTCTTAGGTATCTTTCTGGAAAAGGGAATACAATACAAGGATGCCGTTGCACAGTTGAGCAAAATCAAGGAGGTCGTAGAGTTGCATTATACCACAGGAGCTTACAGCATGTTTGCCAAAATTATCTGCAGGGATACCAACCATCTCCGGCATGTATTAAATGAGGAGATCCAGGCTGTAACAGGTATCCAACGTACCGAAACGCTGATTTCTCTGGAGGAAAGTATTAAAAGACAAATTGAACTCTAATTCAATTTGTCTTTTCTAGTTGCTACCCTATTTGAATTTATTTTTCAAAGCTTCCAGTTTCATTTGCAGATCGCCTTCAGGCTGTGGTTTCAAATTGCCTTCTTTACGAGGCTTAGCCGCAGCTTTAGGGAAGCGCTGTTTCGACGGGTCAGCTTTGCCGGCATTATTTGCTGGCTTATTGAAAGCTTTATTCTTACTTTCCTGTCTTTCTGCCGGCTTAACACGAGGCTTACGCTCTGTATGCCCGGTTTTCATCGACAAAGAAATACGCTTCCTTGCCACATCTACTTCAAGAACCGTTACTTCCACTCTCTGGTGCACTTTAACCACATCATTAGGGTTAGCCACAAACTGATCAGATAACTGACTGGTATGCACCAATCCATCCTGATGAACGCCAACATCTACAAAGGCACCAAAAGCGGTGATATTAGTTACAATGCCCGGCAGTTTCATACCCAATTTCAGATCAGTAATTTCATTCACACCTTCGGCAAAGCTAAATACCTCAAACTGTTCCCGCGGATCCCTACCCGGTTTAGCAAGTTCCTGCATGATATCTGTCAGGGTAGGTAGACCTACCTGCTCACTTACATATTGCTGCAATTTGATCTGTTTTTGCTTTTCCGTATCCTTCAGCAGCTCTTCTATTGAACAACCCATATCTGCAGCCATTTTGTTGATCAGCGGATAGCGCTCAGGATGCACACCACTGGCATCCAGCACATGTACAGCATTTCTGATACGCAAGAAACCCGCAGCCTGTTCAAAAGCTTTATCTCCCAAACGGGGAACCTTTTTTAGACTTTCCCTGTTTTTAAATGCACCATGCTCATTTCTATAAGAAACAATATTCTGCGCCAGTTGCGGACCTAAGCCGGAAACATAGGCCAGCACTTGTTTTGAAGCAGTATTTAACTCCACGCCCACTGCGTTGACGCAGCTCATCACCGTATCATCTAAAGATTTTTGTAATTTATTCTGGTCCACATCGTGCTGGTATTGCCCTACACCAATAGATTTAGGATCAATTTTTACCAGCTCTGCAAGCGGGTCCATTAAACGGCGGCCAATAGAAACTGCCCCTCTAACGGTGATATCTTTATCAGGAAACTCCTCCCGTGCAACTTCAGAAGCTGAATAGATGGAAGCCCCATTTTCACTAACCATCACTACGGTAACCTCCGGAATAGCTAATCCGCGGATAAAAAGTTCTGTCTCCCGTCCGGCGGTTCCATTGCCAATCGCAATTGCCTCTATGCCATATTTATCACACATTTTGGTAATGATCTCTGCTGCATTTTTAACATTGCCCTGGCCGGTATGCGGATAAATGGTATTATTCTCTAATAATTTCCCTTGTTGATCAAGGCAAACCACTTTACAGCCGGTACGAAACCCCGGATCTATAGCCATCACCTTTTTTTGTCCCATTGGTGCTGCAAGCAACAACTGACGTGCATTTTCTGCAAATACCTTAATGGCTTCCTCATCTGCCTTTTCTTTAGCGAAAGTACGCAGTTCGGTCGACATGGAAGGCGCGAGCAAGCGCTTATACCCATCCTGGATAGCAAGCTTTACCTGCTGTGCATTTTCATTGCGACCTTTAAGGAATTGTTTTTCTAACAATTCAATGGCACCATCTTCCGGCGGTGCAACCTCCAGCTTTAAAATAGATTCATTTTCGGCACGGCGCATAGCGAGCACCCGGTGGGATGGTGTAGACTTAACCGGCTCTTCCCAGTTAAAGTAGTCTTTATACTTATTGCCCTCCTCTTCCTTACCATTAATTACTGTTGACTTAAAGACGCTCTGCTGCTGGAAATATTTCCGCATGGTTGTCCGGGTATCAGCATTTTCATTTACGAGTTCCGCAATGATATCCCTGGCACCGGCAAGCGCCTCTTCTACTGAAGTAACACCCAATTCAGTGTTGATGAATTTTGTCGCTTCATCCACAGGCACAGTATTTCCCTGTTCTAAAATCGTTAAAGCCAAAGGCTCCAGACCTTTTTTCCTTGCTTCTGAAGCGCGCGTCTTGCGTTTTGGTTTATAAGGAAGGTAAATATCTTCAATGGCTGTAATGGTAAGTGCCGCATTGATTTGTTGCTCCAACTCAGGCGTCAATTTACCCAGGGCTGTTAATGCTTTTAAAATAGCCTCTCTTCTTTTGTCCAAATCACGTAACTGCTGGAAACGATCGCGGATAGCCGCAACCTGCACCTCATCCAGGCTTCCGGTTACTTCTTTTCGGTAACGGGAAATAAAAGGAACCGTAGCACCTTCATCCAATAATTCGATGGTAGCCAGAATCTGTTTTTCTGTAATGCGAGATTCAACAGCAATAATTTTTGAGTGGTGGCTCATTTTACTAAAATTTTAAATAAAAAATCCCGAGCGACCAAGGCCTCCGGGATTATATTTTCATCTGTTTATAATTCGTTTTTTAAAGGTGATGAAGCGATCATAAGCTTGTCATTGCTATTTGTAAGCTATAAGCTTATGATGGATCATGGTTATTTAAAATAACTATTTTGCTACGTACATTACTTCTTTTACCGCTTTAATAACACGCTCTGCATTTGGCAAACTAGCCGCAATTAAAGTAGGTGCGTAAGGAAGCGGAACATCAGCACAAGTAATACGCAATACTGGTGCATCTAAATGATCAAAAGCATTTTTCTGCACATGGAAAGCTATTTCCGAAGAAATAGATGCCAACGGCCATGCTTCTTCAACAATCACTAAACGGTTGGTTTTTTTAACCGATTCTATGATCGTTGCATAATCAATAGGACGAACAGTACGTAAGTCGATAACTTCTACATTGATACCTTCTTTGGTCAATTCTTCAACCGCAGGGTTTACCACACGGGTTAACATTTTACCAAAAGTTACGATGGTAACATCAGAACCTTCTTTGGTTACTTTTGCTTTACCCAGTGGAATGTAGTATTCATCTTCAGGAACCTCACCTTTATCACCATACATCACTTCAGATTCCATAAAAATTACTGGATCCGGATCAAGGATAGATTGTTTCAACAATCCTTTAGCTTCATAAGGAGTAGAAGGAACTACAACTTTTAAACCGGGACAGTTAGCGTACCAATTTTCAAAGTTTTGACTGTGTTGTGCGCCTAACTGGCCGGCATTTCCTGTTGGTCCACGGAAAACGATTGGAACCGAAAACTGACCGCCACTCATGGATAACATTTTGGCAGCACCGTTAATAATCTGATCTATGGCAACCAAAGAGAAATTAAAAGTCATAAACTCTATGATTGGAACTAATCCGTTCATTGCAGCACCAATACCAATACCGGTGAAACCAAGCTCAGCAATCGGGGTATCAATAATGCGTTTGTCGCCAAACTCATCCAGCATACCTTGGCTCACCTTGTATGCACCATTATATTGCGCCACTTCTTCGCCCATCAGAAATACGTTTTCGTTTTTCCGCATTTCTTCGCTCAAAGCTTCACGCAAGGCTTCTCTAAATTGAATCTCTCTCATTGTATATTCAAATATTAACTGGAGGCAAATATAACTATTGTAATCTAATTCTAAAGTAGTGTTTTAATTACATTTCTATAGTAGTGTTTTCTCCAAAATGCAAAATATTTCCGTTATTATCTAATACTGAAAATTGTCTCATCCCCCAGGGCATGGTGCTAAGAGGGCCGTTTGGGTGAAATGTTACATTCCGCACAAGGTGATGTATGGGGAATAAGTAAAACTTGCTTCCACAGTAGTCGGTGTAAAAGGGATATTCTCATCAAACAACTGACCAAGCTTTAAGCTTAAAAGATTGATAAATTCACCTTTAACACTTTCCAGTCTTGCGCCATTTAACTTGGCTTTTTCTTTGCCCTCCATAAATAAAGCCCCTTCTTTTCGCATATTCCGGACGCTGTAAATATTAGGTTCTACCCACTCTTTTGCATTCGCCTGTTCAAAAACATGCGTATAAAACAACGTTTGCAACAAAGCTTTGTTTTGCTTCTTACCATGGGTATCAAAAACATCGTCTAATGAACTGAACTTCAGGTCGTCATTCCCCGTTTTATAATCTACAATCCGCACAACGCCATTTTTCTGATCTATCCTGTCGATGATGCCATACAAGGAGATTGACTTTGGCATACCATTAACTTCAAAGTTAAAAGAAATCTGGTCTTTCTTTTCCAGGGCGAGGATCTCAAATGGCGCATGGTTTTCATCATAATCTAAAATGATGTTCGCGTACTCCTGGACTATTGCCAGTACCACTTTCTGCATGCCATTATGAGCCACCTGGTGACGCTCATTGTTAAAAACGATTTTCGCATAGGCACGCTCCGACAAGTCAGCTATAGTTTTGCGCTTTTCCATAATCCGGGCCTTTGTAATTTCCGGATCCGCTTTCATGAGTTCCCTGTAGAAGGTTTCCAGCATCCAATGCAGCATTAAACCGATGATGTTGGCCTCCACATTTTCCGCCACTTCCTTCGGTTCGTCAATTCTAGCCACATATCTATAAAAAAACTGTAGCGGACAATTGATATAAGTAGTAAGGGCTGTTGCCGATAAGCGGGTTTCCCCACTGAGGTATTTGTTTAGAATGGCCATTACCTGCGGATCTTTTTCAATCTGCACCATGGTTTTACTTTCCGTGGAAATGTTTTGCTGTTGCTGCAGGTAATTGAAATGATAACCACTTTCATATTCCAGCTGTCTTAAAAAGCGACTTGGTTCACCGGTATTGGTATCGTCGGTTTGGGCATTGTATACCAGACTGATTTTTTCTGACCGTTGCAGCAGGCGATAGAACATGTAAGCGGAGATGGCATCCTGATTTTCAATCACTGGTAAGCCATGTGCCCTGCGGATACTATCGGGAATAAAACTCGGTGAGATGCTGACCTGCGGCAAAATTCCTTCATTCACCCCTAATATGTAGATCTGTTCAAAATCCAGGTTCCTGCTTTCCAGTAAGCCCATGACCTGTATGCCCTCCAAAGGCTCGCCGCTTAAAGGTACGGCGATACCCTGCAGTGCTTTTTGAATTAAGGAAAGTACAAAAGTTAATTCTTTTTTGTCATCCCCTTCCTTTAAATGTTCAATTAAAGCATCATGCAAACGGTTAAGCTCTTTAATAACCGCAACAAATAAATCTGTTTCTGTTTGTTTTAAAGTTTTATTGGCGAGCTGCTGCTCCAACACATATTTAAGGATGTGCTGCAAAGCATTAGTCGCCATAGCTGCACTGCTTATCTTAGTGAAAAAGAGCGCAAAAAGACCTTTTTGACCCGTTAATCTTGCAGCGGGCACTTCCACTAATTGCTCCTCGATTAATTTGAACTGAATTTTATCTCTTGTTCGTTCGGATATCCCTGTTAGCGGATGCGACAAAAAAGCTTCCACTTCTTTAAAATTAACCGATTCTTTATCAGGTTCCACCATTTGTGCCTGTATCGTTAACCACAAATCCGCCAGGCCAAAAATCGATGAAGCCAGTAATGGATAGCCCATGGTGACATTCAAATTCAGGGCACGACTTTCCCCTCCGACATTATAATGTGTTGGAATAGTCTGCAACACCGGCAGGAGCAGGCTTTCATCAGCAAGAATAATGGCCATTTTACCCGGGCCATCATGGTCATCAATTAAAGGATAATCTTTTTGTAAGGCCTCATCCAATATTTTAGCCTGCGCGGTTTGTCCCTGCGTCTGGTAAACATCTATTGATTTAGCTGCCGACTGAATAAAGCCTGTACTTTCTCCCAAAGCATTATTCAAACCCGTTTTGTCGCGATTCTTACGTAAGAATAAACCAGCTTCCTGAATGTGGTCATTCATGTAATAGCTGTCCGTATCAAAATAAAATAGGGCCTTGTCTTCCTTCTGCCAACGCTTAAAAACCAGCGCTTCGGCTTGTGTCAACGCATTAAAACCTACAAAAACGAGCTTACCTTCGTTAAAAGGGCTGGTAAAATCAGGAACTGTTTCCTCACCCCTCGCCAGCTGGCAGTAAACCTGCCCCATGGTGATCAGCCCTTTTTCTTTTAATGCGTGATGGAAAGCATGATAAAGATCAGGCATTCTACGCCACATCTTAATAAATTGTTCCTGTTGCTTTTTCTGTTTTCCTTCTGAATAAGACTGCCAGAAGTCTTTTAAAAAAGATTGCTGTTCATCTGATAAATAATCAAACTGGTAATCAATTTCGGCGATATCCTCCAGTTCCCTGAATAACTTTCCGGCATCTACAAGGTCATTATCTATTTGTGAGAAGTCACTTAAAATGATCCGTGCAATAGGGTAAAATTTATGGAGCTCCATTCCATCACCACCAGCTAGCCGTAATAGCTTATTGTATTGCTGATACAGGGTAAAAAACTGTGTAAAAGAATCGGCAATTTTTAAATTGGTGGAAAGTGCAAAAAACTCATGAATAGTAAAAAAGGAAGGGCTCCAGAATGGCTTTTGTATAATGCTTGCCAAATGACTTTGTAAATAAGCAGCCGGGCGTTTATTGTTAAATATAATGGCCGAATGTTGCAAATTACCCCCCGATTGCTGGATTAAACTTTCGGCAACTTCTTTTAAAAATGGTTTCATGTTGCGGTATCTAGGAAGCCTGAACTTTAAACTAATTTAAGTTTTCCGGTTACGGCATAAAACAAATAGGTTTTTATCTTGGCATAACCCATAGCCAGTAACAAGCTTTTATAATGATCTACTTGTTCAATATGCTTATCGCTTTCTTCAAGGGTAAACTTGTAATCAATAATAGTTACCCCTTCATCATTGATCAGCACTTTATCTGGTCGGTAACTCTTGCCTTTTGCATCAATGATGGTTTGTTCGGTTAAACTATATTTGCTTTTGCGCAGCACCTGCTGGAGGTCTTTATTTTCCAGTACGGCAAAAGCACGGGCTTTTAAGTCTGGCAATTCTTCGGCTTGAAAGAGCCCTTCATTAAGCATCTTGTTCAACACGCCCTCTATTTCTTCAGTTTGTGAGGCAAGCGCCATTACTTCATGTAAGATACTACCCTTACGACCAGCTTCATTGCCAATGAGTAAATCAAGATTTGTATTTCTCACACCTGCATCAAATATTTTACCCAGGCGGTTGGATACCGGATAGTTCTTCAGTTCAATAAAAGTTTCCTGCTCCACAGCGGCTGCTTTATCTGCTACCGGCTCATCAAGAATGTATTCTTCTTCATGTGCAATTTTAGGTCCGAGCGATTTAATAAGCAGGTCTCCAATGTTTGTAATAGAGTCGGCCTTTTTCCATGCAGCACTCAGGTACAAGTATTCTTTTGCGCGTGTAGTGGCTACATAAAGCATATTAAGGGCATCCATATTATTAAAAAGGAGCTCCTCAAAATAATACTTTGCCACTGTTGAACTGGCAAGTTCCTTATTATATTTTAAAGGAATGCTTTGCAGATGGTGATATGGGGTTTCTGCTGAAGGCACCCAGAATATGCTATTTGTTTTTCCGTTGATATCCCAGTTACAAAAAGGCACCAGCACCGCCCTGAAGGCAAGGCCTTTTGACTTATGGATGGTAACCACCTGTACAGCATCTGCACTTTCTGATGAAGGCAAGGTCTTTCTGACCCCTTCTTCCTCCCAGTAACGCAAGAAAGCGGTGATTCCCTTTTCACCCTGACGAGAAAAATTGCCTGCGAAATCACGGATGGCGAAAAGATAGGGCAAATGTTCTTTTTTCTCGTTAAGCCCATAGGCTTCCATCATTTTCTCCAGCAATTCCGGTAAAGGCAACTGCATCCAGCTTTGCCAGTTAAGGCATAAATCATGTGGCAGCACTGCCGTTAACTGTGTCAGCTTTTTGAACTTTAAAGCAAAATAATGATGTGTTTCTACTACCCTGCCCTGCAGGCGATTATACAAACTAATGGCATTTGCCTTATATAAGGCCGTATTTTCAGATAACCCTGCCAGGATTTGAAAGGTATTCAACAGCAATTTAACCGCACTGTTATTCGCAATGAGGAGCGCCTCACCGGAAACTACACTGATCCCATTTTCCAACAATGCTTTAACCGCAGCTATAGCCTCACTATTCTTACGGACTAAAATGCAGATATCTTTCTTCGGATATTTCTTTACGTTGAGTAACCAGTCGACCTCTTCCAGCATTTTAACAATGGCTAATTCCGGAAAGCTGAGTTTAGCCAGTCCGTCCTCGCTTTTTAAAACCAGACATTTGATGGTGCCCCCTTTTGGGGTTCTCGCGGTTAGCTTTTGCGTAGCGCCCGCGTAAACATCGCTCACGATATGATCAAAACCATTGCTTTTCCACCATTCCGGAACATCGCTATTGGTTTCATGCGCGGCAATGGTATGGTTAAGCTGCAGTTGCAACAACTGCGGCAGGTCCTTATATAATTCGTTATTAAAATTGATGATATTCTCTGTACTGCGATAATTTTCTTCGAGACTGTCATCCATAATGTGGTGGGCACCTAAATCCGACTTCGCCTGCTGGTGCAGGATGTTCCAGTCGCCATTTCTCCACCGGTAAATACTCTGTTTGGTATCACCAACAATTAAATGGTCAATAAACTTTTCACTGGGCGCAGCCATTGCATTACTCAGCAACGATTTAAAGCTTCCCCATTGATTGGCAGAAGTGTCCTGAAATTCATCAAATAAAAAATTACGGTAAAAGTTGCCCATCTTTTCCCAAATAAAGGAGGGATTATCCCCCGCATCATCTGTAATTCCTTTCAGGATATTTTGCGCATCACTGATCAGTAGATTCGGACTCTCATCGCGGTAATTTTTTAATAAAGCTGCCATTTCCTGCATTAAACGCAGGTAATAAAGGTTTTTATTAAATCCCTGAGCTAGAACATACTCCGCATAACCTTGTTGATAGGTTTCGATCATGTTCTTTAAACAAGGATTAAGCTCTTCATAGAGGGTGCTGCTGCTGCCTTTCTGAAGCCATTCATCCGGCTCATCAATCAGCTTATGCAGGCTCTGTATTTTATTGAAATCACCATCAAGAATTTTCTTTAAATTAAGCAATGGCGACCGCGATTTCCCTTTTAACATGACGGCATCGATGTCGAGCACCTCGAATATATCAAGGGCATCTTTAGCACAATCCTTGATGGAGGTTTCAAATAAATCAATACTTTGACGGGTCAGCAGTTTATAATCATAAAACAACTGATCCATGTCTGCCACCGTACTTAAGGATGCCATAGCCTGTTCAAAAGGTTGGTAACGCTCCTTAAAAATTTCACTGGTGAGCTCCAAAAGTTCCCTTCGGTAGTTCCAGCCTACATTATTATTGATGCGGTCTTTAGCCAGGTTAATGATCCATTGCAACAGCTGAGGTTGCTCATCCAGCGCTTTATCAAGGCGGTCGGCCAGTTCATTTTTAACCTTGTCATAATTCATTTCTAAACCATAACCTGCCTCGAGGCCTAATTCGAAGGTAAAACCCCGAATTACCTTTTGCACAAAACCATCGATGGTGCTTACAGAAAAGCGACTGTAGTCATGAAGGATTTTGCGATAAATAACATCTGCCTGCAGCTGCAAGCTTTGGAGGTTAAGGTGTGGATGTGCTTTTAAAACCAGGATTCTGTAATCATTGATTTTAGAAGATGTATCCCCCTGTGCCAAACCGCGCAATACTTCCAGGATCCGGGATTTCATTTCTTCGGTGGCCTTATTGGTAAAGGTAACCGCCAGAATTTCCCGGTATTTTTTCTCTCCGCTAAATAACAGGACCAGGTAGTGTACTGTTAAACTGAAGGTCTTTCCTGAGCCTGCGGAGGCCTGAAGTATTTTTAACGGTTTGGGCATGCTTAAAACATTTGCTTAAAGTTAAATTTTATAGTCCGTTACCGTATTTAAAAAATTTATTCACAGTAACCGGCAGTCTGCCTGTGGCAATGAGTTGGTTTTTTAAAACCGAAGCAGCAGATTTTTGCATAAAATCTTCTTTTTGATAGGCCACTAGTAAAGCTTTACTTTGTTCAAGTCCTGCCCACTGCGATAAATTATAAGGATTTCCGAATAAAGCAAAAACTGCATTTTTCTGAGACATATCTTTGATGAACATTTTTAGATCGGCACTTAACGCCATTCCATTACCTGGCCTGGTGCGTGAATCATGAATCCCGATAATCACCTGATCGAACAACCCTAATTCCCTTATTACCTTTGCAATAGCATTGGCATTGGCATTTTTATCAAGTGTATAAAAAACAGAATTTTTGTAATGGCTGCCCAGTTCTTTTTGGAAGGTGGTCACCTTCGGCGTTCCGATACTAATGATCACGGTCCTTTTATCTTTGTTCAATGTTTTGATAAAGCCACGGCCATGAACTAAAGTCATGGAAGCATCGGCCAACTGCTGAACAAGGGCTTTACTTTCTGGTCTGTTTACTTCGGCAGCAACATTACTTTCATCTAAGGTATCTCTTACATTTAGGCCGGCCCAATATTTGGCCAGGAGAATCTTTTTAACACTGGAGTCAATTCTGTCCATACTGATTCTTCCCGAACGAACTGCTTTCCGAAGTAATTTAACCGCACGGGCACTATTCTCTGATAGCTCTAAAATATCATTACCCGCAATAATACCCATTACATCTGCTTCGCCATCTTTAAAATATTTGACTACACCCTTCATTTCCATTGCATCAGAGATGATCAACCCTTTAAAGGCAAGTTCTTCTTTTAACAAGCCGGTAACAATAGGTTTTGACAATGTAGAGGGCATATTCGGACTATTGTCTAATGATGGGATGTTCATATGGGCAATCATCACGCCCGACGCTCCCTGAGTGATCAATTCCCTGAAAGGATAGATCTCGAGGCTATCCAGACGCTCCTTTGTAAAGGTTAAAAGAGGTAAATCGTAGTGTGAATCAACATCGGTGTCACCATGGCCAGGAAAGTGTTTGATGCTTACCAGCAACCCGCCATCCTGCATTCCTTTCATGTAGGCCCCAGCTTTAGTGGCTACATTATATTTATTTTCACCGAAAGAACGGTAATTGATCACCGGGTTATTTGGATTATTATTTACATCCACATCAGGCGCCAGGTTCATGTGCATCCCGATACGCTTGAAGTCTTTGGCGACCTCCAGTCCCATTTTATAAATCAGGTTATTATCCTGAACAGCCCCCAGGGCCATTTGATAAGGATAAGAAATGGTGCTATCCAAACGCATGCCTAGCCCCCACTCCCCATCAGCCGTGATCAACAAAGGCACTTTCGATACAGCCTGGTATTTATTGGTCAGAATTGCCTGACGGCCCGGACCGCCCTGAAAGAACACAAGTCCGCCTATCTTCTCTTTTTTAATCACGTTTGCAATGGAGTCTTCGTATGCTTTAGTGGAATTGGTGAGGGCTCTAACAAAAAACATCTGTGCAGCTCTTTGACGCTTGCTTAATTTATTAAAAACTGAATCTACCCAACGATTAGGCTCTGATAAAGTTTCTATATAGGACTTCCTAGGCGCAGGAAAAGTTGATGTGTGCTGAGCAGAGGTTTGGGCATAAACAGAAGCTGATGTCGCTAATGCAAAAAAGGTAAATAAAGAAAAACGTTTAATATTCATTCGTAAATTTTTGGTTGATTAAATTCAGTTCCGGCATCAAAGTTAATCAAAAGTCCCTTTTCCCGAATTATATTTTCCTGCCCTTCATTTGAGGCTTTTCTCAGTAGTTGTATCAAATCTGATACAATTTTGTGTATTGCCTTAAAATAAATTGCTTTTATAAAATGTAAAGCAAAAACAACAGTAACGCACTGCTAATCAACAACTAAATTGTTGTTTTGATTAAAAAACGAACCGTAATTTGCTTTCATGGCATATTTATTTCAAAGGGGTTGATACAATTAAATTGAAATTGATATGAAAAAAATATTTGTACTGGCCGCAGGCCTATTATTCGCAGGAGCTGTTCATGCTCAAAGTCCCATTAGAGTTGGTGTTAAAGCAGGAGTAAATTTATCTAACATTATTAAAGATGATGGTGATAATGATTTCAACACGAAAATCAATCCTGGTTTCAATGCCGGTGTTACCTTGGATATCCCCTTAATTGAAGGTCTTGCTTTTACACCGGAGCTATTGTATGCGACAAAAGGTTACAAAGTAGAGACATCTGTTGGCGACCGCACCCAAACCACTAGTTTCATTGATGTGCCTATTTTAGCTAGTATAAGATTAGGTGGTAGTGGATTAAACTTGGTTGCTGGTCCGCAAGTTTCCTTCCTGTTGTCTACAAAGAACAAATTTGAAACTGATTTTGGTCAGGTAGAGCAGCAAGTGAATGAAGATTCAGACAAATTTAAAAAGAGCCTGCTTGGTGGTGTAATTGGTTTCAGATATGACATCAATAGTAATGTTGATTTCCACGGACGTTATGCACTTGACTTCCAGAAGAACAACGAGAATGGTACCAATTCAACTCCTGAATTTAAAAACCAGGTGTTCTCCGTAGGATTTGGTTACAAATTCTAAACTTAATCTCCTAACAGGTGTTTATTAATTGTTAACTAAAAAGGAAAAGATCATGAGTAAAGAAAAGAATCCAAAGCACAGCGAACAACAACAAGGTAATCCTACCTCTGACCGTGCACATCACGATGTAAAAGAAGACAAAAAGATGCAGGGAATTTCGAATAGCGGTGGTCAGCGCTCAGATCAAACATCAAATAAAGATAACGCCCGCAAAAGAGAAAATAAAAGCTAAAAGTTTTCATCTGTTTATTGCTACTTGTTAGCTGTAAGCTTATGAAGGTTTCAAAAAGAGGTTGTAAATACAACCTCTTTTTATTTGCCCCAATTTTATATGTTTTAATGGAAGGGTAAGGAAGTAAGGATTAATTAAGCTTACTCGTTGATGATTGGCTTCAATGACGTGAATGAAGTGAGATATAATTGCCTTCTGTATCTTCAAAGGTTGCAAAATAACCGATTTCGGGCGTGATCTCTGTTTTAGCCTCAATGACTTTTCCGCCAGCCGCTTCTACTTTGCTTAATACAATATTCAGATCATTTCCCCCATTTAAATAAACCCTGGTTCCCTGGGTGGATGGCACCAAACCATCGCATTTAACAATGGCCCCGCCAACGGCATCGGGATCTTGTTCCATTAATAAAAAGCCCATCAAAGCTGGCCCCATCTGCATTTCCGGCATTTCAAAATCATAGATTTCGCTATAAAACTTTTTTGCGCGCTGGAAATCGTTAACAGGGATCTCTACCCAATTAACAGAATTTTTTATTTGCTCCATATTGTAACTTATTTAGGTATCGGTGATTAAAACTTTACTTTTTCAATTTTATCCTGAAACTTTAAATACTCGGGCAATGCCGCAGATCCATACCAGTTAAACAAGTCGGCAGCTAAAACTTTTGCCTTTATAGCGGGATCAGTATCCACAAGTACTTTGGCCTCTTCTAATGTTTTAACATTAAAAATAAAGATTCCTCGATAGGCTTGTTCGTTTTTCTCCAAAGGCCCCGCAACGATCAATTTACCATTGGCAGCCAGGCGGTTTATATTTTGCATATGACCTTTAAAAATACTATCTAAGGTAGCCTTGTCTGAAACCTTTGCTGTACCGGTTTTCAAAATAACCAGGACATACATTTTCATTCCGTTTTCATCGGCGCCCAAGGAATCAGCATAAGCCTTATCGTATTTGGGATTCTTATTTTGTGCAACAGCACCAAGCCCGATAAAAAAAAGGACTACAAAAAAACCTATTATCTTATTCATGTATAAATATAATTATTTCGCGTGATTTAATAATTTCATTTAAAAATAAGTTCCATTTCTACAGCTGATAAAATACCCAAAAGTGAGTATTGATGGCATTAACCCGACGCAATATCTTTGTATTAACGTCCTCAAAAGCTGCGGATATCCACCTCACCTTTAACCCATCAGATTATGAAAATTAAACTACTCTTAGCTGTTATTTTACTATCCGTAACCGTTCAGCTCAATGCGCAAGAAAGATCAGCATTCCGCGCAGGATATCTGCGACTGGGGATAAATGAATTGGGTGACCCGCTTGACCAAACCATGTCGCCGATAAGGAATATTTTTGATAGCAGATTTGGTGCTTCAGAAGGATTTGCCTTTGAATTTGGCCGTATCTATTATTTTGGTGGTAAAGACCATAAAGGTTTTCTTAATCTTGGCCTGGACTGGACAATGCTCTCCCTGAATTATAATAAACTGGATAAGTGGCAGGAATATGGTGAAAATTCAGGTGCTGAAACGATAGCTATCGGAGGGAAAAAACTGGCATTATCGGCATCCACCAGATTAGGTCCGGTGCTCTCCATTAATCTTGTTGAACATATAGTTATCGATGCACGTGTCCAACTCGCACCTACCCTTCGCTTTTTTGATTTCAATTACAGCGAAAACCAAGGCATGCCATCTGAACGCTACTTCAGCTTCACTAATTACAGCCGTGAAGCTGAAGAGGATGGCTTTGATGCAGAAAGTATTAAAAATCGAGTTTCATTCGGTCTAGCCAGAAGCTTCGGATTAACACTTCGCCGCAAGGCCCTAGGTGTATCCGCTGATTATATTTCTGGAGAGGTAAAGAACCATTACGAGGCAATTAACCCGAATTTCGGCGAAGCAAATGGTAAGGATAAAATTCCATTCCACACATTGCAAATGACGTTGAACCTTACGTTTTAATCGATTTCATAGCAAAAGCCTGACCCAATATAGCAATGGGTTAGGCTTTTAAGACAGCACATTAGACCAGGTTATAGGCTTGTGCAAACTTAACTGTATCATAATTATTTCTCAGGTTGAGTTTACTGCGCAGATTTCTACGATGTGTGTCTACCGTTGCTGGAGAAATAAAAAGCCGGTTCGATATTTCACCTGAATTCATCCCTAGAGCAATGCAACCCAATACCTCCTTTTCACGCTTGGTTAATTTATGAAATAAGGGCGATTTTTCTCTGTAGAAGTTAAGTTCTTCCATCATGCGGTTCACCTTCGTAGAAATATGATGTACAGGATCAATTTTATTTGCTATAGTGATAATATGAGTAGGTTTACCACCTTCATCCCTGAAAAAAACCTTGGTGTTACTGGCAAATATGACCCATTCCTTATTCTGTTGGTTAAGCACCTGTTGAAAATAACAAACTGACTCGTTAGAATTAGTATTCATCAAATAAGCAATCTTAGATAAGTATTCATTATGGAGTTCCTCGTGGCCTATCCCTATCCGGTTCAAACCATTCTGGTTCATGTAAATTACATCTAGATCTTCAGTTCTATGGATGATCAGTGCAGCAGGAAGTTCATCTGCAATAAGCATGATCTTTCCTAATCGCTGGTTAAAATTCTGTTGCGTGCGCTCATTCATTTTAATATCACTTAAATACCTAAAGTACAAAATATTAAGTAATTAATAATATTATTCAGTATACATTTAAATTACACACCTTTTTATTTAAATTTCATTCTAATGTAAGCAGGATGACTTGGAGGCTTGCGTGTCAGAATGATAAAACTTCATACGTTCCCGAACCAATTTCAATGATTATATGACCTTCCTCAAAACCTTTAACTTTATAATATGGATGACTTTCTAATAAATACCCATTAATGGTAACATTTTTAACATCCATGGAAGGAATGTATAAAGTTGCTTTGGTATTAACCGGGATGGTCACTTCCTGGTGCAATTGACTTCCTTTTTTTTCCCAGGACGATTTTATTAAACCGTTAATTGAGCGGTAAGAAGCCATAACCCTGTTTACGCCATTCTTTGCTATTTCCGGTTTAATGGTGAAGGTACGATAACCGGCATCGTTCGTCTTTATCCCCGCCATATTTTGAAACATCCATTCGTTGACAGCACCAAAAGAATAGTGGCTGAAAGAATTCATACTGGCATTGTGTTCGAAGCCTTTCTCTTTTATATAGCTATTCCAACGTTCCCAAATGGTTGTGGCACCATTTACCACTTCGAAGCCTAACGACGGATACTCCGTGCTCAACAATAATTGATAGGCAATATCTTGGTTTCCAGTTGCTGAAAGTGCAGGTAAAAGCGATTTGAATCCTAAAAAGCCAGTCGTGAGTTGATGGTTATTTGTTTGGACCAACTCCTTTAACCAATACCCAGCCATTTTCTGGTCCTCATGGCTTAATAACTGCATATATATGGCATTGGCATAAGCTGTTTGAGTATGGCCGTCGAAACCTAAATCACCGTCTACGTAACCAGCGCCATTTCCATAAGCCACTGCATTTGTTTTAAATTTGCCGTTTTGTTGTGAATAATGCTCAACGAAAGCTTTTTTAATGCTATCGAGGTCGCTTTGAAAGCGCAACTTCAATTCATTTTCGCCCAATGCTTCACACATCTCTGTTAATAGCTTAGCGCAATAGCCGTAATATAATGTAGCCAATAAATCTGGAGGGGTTTTTCTACCAATGGAAAGCCAATCCCCGAAGCCGCCCTTTGGATTAATTTCATTAAAAGAAGCTTCTTTGAAAAGAAAAGTATTTTTGCTCTTTTCCGCTAAAAAGCTCATAAATTTCAGCATGTAGGGTAGCGATTGCCGAAGAATGCGGGTATCACCATAGGCTTTATAAATCTCATAAGGACAAATGATGCCTGCTTCAGACCAACCAGGTGAATAGGTATCAGTGGAACGGATGGCAGATTCGCCTTTTTTGTTCACAGGCATTGGAGCATAAATCGGATAAGCTCCCGTTGGCCATTGGGAATCATTTAAATCAGTTATCCATTTGGTATGAAAGGCGGCAATATCATTGTTAAAGGTTGCGGACCGGATGTATACCTGTGCATCACCAGTCCAGCCTAATCTTTCATCACGCTGTGGGCAATCGGTTGGGATATCAAAATAGTTTGCCCTTTGTGTCCATACAATATTACTGTATAGCTGATTTAACATGGGATTATCAGTTTCAAAACTTCCGGCTTCAGGACTGGCAGCGCTTAACACTAGTCCAGTCATAAAATCAGCAGCTGGTTTTTTCTTTATACCGGTTACCTCAACATATTGAAAACCATGGTAAGTAAACTGAGGGCTCCATGATTCTCCATGCTCATCCCCTTTTAAAACATAGGTATCTGTTACGCGGGCTTTCCTTAAATTCTCCACCATGAGCGATCCGTCCGGATGCAGCATTTCGCCATATCTTAATATGACAGAATCCCCTTTCTTTCCCTTTAAGCTGATGCGCACAAAACCAGAAAAATTCTGTCCGAAGTTAACAATGTACTTCCCATCCTGTCGTTCAGTTATTTGTTTGGCGAATATTTTTGAAACAACCCTCACCGGATCACCAGGGTACATTTGGATCAACCTATCGGCTTTATCAGCATAAACACTTACCGATTTCCACGATGAGTCATTAAATCCATAATTGTTCCAGCCTTTAAGTTCAAGCCTTGCATCATAAGTTTCGCCTTGTAAGATATCCGATTCACGTAAGGGACCTTCAGCAGCCTTCCAAGTTTTATCTGTGACAATGACTTCCTTACTTCCGTCTATATATTCCACTTCCACCTGCGCTTTTAATAAAGGAACATCCCCATAAAACATATTTACCTGCGGAGAGCCAACCAGTAGTGCATATCCTAAATAACCAGCATACCAGCCAGCGGATAATACCGCAGCAAAAGCATTGTTACCTGATCTAAGTTCGTTACTAATGTCATAAGTCTGGTAGTAAACACGTTTATCATAGTCAGTCCAGCCCGGAGCAAAGTAATCTTCACCTATACGTTCCCCGTTGATGTAAAATTCATATAAACCCAAAGCCGTCACATAAAGCCGTGCAGATTTGATAGCCTTTTTTAACGTTTTATCCTTTCTTAGATAGGGGGCAGGTGGTAAATGGTAATTTTTTCCCTTTCCTAAATGATTTAAATCATAACCTATCCAGTTGCCCTTCCAGTCATTTTTAACATTCAAGCCCATTTCCCAGGAAGCGACATTACTCCATTTCCCTATTTCATTATTTTTATCCCAGCTTCTTACTTTCCACCACAATTTAGTTTTTGAAGAAAGTGGCTTTCCGCTATAAACGATTTGATTGGTGGCATTATTCATTATTTTCCCAGAATCCCAAAAATCCCCTTTATTGCTTTCGAGCAGTTGGGGAGATGAGGCTACTAAAATCTGGTAAGCACTTTGAAATTGGTTAGGTACTTTAGATCCCAGTTCCCAGCTTAATCGGGGTTGCAGCACATCAATGAAAGGATTTTCTTTATATTCAGTTCTTAAATAAACCGGAAGAAGATCCGTTTTTGCATATGCCTGTGCAATCACCATCATAAGTACCAGGGTTACCACCCCAGAAAAATAAGTTCTTATATTCATGACACTACCGTATTATTTTTACCCCTTTTGGCGCTTTGACTTCAGACTTGATTTTCCCGTTTTCTTGCCGGGTATGTTTAACATAAAGCAAACCATGTGGAGTAGGAAATGTTCCTTCCACAAATTTCAAATCACCGAGGTTAGGTTTAATTTCAATAACATCACTTCCGGGAGCAACAACCTTAATGCCTAAGACATGCCTGGTTAACCAGGAAGTTGGTCCGGAAGCCCAGCCATGACAAAGGCTGTGACGAAAGCCCAGGTAACAATAGGCGCCGTAATCGCCGTGAATATCTTTTTTACCTTCTGGCACCAACTCATCAATTCGGGAAGCATTAGGCACCCAGTCAAGATTAAAGTCCTCCCAGAAAGTAGTGGCGCCCAAATCAAGCATTGCCCCCCAATAATTGCGGATAACATCAAGAGATCCCTGGTAGTCACCAGCCATGGCCTTTGCCTCTAACATGTAATAGCCATAAAAAGTAGAGAAATTGGCTGCTCCACCGACAGACAGTACGTTATCATTAGCCTGCTTCGCAGGTATTATTCCTGCAATGGCCATTAATGCGGCTGCTTGTTTTGATCCATTTGCCTCAGGGATATACTGTTTTAAACGATTCACCGTTTCATTACAAAGCTTTTCGTTTTCTTTATCGCCTAATATCTGGTTAAGCTTAGCTGCAGTCGCCAAAGACCAAACCGTCATTGCCTGTAAACCAGCATGAATAGCTTTGGGGTTTTCACTGGATGGCCAATCGAGAAACCGGGTGCCGTCCATCTTTTCCCTGTTCTGTTCATCGATTTTGGAGATAATCTGCCGCACCAAACCATCCAGGTATTTCTTTTGCTCCCTTAAATATTCTTTATTACCATGCTGCATATACCAGTCGTAGTGTAGAATGATCCACCACATGGAGTAAGTACTTATTCCATTCATCCAACCGGGCAAAGGGGTTATATCTCTTGAAAAATCAAGACTCTTAGGCACTACTTCGTTGTATCCAAATACAGTGTTAACGGTAGCTACTTCCGGATGTAAATCCCCTACCCACACCAAACGATCACGTTTTATACCATCCCAAAGATAATCCTGCATATTGAGATGTACGGTGTAAGCACCAGTTTCCCAGATCTTATTTAACCTTTCATCGCTGCTTTTAAATGACCCCAGGTACGGGATGTCGCGATAAGTGAAAATAGCCCGTACTTCTTTAAGTGGCAACCTCACACTATCATCCAACAGATCGATCCGAACAAACCTGAACCCACTCTCACCAATTTTAATCTTCCCTAACCATGGCACTGCCATTTTGAAATCCCTGACCGCATGATCATTGGTCGCTCCTTTTTCACCTATGTCTGCCATCGCCTCACTTGCAGATTCACCAAAGCGAATTCGGAGGTTGACCGGCTGCTGGGTTGGGCCACTCATGCCGGTCACTATCTCAAGTCCCCCATGTAATTCCTTGCCGAAATCAAGTAAGATACTGGCTTTGTTTCCGGAGCTTCCATTCTCTAGTACGCTTATATGCTGACTCATCAGATCCGCCTGCCCTACTCCGGGTTGAAGTAAATGCTTACTGTTCGTGACGTTTCCAGCCTGCCAAAGTATATGAACAGGAGAGATGTATTTGCTGATAAATTCACTGGCTGCTGATTGCTGTGCTTTTGCTCCAATCATTAACAAACTGAAAGCACAAAGCAGCAATGCTTTTTTAAGTGTTATCGATAATTTCATTTAGCTAATGACATTAATTTACCCTGGGACTGAACAATTGCGCTAGCCACACTTTGAATGCGGACTTTTCTTTTCCGTTACCCGCAGAAGCATAATCGATCAAGTTGATTTCAAAAGGCTTTCCTGCCGTTTCGGCATAAGATTCAGGAATAAATAAAGCCGTATACTGCATCCATAGGTTATCGTTTTTGTCCGACGAAACGGCCGTTAACTTTATATAACCTTCTTTATCCAGGACCGGTCGGTTAACGGTGACCAATTGGGTCCCATCAAAACGAGCGTCCCTGGCCAGAACAATTGGGCCCCTTGAAATTGCGGCAAACTTCCTCTCGGCACCATGCAAATCCAACCTGCCACGCATGTCCAGTTCCAAGCTAATCGCATCGTTTGCTGTCCAGCCCCTGCTTATTTCCAGAAACTCACCCGCCTGAACGCCAGAGATTTCTTTACCATTAACAATCACCTTGTTTTTTTTACTCCAGGCAGGGATCCTAAGCTGAAGCGTCATTTGCTCCTTGCCGGTTAAGTCCATCGATAAATTGATCTTTCCTGATTGCGGGAAGTCTGTCTGCTGCATTAGGGTAACTTTCTTTCCACGGGGAGTTTTTAGTACATAAGACCCCTCGACATAAAAATTCACAGCCAAACCTTTAGCCGTTGACATGACGGTGGTTAAGGGTAGCGTAAACTGCCCACGGGGACCACTGGCATTACAGCAATTTAAGTCCATTCCACATTGTCCGCTGCCTGGAAGCCGTTCCCCATTTAAAGGTGTATATTTTGCCCAGTCTGACGAATCAAAGTTCAGGGATCCCAATAAGGCGTTATAGTAAGACCGCTCGATCTCATCTGCATATTTTGAATCCCCGGTAAGCTTCAGCAACTGTTGATTTAACTTTATCCAGGTTACGGTTACACAGGTTTCCTGGAAATGTGAAATTGGTATGGTCTGCAATTCCTTTCCTCCAAACCACATTTCTTCTGAAGCACCAGAACCTGTAATATTGATTTCTGTATTTTTAATACTTTCCCAGGTTTTTTCCACTGCATCTTTATAAAGCTCATTCCCCGTTAGCCTGTAAAGCTCCAGTAAACCTTCATAACAAGACATCATTTCGTAGGCCTTCTGTCCCTGTTCAGGGCTATACCACGATTCAGGTTCCGGGAAACGTTTACTTACTGCCACATTGGCTTTGCTGATTAAGTTAGGCCCTTGGGGAGTTTCCCATTGCCGGACAATCTCCTTCGCGAAAGCTAAATACTTTTCGTTTTTAGTGAAGCGATATAATTTAATAACGGGCTCAAGAACAGAAGAAGCAGCCATCCCCCTGTAATTGCCTTTATTGACAATGAGGCCATCTTCATCTTTAATTTCCTTCATGAGATGATCAGCAACTTTTACCGCAGCTGCCAGACTGGCTTTATCTTTTGTTAATTCGTAAAAATCTAATAGACCAAGCATGGTATATTTTCTGCCCCAAATATCCCATTGCTCCAGGTGGTGTTCTTTACTGTAATTCCCGATATAGCCATCAGGGCTTTGTGTGGCTATAATCCCATTTTTAGCTTCCTCAAGGAGCTTCATTAAAGCCGGTTCAGGGCGGTATTTGTAGGCTAAAACTGCTGATGTAAACCATTTACCCCAAAACTCACTTTGCCATAAACGAGTTTCGTGTCTTTGGCGAAATGGTGCAATTAAATGAGCTATATCCTGGGCCAGGATGCGGTTTTGGTAAGACTGATCTAATTTTTTACCAATATGGCCTTGCACCTTGCTATGATGCGCCATCACAAAGCTGTCATTTACTTTTTGGTTTAACGCCTGTGCATTAACCATAACCGACTGTAAAACAACGAACAACAATACATATAATATCTTCATATCAGTTTATTTATATACTTGTGTTTTTTATGCTGACCACCAACTTATGCCCGCCGGCACCAAGCTCTTTACGCAGCTTATTGTGTTTAAATGTTGCCGTCGCATTTGGAGGAACGACAATAGAGAAATGCACCTGGTCACCCTTTTTCTTCCAGGCGGAGTAGATTTCTCCATACGGACTTTGAAAGCTGGTTTCGAAATGATCAAGGGCTGCCACGACATGAGGCTCCACAAAGAAATGTTTAAATCCAGGCTGGCGCTCATCAGGCCTTATGCCACCCAGGGCTTTGTAAAGCCAGGCCCCTATTTCACCAAACATCATGTGATTGAAGGAGATATCCCGTTCGGCATTGATATCCCAATTCTCGTATAAGGTAGTGGCACCATTTGCAATCCACCACCCCCAGGATGGGTAAGTGTCCTGAGCGGCTAATTTGTAGGCAATCTCGGGATGACCATTTTCACTTAAAGCATTCAGGATGGCCTTGGCTCCTAACACGCCTACATCAATATGCATCCCGTCGGCTTCTACTCTTTCTGCAAGGCGGGCAGCAACCTTGCTGATTAGCTGTTCAGGTACAATTCCCCACTGCAGAGGCACACTTAATTCAGTCTGCGTACCTGTTGCATAGATTCCTGTTTCAACGTTTAGATACTTTTTGTTGATCGCAGTTTTAATCTTTTCTGCTAAAGCAGTGTAGTACTCAAAATCAGCCGACTTATTTAACATTTGAGCTGTTTTAGCTAAAATCAAGGCATCTACATAAAAATATATAGAGGAAGTAAGCTCGAGTGATGATTTAGATTTCACGGGAACCCAGTCGCCACGCCCAAAAGTGGTGAGCCCCGCCGGACTGATACTTTCGACATAATCAACGTACTTTTTAATATTCGGATATGTCTTTTTCAATAAACTGTTATCTCCGTAAAACATATAAATATTCCATGGAATAATGGCAATGGTACTGGTCCAATCCGTTCCATTTGCCGTTCCATAGCCCCAGCCTCCAGTTGGAATAATGTCCGGAAGTACACCGTTTTGCTGCTGCTCATCACGATGGTCGGCAATCCACTTTTCATAAACCGTGATGCCATCGAAGTTAAACAAGGCCGTTTCAATGGCAAAATGACCATCGCCTGTCCAGCCGTTTTTCTCCCGCTGAGGGCAGTCTGTCGGGTAACCAAAGAGGTTGGAGAGATAAGAATTATTGGTGGCTTTCCACACCTTGTTGATCAATGGGCTTGATGAGTTAAGTGTCCCTTTTACAGGCACATCGCTGTGCATAAAATGTGCCTTAAGGCTGTTTTTATCCAGGCTAATGGGTTTGTTGCTGGTTACTTCAACGTATTGAAAACCCTTATAGTTAAACCTTGGCATAAACTGTTCTTTGCCCCTCCCTTTTAGAATAAAGATATCTGTCTGGAAGGGATCCTGATTGTCAACAGGTTTGTAATAAACATCTATATTAGACAGGTCAACCCTTCCATCCTTATGCAATCGCTCGCCATGTTTCAACCGGATGACCGTACCATTTTCACCATTGACTTCAATTTCACTCACGCCGGCGATATTCTGTCCGATATCGAATACCCATGTGGTATCATTTATTTTGTTGATGCTTTTTGCGGGTATCTCCCTCACGTTCCTGATGGGATGCATAGCCTGGGCAACAATGTTTGCCGAAGGCGCTTTACGGATGATGACGTCCTTCCATTGACGGTCATCAAAATCAACGGTATTCCATCCCGGTTGTTCCAATCGGGCATCATAATGCTCAGCTGTATAAATACTATTGAGGATAACCGGACTTAAGCTGGTTTTCCAATCCTGGTCAGAAGCAATAATTGCGGTCGACCCGTCTTCATAAGTAATCCTTAAGTTTAGACAGAATGCCGGCCTGTTCCGCCAGGGTGCTTTATCGAAATTCCAGACAGCCAGGGACTGGTGGTTGTACCAGCCATTCCCTAATAAAACCCCAATGGCGTTACTTCCCTTTTTCAATTGCGCCGTCACGTCGTAAGTCACATAAACATTTCGCTTATCGAAACGGGTATAAACGGGGTCAAGCCTGTGGTTACCTATTTTTTTACCATTAATATATAACTCATATAAACCCCCGACAGCGATATAGGCTCTTGCACTGGCGATCTTTTTGGGTACGCTCACTAATTTTCGGAAATAGGGTGCGGGCTTTAAATTTATATCCTTTGTATCCGCAATCCATGAGCCTTTCCAATTGTTGATATCCATCATACCCATCTCAAAAGATGCTGCTTTTTTAGTTCGGTATTCCTTGCCATCCTTATCCCACACTAAAACTTTCCAGAAATATTTTGTAAAAGGCTCCAGGGCTTTTCCGCCATAGCTTTCCAGATTTACATCCTTCACTAATTTACCACTGTCCCATATTTCACCCGAACCTTTCGCGACTGCTAATGAATCTTTTCCCACTAAAATTCGATAAGCACTTTGTTTAGCCCCGTTGCTTTTGTCTGCGATTTTCCACGTAAAACGTGGTGATCCGGCATCTAATCCAATTGGATTTATTAAATATTCACATTGAAGGTCATAAATTACCCGATTCGAATGCCCGTTTGAAGACATTGTAGCCGATGCCATAGCAATCGTCAAGAAAATTGATGCTTGTAATATTCTTTTAAATACCGATTTCATAGATGTAGCTTTTAATAACAGCTGAAAATAACTATTCCACGTTGAATTCTTGTGACCCTTCAGACAGTTCTATTATCTTTTTGTTCCACATGAATTTACCAGAGAGTTTTGAAGGTAAGGTGATCTTAGCGCTTAAGCCCATTTTTCCTTTCCTTTTTAATACCACTGTAATTAGTCCGAGTGGATGAGGCATGGTGCCCGTTGCGTTTTTTAACTCCCCCAGGGCAGGTTTTATGTTCACAGCAGAAAACCCATGATTGGCGGGCATAATTCCACAGATGGTGGCCAGAAAATCATAATTGGGACTAGCGCTCCATGCATGACAATCTGAACGTGCCGGCTCTGGCTTTTCAGCAAAAGTGGTTAATCCATTGGCCAGCATATCACGCCATGGTGTCAACTGACCGTAGTATAAATTAGCCATATCGGCTTCCTTCAAGGCTTGATTTAAATAAAACCGGTAATAAAAGGTTGCAGGACCAATGGTTTTATCTTCCAGCACACGACGCATCACCTCTTGGTATTGGTCTTTCGGGATGGCATTGGTTAATACCCCCATGATACTGGCGTGCTGACTAAAAGCTGCCATTTCGGGCGTATTGGCCATTAGCCCTCTGTTTTTGTCGAAACACAAGTTGTAAGTGCGGTTACCAATTTTTGTCGCCAGCTCCTGGTAATGTTTTGCCCGCTCTGCCTGACCATGATATTCAAATATTTTGGCTGCCTGCTGGAGTGTGTAAACATACTGTAAAGTGATAACAGCTGAATTACCATCATCAGCACCATCAGGCACTCCATTTGGAAATACATCTGTATAATCAACAAAATTCCACCAGGGCATTGGACCTAACATCCCTTTATCTTTATCCATATGCCGGTCATACCAATCCAAAACACTGTTTATACCCGTTAAGAATTTAGCAGTAAACAGCTTATCATCCCTGTGCATCGAATAATCATAAATCATGGAAACCCACCAGAGCGAGAACGGAGGGATAACCTGCAGGCGGTTACTTGGATAACGCCCTTGTGTCAGTCCTTCAGGCACCATTGAATGATAAAAGTCAAGTATAGCTTTACGTGCTAAACGATCATCACCAGAAACATATAAGGAAATTAAAGCCTGGATTCTTGTATCCGCTTCATATTGTAATTGTTCATAATAAGGGCAATCATAATAGGTTTCTCCTGCACATAAACGTGCAGTTCTCCAGCCGACATCCCAAATTTTATTCAGTGAAGGATCACTGCTGCTGAAACTCGCTTTTTCCTCAAAGGGATACCCTGTATACATTCCATATAAATCCTCGACGATTAAAGGTTCAGCTGAAGTTGTGATGTCCAATTGCAGATAACGATACGTGCGCAACCATAAAGGCCGGAATGTTCTTTTCTCTCCGCCATCGGCAATGAAAACATCATAATTACCTTGGATATGCATGTTCTCAATTTCATTCCGGTTTTTCTTGTTGCCATTTATATCTACTAAAGCTTCGGCGTAGGTCATTTTAACAGCTGCCCCCTTTCCTTTGCTGACCAGCAATTCCGGATAGGCAACCGTATTAAAAGTTTGATCCAGCAGTATACTTATCTTTTGATTAGGAGGAATAACTAATTGATGTTTACCTTTTAAAAAGCCATCATCAGCTTTGATACCTTCAGCCCGGCGAACTGATAAAATGCGTTGTTTTGTTTCCTCCATATGAGGTATATTCCTTGGCACCAGGGTCCATAAATTATCCGTACCCTTACCAAATGGAACAGGTGTGGTGACGCTTGCCGCCTTCACCCAATTTTTATCATCAAATGCCAATAGCTCCCAACCCCATGGGAAAGAACCCGCGTCTACCTGGTCACCGGGACCGATCACCATATAAGCTTTCAATCTTGGTCCGTTGTCTGTAGAACAAGGTGAATAAGCAGGATTTTTATACACTTTCCAGGAATGGTCCGTATTAACGATCTGTTCTGCTTGCGTATCGCCCTGAACCAGGAAAGCCGTCTGGTTAGAAACCTGAGCAACCGGGGCGTGCGTGCCCATATTCCAAACCATTGCCGCCAATATATTTTCACCGGCTTTTAAATAAGGCGCAATATCAACGGTTTCGAAATACCAATTGTATAAATCACCTCTTGCAGGCCCTAACAACACCGGCTGCCCGTTAACGAAAAAACGGTAACGATTGTCGGCCGATACGTGAATGACAAACTTTTGTGGTACTGCATTGATCTTAATTGACTTGCGAAAATGAAAAACCCCATAATCTTTTTGCGGAACATCCGGACAGCTGATCCAGCGGGAAGGCCATGATTTACTTAAAAGCGCTGAATTTACTTGTAGGTCCTGCCCTTTTACGGATAGGCACCCAAGAAAATAGACCATAACTATTAGGTATCTTTTCATAATCAATTAAATTTATATCATTCTACTTCGTCATTCTTTTATGGTTTGGAGCAGCATAAAACTTTAATTCTATCAGATCATTTGGCACCGCATGATTGTTCCATGAGTCATGTATTGCTAAGGCTGTACCCATAGCTGTCGCCTGAGCCATGGAGGCCGCAAACACTTCCATTTCAGGAAACACCTGCGACAGGAGGTTCATATAGATGGCATTTTTACTAAATCCACCGTCTACAAAAATTCTATTAACAGTAGAATTATTCAAAACTAATTGTGTCGCATTTTTTTGCTCCGTCACCAGATGAAGCATTAAAACATAGTAGGCTTCAATGTCATCCGAAAAAGAGTCGAGTGTTCTTTTTGAAAATGGCACACTGAGGTCATTTTTATCCAAACGATCCAATACACTCCTATTGAATTGGAGGTACTTGTATTTTGCCGCGGGCTGGTTGAAATATTCAGAAATCCGCTTTACTTCCTTCTCATGTTCGTAGCCTGCAAACAAACGAGACGCCTTAACTGGCGTTCCCTGGTATTGCATATAGCATAAGCAATCGGCTTCTAATTCTTCTTTTGTAAGCGGACTCGCATTGAAGGGATTGAAACTAATGCACCATGTACCTGTTGAAATGAGGATAAAGGGTTCAGTAAAGCTCACCAGGTAAGGAATTAAGGCGGCGGAACTATCATGCAAGCCTATTCCGACCCCATAATTGTTACCTGGAAAGGCAGCTGGGAAAATGGTATCAGCAGCAACTATCGGCGCTAATTTCTCTAATATACCCTCTTCCTCCAGCCATGGATGGTATTTATTGTTTTCAAAATCCCATAAGTTAGTGTGGCAGCCAATACTTGTGATATCCGAATACACTTTCCCTGAGATGAGAAAGCTGAGGTATTGCGGAAGATGAAGTGCATATTTAATTCTTTCAAATAACGCTGGCTGTTCTTTTTTAATCCGGTAAAGCTGCATGCCGGAATTTAAACTCCCTAAAACAGGCGAAGATGTCTGGTGGGAGAAGTACTCCTCACCACCAAATTTGGAATAAAACTCCTTTTTAAGTTCTTCGGGATAAGGCTTTAAGTAATTATACAAAGGAGTTAATGGCCGGCCATCTTCACCAATGTAAACGAAACTTGCCCCGTAACTGGAAAAATTAATCGCTTTAATATCGAATTCAGCTTTACGGAATACTTCATGGAGTGAATCAAAGACCGATAGCCTTAAACTCTCCAGATTTTCACAAGGAAAACCGTCTTCATCCAGGGTTTCCAGAAACCTTGCTGAACGCTCAAAAACTATTTTATATTGCTCATCGAACAAAAAGAGCTTTTTATTAGTCTTTCCGACATCAAACACAGCTACAACAGGTTTTTTCATCAATATAATTTGTTTTTCAATGGTGATGAAGCTATCATAAGCTTATGATGGTCTTCATTTATAATCCCGTTGCAATGGTTTCAAAACCTCTGGCATTAACCAGTTCTTTTCGAAGCTCCATGTCCCGATAGAGCCCTATAGGATTTAAGGCGCCACCAGCCCTTAATCTCGCCTCAGCCACCAACGGTCGCACATCCGTACGGAAAGCATGTTGCAGAATTTCTTGTGCCTGTGTGACATCATTCTTATCCTGTGCTTCTTTCAAAGCTTTCTTATCCACCAGCAAGGCTTGAGCATAAGCAATCATGATGGCTTCAACAGATTGCAATAAATCTTCAAGCGGATCTTTAACATTGTGAGAGGCGTCAATCATCCAGCCCAAATCTGAAGCATGGTTCATATTGCGCTCATCCATTCCCTGGATCAGTTCATTAAATATAAGGAACAACTGGTAAGGCTTGATGCTTCCAGCAGTCAGGTCATCATCACCATATTTGGAGTCATTAAAATGGAAGCCACCTAATTTCTCTTCCATCAATAACAAGGAGACAATTTGTTCTATATTGGCATTAGGCAAATGATGGCCCAAATCAACCAGGGTGTACGCTTGTGGGCCCAGCTTAGTGGCATACAATAAGGACTGCCCCCAATCTCCAACAGTGCTGGAGTAGAAATTAGGCTCAAAGGCTTTATATTCTACGAACATTTTCCAGTCGGCCGGCAAAGCAGCGTAAATCTGTTTTAAGCTCTCCAGTGTATTTTGAAATGCATTTTTAAAGTTCAATTGTCCGGGGAAGCAGGAGCCATCGGCCAGCCATACCGTTAACGATTTTGAACCCAGTTCTATGCCCTGTTTAATGACCTCAATATTATGTTTAATGGCTTGTTTTCTTACTGCAGGGTCAACATGTTGCAGAGAACCGAATTTATAACTTTCATGCTGGTCTTTCTGATCCTGAAAGGTATTAGAGTTCACCGCATCAAAGCGCAGGCCGTATTCGCTTGCCAATGCCTTTACAGCTTCCATATCTTCCACTACGTCCCAGGGAAAATGAAGTGAAATCGCACCGCTTGATTGGTTCAGCTGATGGAGCAAGCCTACGTCTTGGATCTTTTCCAACAAATTGCGCGGTTCACCTTTACCGGCAAAGCGACCAAAACGTGTTCCTCCGTTACCCAATGCCCAGCTTGGTATCGCAATCTGGAAATCAGTTAACTTCCTGATGATGTTTTCACCATCAGGAACCTGTTCAGTTAAAAAATTATATTTATGATCATGTGCTTCTTTCGATTGGCTGTTATGCTCATTGATCGCATTCTCGTTTAATGTCTTCATCAGTTTATATTTGGTTATCAAAATTTCAACCGTACTATCTTACAAAGGCCATAGCCACCCCGCCGTCCACATTGAGGACATTGCCGGTAGATTTACTCATCAGGCCTCCTACAAAAACAAAACAGGCATTAGCGATGTCCTCCGGTAATATGGTTTCATTTAATAAAGTACGTTTTGCATAATATGCAGGCAATTCTTCAGGTGTAATGCCATAAGCTTTTGCCCTACCCGCTGCCCAGGCACCTTCCCAGATTTTACTATCCACAATCACCGCATCGGGGTTTACCACATTCACACGGATCCTGTCATTTCCAAGTTCTGCTGCATTTAACCTGCTCAAATGCAGCTGTGCTGCCTTTGCAGAGCCATATCCAGCATTATTAGGTCCTGAAACCAATGCATTTTTACTCCCGATATTCAATATATCACCGCCAAGCTTTTGTTTCCTCAATACTTTGACCGCAGCCTGGGTAATTTTAAACTGTCCTTTTACAAGCACATCATAAAGCAGGTCCCAGTCCTTTTCAGTGTGGTCTTCAATAGATTTTGAGATAGATAAGCCAGCACAATTTACAACGATATCTATTCCCCCGAAATTAATTGCAGCTTTTTGAAAAGCATTTTCTATTTCTCCTACATTTGTTACATTTAAAGGAACCGATATGAGGGCATCTTTCCCATAAGCATCAAGGAAAGCTTTAGAAGTACCCGCCAAGCGTTCTTGATCCATATCGTTCAAAACCACTACAGCACCTTCTTCGATGAACTTTTTGGATATCGCTTTTCCGATACCACCAGCGCTGCCCGTAACGAGTGCAATTTTTCCAGAAAGCGGCATAGGTTTTGGCATGCGTGAAAGTTTTGCTTCTTCCAATAACCAATATTCAATATTGAAAGCCTCCTGCCTGCTTAAAGAAGTATATTCAGAAATTGCTTCGGCACCACGCATCACATTGATGGCATTGGTATAAAATTCTGCCGCTACCCTTGCGGTCTGTTTATCCTTAGCGAAAGAAAACAAGCCCACGCCAGGATATAAGATAATTACCGGATTAGGATCCCGCATTGCGGGAGAATCCGCATGTTTACAAGCTTCATAATAAGCCGCATACATTTCCCTGTAATCTTCGAACAAAGGCTGCAATCTTGCTAAAAGCCCTTCCAGATCCGTTAAATCTTCATTGGGCAATAGATCCAATACCAGCGGACTAATTTTTGTGCGCAGAAAATGATCCGGGCAGCTGGTCCCCATTACTGCTAATCGGTCGAGATCATTAGAATTAATAAATTCCAATACGCGGTGGTCATCTGTAAAATGCCCTATCATAGGCCTTTCAGAAGAACATAAACCACGCAATACAGGTGCAATATTGACTGCTTGCGCTTGTCGTTCTATTTCAGTTAAGCTCTGCATTTTTTCACCACCAAAAACACTGGCCTGTTGTTGTACTTTAAGTTCAATAAACGCAGCACATTTTTCGACAACATCCAGGGTGTTGCAATAGCATTCATAAGCCGTATCACCCCAGGTAAATAAGCCATGAGAACCCAACATAATTCCCTTGATATTTGGATTATTGTCCAGGCATTGCTTAAGTTTCAATCCGAGGTCAAAACCAGGCCTTTGCCATTCCACCCAGCCAATTTCACCATCAAAAAGTTCTTCGGTAATCTTTTTACCATCTTTGGCGGCCGCAATGGCAATAGCGGCGTCAGGATGCAGATGGTCGATATGTTTAAAAGGCAAAAAGCCGTGCAGCGGTGTATCAATAGAAGGCGCTTTTGAATCCAGGTCGTAGATACAATGATTAAACAAGCCGACCATTTCATCTTCCTGCTCCAAGCCTTTGTAGACATTAATTAAATTCTTTAACCTGTCAAGATATAGTGCTGCCAAGCCATTTCTTTTCAATGAACCAATATCACCACCGGAACCTTTGATCCACATCACCTCAACATCCTGAGGTGAAAGGGGATCCGTTTCGATAGTTTTGCAGGAAGTATTCCCTCCACCATAATTTGTAAGCCTTAAATCAGATCCAAGCAGGTTTGACCGGTAAAGAAGCAATGCAACTTCATCGCCCTGCATCTTCTCTGCTATTTCATCTTCCCAGAGATAGTTTACATGTTTATAGGCAGTCATTAATTTCAAATTTATCATATAACTAAATATTAGTATTTATAGACTTTTAGCAAAACCCACGATCACCACCGCTGCTATGATGAGGGTTATGCCGGAGATAATGGTGAAGTAAGTTTTTTTACTTACCCCCTTCCATTCATTTAAGATAACGCCCCAGAGGTTGGCGATAAGAATGATAAAGGCCATATGCAATATCCAGGAACTGGCGCCATTACCCATTTTGCTTTCGCCCATCCCATAAAAGAAAAATTGCAGGTACCAGGTTGTTCCGGCTATTGCGCAGAGCAGGTAATTGGTTCTCAGCGGAACCGATTTATTGCTGTAATCTTTATAGGTTTTATTTTTTAAGTTGAGGATCAAACACCAGATGAAGTTCGTAGCAAGCCCTCCCCATAAAAGAACGATATAGGTAACATTATTCTGGAACAAGAACTCACCGCTGTTAAGGTTTTCGGCTTTCCAGATTTCATTGGCAACACTGGCCATCGGTTTACCAGCTTCAATTCCGAAATTAAAGCAAGCGCTTAATATACCGGCAACAATAGCTACAGTTAAACCAAGTGTAAAATTATATTCGGAGCCGTCCAGCTCTTTTTCAGCTTTTGACAATTCCCTTTCTTTCAGCACAGCTGCTTTTCCGCAAAAGAATATGCCCAGTACACAAATAGCGAGTCCGCCGAGCATGATCAGTCCCCAACGTGAGTTCAGGTAAACCTCAAATGATTCTTTGCCCAGTGTAGGATAGATCTGGTAATAAAATGAAGGAATTAAAGAGCCAAATACCATCGTTAAACCTAACATGACACTGCTCCCGAGTCCTACCCCCAAATACCTTACCCCTAAACCATAGGTTAAGCCACCTATTCCCCACAGTACACCGAACAAAAACGTATAGCCAAGGGTTGCGGCATCTGCCTGTCTGATGATGTCTGCAAAGCCGGGGATGGTTAGCCAGGCGGCAATAGGAGGAACAATAAGCCAGGAAAAGAGGCCGCCAATGATCCAAAGGCTTTCCCAGGCCCAACCACGAACTTTTTTGTAGGGAACATAAAAACTACCGGAAGCGATGCCTCCTGTAAAATGAAAGAAAATACCGGCAAGTAACTGCATAACAAACTTTGGTTAATAGGAACAATCGTTGTATACAATTATAAAAATACTCTTATAGCCAACTGTCCTGAGCTGTTATGAAACACGCCATAATTTTCAGTTTATTTAAATGGAAGAACGAAGGTTCAGGTAAAAAGGGACCTCCTCATGCCTTGTAGATTTATCAAGGATTAATTGAGCAGCGGCGGTTCCCATCCTGCGAAAATCTGTGGAGATCGTGGTAATGCCATTCAAAATAAATTTCTTTAATGGCGTTTCATTGTAAGAAATTACACCAACATCAACTCCGACCTCCAGTTTTAAAGCTAAGATCCTATCTAAAAGCGTCACCAGATCATCTTCCATGAGGTTGATATAAACCTCTCCCGCTTTGATTGGCTCACTGATGATATCACTTACCAATAAGTGAGTAAATCCATATTGCTGACAGAATTTATTAAAGCCTTTAATAATCTCCTGCGGAAAATAACTTTTATCCGGGAAGATGAGTTTCAGGGTATGATATTTACTCAATTGAGTCCTTGCCTGCGATAGTGCGTTATAAATGTTATCAGAAAAGTTTTCGTAAACTGCTGCATATTCACCATCAACACCTGCAATTTTCTTGTCTAACAAGACCAATTTTTCCTTTGGTAAGGAATTAATAATTTCTGCAGCGCCTTCCCTTCCTTCTATAAAATGAGGAATAATTACATAGTGGGTGTATTCATGTTTTGGATTCAATAGCAGCTTTTTGAATACCGTGAAATCATTATTATAGATATAAAAATCAACGGACACATTCTCACCAATGGCGGTAATAAAAGCATCGTAGATAATTTTTTTGTGGGCGCTTAGTTTATTAAAAAACAAGACTACATGCAGCTTCCTCTTTACATCTGAATTCAAAATATAATATCCCTTTCCCGGCACTGAGCCCAGGGCACCTAATTTTTTTAGATATTTATATCCTTTTTCCGCAGTATCTCTCGAAATCTCCAGCATATAACTCAATTCATTGATGGATGGAAGCATGTCATTTTTTTTCAGCATTCCATTGGATATTGCTTTCAATACAGAGTTGGTTAACTGGATATATTTCGGGGTTACCGAATATTCATCAATATTTACATGATCAAAAAAAGGCATTGGTTTCATTAGCATATGTAATTTGTTCTAATTGATAATGAAGCTATCGTAGGATGGGTCCATAAATAATGCGCGTCCATGTGCAATGATGATTTAGAAAGGTGATACTTGGTTAGTTTCGTTGCTTTATCAGCATGATGAAGATAGGAATTAATTTCAATATCTTGCTGTTATTTGATAGTTTAAGCCAGCTGGCTTATTGATAATGATGTGTTCCTTTTCTTTATTAAAATCACTCCAGCTTACTCCATTGATGCTAACAGACTGGATCGGCTTTCCATCAGGATGCCTGAACCGAACAAGTAACTTTTGCGGCACATTGTGATCAGATAAATTTACTACTGCGCTAATTTCATTCTTGGCTGCCTGACTTTCGATTGTAAACGAAAGAGGGCCAAAATAAGTTGGGGCTTTTTTAACAATAATCTGCTTGCCGTTTTCCAGCCATTTCCTTGGAATAGCTTGTCCGATGATTAAAGTGTCATTTTCAATTTCATTCACAAGCATTTTCCTGTACAATTCAAACCATGCACCATCGGTACTCGGCGGTCCATAATATTGACCCCATGCCCATCGGTGTTCAAGCGAAGTCAACTGTCCGTGAGAAAAACCACAGGCCATTAAACTGTAGAATGATCTGATTGCCGATTTAGGATCATCACGTAATAAATAAGCATTTCCTTGTTGAACATAAACAGGCTCATTAGCCGCCCCCAGATTTTTTAAAAACAAATTATCCTCATGATCATGTAGCATAGCCGTGGTAAGCCAACTGTGAGGGTCTAGAACCCCTAACCGTGACAAGTGTAGGGGACCACAATCTACATCAGTAGGATACCATTGTTCCATCATTCTTCTTGGTGTCATCGCATCTGTAGGTACGTAATTAATCCAGGTACCATCTTCTAATTGAACTATAGGCGATTTAACACTGCTGCGCGCAAATTCCCTGGCTACATTATTTTTCATATGTGAAGCCATTACCTGGACTTCTTCCGCACGAGGGTCACCGTATTTTGACAATGCCCGGCCAAATAATTCCAGACCAGCCACAAAATAAGCTTGTGTAAATGCCCATTCTCTCTCCTCTTTGGTAAGATCATTTAGCGGTGCCAATATTAAGCCGGTTTTTCTGTCTCCCAAATTGGCTTTTCTTACTTGATCAAGGCACCAGTCAAGTGTTTTCATTGCATTTGGCAGCAGTTTTTTAAATTCAACTGCATTTTGAGATAACAGGTAATTTTGGGCAACTGTATATAAATGGGCAGGTGAATAAACGCCCCAATTGGCATAACCTGCAATACGGCCATCTTTCTGCTGCTGGGTATTAAACATACTAGCCAGTTCGTCCGCGGCAACTTTTTCATAGCCCCTCAATCCATAGATCATATAATCTACATATACAGCCTGGTTAACCGGCCAATCTGCATTTTTCTGTCCGTAAGCTGTATTTGCATACGGAAGATCCATACGCGGGCTGCCATTTTCATCAACTTGATGACGAGGTAAAATAAGCGCATGCCATAAACTTGCCTTAAAAAGTGCATTGACTTCTTTCTCGGGGACTTCAAAATAAGCACCTCGATTTATCCAGTTTTGCCAATAGTTGATGACACTTTTTCTGGCAGCTAAATAATTGAGGTCAACAATTTTTGATGCATTTGCCGGAGCAACCGCGGGTGAAGGCAGCTTTACGACCAATTCATTAACCGCTCCTTTCCTTAAAGAACCTGTTAAGGAGATCAGGAGCCGTTGCCCATCAGCATGCGCAACCACTTCTTCAAGTTTTACTGAGATTTCTCTTCCCGTATCCAGCATTAACCAAATATGCCTGGTTTGTTTATCAACCACCGCCCAGTGATTTCTAATTTTAATCAGCTCCAACTGACTATTTTTAGCTTCATTATTCAGACTTATGGAAAACTGGATAGGACCTTCTTTTCCAGAAAATTTGAGCTTCGATAACAATACCGTCTTAATATTTCCAGTATGATGGCCAGACAAACCTGCAAGCGGTGCAGCAAATTGTTCCATCTGACAGGATTGTTCATTTCTTTTCAATTGAGTGAGGATGACAGGCAAGCCATTTAATATTTTCTGTTGCTTCCATCGGCTTCCTGCCCACTGAAAATCCAAACGGAATTTATGCGGAGAGGCAAAGTCTGGCCGGACATTACCCCAGCGATCTATCGCGTATTTATAAATTGAACCATGGGCAGCAGCAGTTACCGTCAAATGGCCTGTTGTACCCATATGTTTAGTCTGCCATGAGGCATTCCATTGTAATGGATTGCCAAAATCTATCCACTTTTTTTTAAATTGCTCAAGTGATGCATCAGTGGATTTAGAAACAAGGTCTAATATTCGTTCGCCTTTTAATCCTGCGATATGTTTTTTGAAATCTATTGGCTGATCAGCAAGAGAAAGGAAGACATCCTGTTCAGGAAGCCACATAGCGCCATGTTTTAACAATTGTTCAAGGCCTACGGAGAAACCTTCGGTCCCTTCTTTGTTTAATTGTATGGTGAATATGGGGGCGTCAGGCTTGTTCCAAATATCCGCACTCAACCTTTTGACCTGCCCTGGCGCGCCCTTCTCTAAGAGATAGCCCCACATGCCACCGCCATGAGTTGAATAATCATCCTGATGTTGAGCCCTCTTCCTCAGGCTTGCGGCTGGTGCGGGCCAGCTAATGTTTGCAATTAATTCATCTACATCACCAGCTCCACAATCAAAAAGAAATTCAGATCCAACCTGGTCTCCCCCTTCAAACTGTTGTCCGTTAACCTGGTTTATCAGCAATCCTGCAGATCCATCGATCAACTTCACCCATTTGGTGCTGCGATTGGGATGAGTGTGTCCGAAGGAAATTTTTAAGCTGATATTCCTGTTGTTGTTCCTGGTGAATTGTTGCGCAGAAACTCCCCCGGTTAAAAACAGGGCCATTGCCAACGTTAGAGAAACCATAGTAGACCTGTATTTTATGATATCCTTCATTATCTGCTAAATAAGGTGGAAATACAATGGGTGTTATGAAGATAAGGAAAAAGGTTGGCTCTGTCAGAAAACATATTAATTCGTTTCCGGTAAGCCAAATTCCCGAAAGGATATGGAGCACCGTTCATTTCAAATGGCCATATTTGGAAAGGACTATAGCTATTGTGAATTGCATCAAGGATAGCCCCACCCCTGATGTACCTTTTTTGAGCAAAAGGTAGATACAACGTAGATCCAAGGTAGATCCACCCTAGATCCATTATCACTTATCTTATACTTATATACAGGGTAAGATGCCTTAAAAAATAAGTATTTACCTACATTCGACTTACATCGCATTAATTTCGAAGCCATACCTGTTTTTTGATAGATTCCGCTTTTTTCCAATTTAACCTAAATTATAACCATTAAGATGAAATTAACGTTCTTCGCCTTCTTTAAAACAGCTTTTTTGATTTCGATTTGCTGCTCTTTTATAAGCACCAAGGCTCAGGAAAAGGAATCCATATCGACAGATAAGAAATTATATAACACAATTCTTCATTTGGACAGTGTGATGTTTGATGCGTTCAATACTCATCATTTGGATACTTTAAGGGCAATTTTCTCAGAGGATATCGAATTTTATCATGATATGGGTGGATTAACAGATTATAAACAAAATATAGAATCTTTTAAAGAGGCCTTTAAAAGTGAAAGAAAAGTAAGACGGGAACTGGTGCCCAACAGCGTTGAAGTAAGTCCTATCAAAGATTATGGTGCTGTACAAACAGGTACTCATCGTTTTTACGCAACAGAAAAGGGGAAGCAGGAGAAATTAAGCAGTGAAGCGAAATTCATTACGCTTTGGCGACTGAAAGACGGAAAATGGAAAGTGACCAGGATTATTAGTTATGCGCATCAGGAATATTTAAAATAAGCTATCCTATAATATTTTTTCGCGCACTAGCAAGGTTCTTGAAAGGCTTGATTGGGGTATCGAACAGCAACGTCTCGAAACATGTTAATTCGTTTTCAACCGAAATGAGTGTGTTTTTTTGAGAGGGGGCTAATTCAATAGCCTTTCCTTGTGTAATGGAAGGAAATATTTATTTTAAAAATTTCCGCAACATCACCATATCTTCCAGTTGCACTCCATTTTCAAAGATAGGCTCCGGATAGTTTTCTATAAAAAAGCCTTTTTTAACATCAAACATTTCAAAACCAGCATTCTGATATATTTTAAGCTGCTTAACAGCACTATCTGGAGTTCCAATTAATAAAGTCTTAAAACCCTGTTTTCGCGCCCTGTTGGTGGCATCATGCAATAATAGTTTGCCTATTCCCTGTCCCTGGTGAGCCTGACTCACGGCAATATTTTTTATCTCGATTTCTTCCTGATTGAATACATAAAGCGCATAGGCAGCAATGACTTCATCTTCTTCCTCAATGACAAATAGCTCACTATTAAAAATATACTTTTCAATGGCTTCAATTGTCTCATCGGCAAGGAGTAGTAAATTATACGGTATTTTTTCGTCTTTACGGAGTTGCCTGATGATACAATTATCTTTGGTTTTCATTTCAATAGGCTTGTAAGGTTTAGTGGTTGACATCTTAATGAAGGGGGTAAGCGATAAGGTTTACTAAAAGATTAGATATGGCCATTAGAAAGTAAGAGAGTTTTTTTGTTTTACCTAATTTACAAGGCTTGAGAATGGTTAAACTGGATGTCACCGACCATGACTACACTTACAAATAAACAGCGTTAAAACGCCTGTAAATGGTTAAATATTTTTTGGTCTCATGAAAAAAATCTATTGCTACAAAGAAGTGGTTATTTAGGTGGCACTATTTATACATAACTACGCGTGTAGATACAAATATGTATAAGCAGCCCGGTGACACGGCAAAAGAAGAAATTAAAATATCAAGTTAAAATTGCACCTAAATTTGCATTGTATTTTTAAAAGTCGAAAAAAAAGCCTCTAGCAATATGCTAAAGGCTTTCTTTATTTTAAACTGCGGAGAGAGAGGGATTCGAACCCTCGGTACCCTTTCGAATACACACGCTTTCCAAGCGTGCTCCTTCAGCCACTCGGACACCTCTCCAATTCAGGATTGCAAAAGTATAAAAATTTTTGAATCCTGAGCAATGTTATTCAACAACAGTTATTTTTAACATGTTGGTTTTTCCTTTACGCTCCATTGGAATGGCAGCGGTGTTGATCACGATATCACCTTTTTTGATCAGTTTCATTTCTTTTAACAAGCTGTTTACATCCTGAATCGTTTCGTCAGTGCTTTCAAACTTATCATAATAAAATCCCTGAACACCCCATACCAAGCTTAAAGTATTTAAAAGATTGATATTGCTGGTGAAGATGAAAGTAAGCGCTTTAGGCCTGTGACTTGAAATTTCGAATGCGGTATAACCACTTAAAGTCATGGAAACAATACCTACGGCATTGGTTTGTTTAGAAAGAAAAGCAGCAGTATCACAAATGGCATCGCTTAAAAAGCTTTCATTGTTCTCAATCAAATTCTTTTCCGGGTGGAAAGGATAATCATTGGTCTCGATGTTTTTGATGATCTTCTGCATGGTTTCAATAACGATCAGCGGAAACTCACCAACTGAAGTCTCTCCACTTAACATCACCGCATCAGCACCATCAAGTACCGAGTTAGCCACGTCATTTACCTCTGCACGTGTAGGTCTTGGTGTAGTGATCATGCTTTCCAGCATCTGGGTAGCAATAATTACTGGTTTTGAAGCAGCCCTACATTTGTTAACGATCATTTTCTGCAACAATGGAACTTCTTCCATCGGCATTTCAACACCCAGGTCACCACGGGCAACCATAATACCATCTGAAACTGCAATAATTTCATCGATGTTTTCAATAGCTTCAGGTTTTTCAATCTTAGCAATAACCCTGGCTGTTTTACCTCTTTGTTTGATGATTTCTTTTAATTCAATGATATCGGCAGCATTACGAACAAAAGAAAGTCCGATCCACTCCACATCATTTTTCAATACAAACTCCAGGTTATCGCGATCTTCTGGCGTTAATGATGGAATTGAAACTTTGGTATTAGGTAAATTTACTCCTTTTCTTGAAGTAAGGATCCCTCCGTGTACAATTTCACAGATCACCTCGTCATTGTAATTGGTTTCTACAACGCGCATTTGCAATTTTCCATCATCCAAAAGGATAACTTCACCTGCTTTCACATCTTTAGGGAAATTAGTGTAGGTGATGTAAATGCGTTCTTCATTGCCGATACATTCTTTAGTAGTGATAACCGTTCTGGCACCGTTAACTAAATGAATACCGCCATCTTTAACCATTCCAATACGTATTTTCGGTCCCTGCAAATCGGCAAGGATACCTACATTGTACTGGTGTTTCTTGTTAATATCACGGATAGTATCTAAAACTTCCTGGTGATCGGCTTGTGAACCATGAGAAAAATTAAGCCTGCAGACATCTAATCCTGCATTAAACATACTAAATAAAACTTCTGGTTTTGATGAGGCCGGGCCTAATGTGGCAACAATCTTCGTTCTTGAATGAAAAGGTTTCATTAATTCTATAATTTATAATTAACCGATGATTGAGGGTAGTGTTATTCCAGGAATAACCGGCTAATTTTGGTTTTAAACTTCTTTATTAGATCAAATATAGTGTATTTTGTACACCTATCTTGTAAAAATTATACGATCAAGTTTTCACGCGACTTCAATTTTGCCGGATCTATCTTCGCAGCCACCTGAATATCAGGTAGTTTATTCAACCCGGTAAGGATAGAATTCAGGTCTTCTTTATCCAGATATTGCCTAATAATCAGGAAATAATCGACCTTATTCATCTCCGGAATTAAAAATCCATCAGAACTTTTATTGTTTAGCAGAAAAAATTCATTGTCACCCTGTTCAACATAAAAATAATATTTAGAAAAAGACAGTGGCGGCTTGTCAATATCGAAATAAACCTCGTGATCATCAACTTTTTCAAAATTAAAATGTAGTCGGGTGTTGATGTGGTGGCAAAGCACGTAATCCTTTAAGGATGCGGTGATTGCAATTAAAATAAAATCAAAATCAAGGGAAAGTTTGAGGTAAGTTTTATTCAAAACAGTTTCTTTATTTTAAGATGCGAAATTATAAAAGTAATTTTACTTTACAGTTCGAAATAAAAACATTAAAATTGATACTAAAATAAACATTTGAAATGTGTTAGAATTTATTTTTCTTTGCACTGAATTATTTAACCATTAAATTATAATCATTATGTCTGATATTGCTTCAAGAGTTAAGGCTATTATCGTTGAAAAATTAGGTGTGGACGAGAGCGAGGTTACCCCGGAAGCTTCTTTCACAAACGACTTAGGTGCGGATTCTTTGGATACTGTGGAACTTATCATGGAATTCGAAAAAGAATTCAATGTTGCAATTCCAGATGATCAAGCTGAAACCATTGGTACAGTTGGTCAAGCAGTTGCTTATCTAGAGAAAAACGTAAAGTAAACATACGGTCTCCGTATAATCCGTATAAATGGAATTAAAAAGAGTAGTAGTTACAGGTTTAGGTGCACTCACTCCTATTGGCAATACCGTCCCAGAATTCTGGGATGGATTGTTAAATGGTGTGAGTGGCGCTGCGCCTATTAAAAGTTTTGACGTCACAAAGTTCAAAACCAAGTTTGCATGTGAGCTTAAAAATTTCAATCCTGAAGATTTCATGGATCGGAAAGAAGCCCGCAAATTAGATCAATTTGTGCAATACGCTATAGCGTCTACTGAAGAAGCTGTAAAAGATGGTAATTTTGATTTCACTCAGCTGGATACCAATCGCATTGGTGTGATCTGGGGCTCGGGTATTGGTGGCATAAAGACCTTTATGGAAGAAATGAGGAACTTTTTCTCTGGCGATGGTACGCCAAGATTCAATCCTTTTTTCATTCCTAAATTAATTATTGACATAGTTCCAGGACATATTTCAATAAAATATGGATTACGAGGTCCAAACTTTGCCACTGTCTCTGCCTGTGCTTCCTCAACTAATGCAATGATTGATGCTTATAACTACATTCGCCTGAATATGGCTGATGTGATTATCAGTGGTGGATCTGAAGCTATTATCAATGAGGCTGGTATTGGTGGTTTCAACGCTATGCATGCCCTTTCTACGCGCAATGATGACCCGGCTACGGCCTCCCGACCTTTTGATAAAGACCGCGATGGTTTTGTTGCTGGTGAAGGATCCGGAACGATCATCTTTGAAGAATTGGAACATGCTAAAAAGCGTGGTGCCAAGATCTATGCAGAAATAGTTGGTGGAGGTATGAGTGCCGATGCAAATCACATTACAGCTCCACATCCGCAGGGATTAGGTGCTAGAATGGTAATGACAAATGCACTGAATGATGCAGGATTATCTACGTCAGATATTGATTATATCAATGTTCACGGAACTTCAACGCCACTTGGCGATGTTTCTGAAACACAGGCAATTGTAGATCTTTTTGGTGAAGATGCATACAAGCTGAATATCAGCTCTACAAAATCCATGACAGGCCATTTATTGGGTGCTGCTGGTGCTGTGGAAGCGATTGCAGCTATTCTGGCCATAAAAAATGATATTATTCCTCCAACGATTAACCATTTCACAGACGACCCTCAGTTTGACGCTAATTTAAATTTCACATTTAATGAAGCTCAAAAACGTCCGGTTCGTGCTGCTTTAAGTAATACTTTTGGTTTTGGCGGGCATAATGCCTCTGTGATTTTCAAAAAATACGAGGAATAGAAAAAGAAAAGGATGTTTGAAAATTAATGCCATTATTTAAATTCTATAAGCTCCACCTATCTCCTGATAGAGAGTTTATTAAAAAGCTAAAGAATCTTTTAGGCTTTGTGCCTGGTAATGCCGTTTTATATAAAATGGCATTCAGGCATCGGTCTGTCGCAAAGATCCTTAAAAATGGTAGTAAAAGCAGTAATGAACGCCTTGAGTTTCTTGGCGATGCTATTCTTGGCTCCGTCATTGCCGAACTGTTGTTTAAAAGTTACCCTTATAAGGACGAGGGTTTCCTTACAGAAATGCGTTCTAAAATTGTTAACAGGGCTAATTTAAACCAACTGGCCCGAAAAATGGGCTTTGACCAGCTGATCGTGTTTGACCAGAAAATGGTTAACGCACAAACGAAACACCACTCTATGCTGGGTGATGCTTTTGAAGCATTAATTGGTGCTATTTATCTTGATAAAGGTTACGAGTTTACCAAGGAATATCTTTTAAAAAGGATCATTAAGCCTTACGTGGATGTTCATACTTTGGAAGTAACGGAAAGCAATTTCAAAAGTAAACTGATTGAATGGTGCCAGCGACAAGGTAAGGATATTAGCTTTGATTTGATCGCCAACAGTGAAGGAGACAGTCCGAAATTGTTTACGGTTCAGACCGTTATCGACGGTGAAATCTTTGGAATAGGAAAGGATTACAATAAAAAGAATGCAGAAAAGATGGCTGCAGAAAAGACCTGCGAGAGCCTAGCTATTTAATAATTACTTTTTATTCAGGCTCTCTTTGAATTTTTTTGATGAATCCTGGATATATTTAATGGCATCATAGTCGGTCCACTTTTTCACCAACTCATAGTCAGGACGGTAGTTCAGCATGAAGGTTTCGAGCTCTTTATCTTTCAGATCAGTATGCTTCCGGATCATGGACTCATTAAAATAAGCGTCTACTTCTGTTTGTTGTAATTCTGTAGTGTAATATTTACCAAACCTTCTGGCATTTTTAGGCGTACGGCCAAACAACTCATAGATCGCTGTTAACGGCGTAAAAACGTAGGATAACACAGGTGGCTTCCCTCCGTAAAAGGAGCCCTTATTTCTAAACTCCTGCTTCACATCTTCCATTTCCTGCTTTTTCGTCTGTCCGTAGATATTTACCTGCTCCAGCGTGTGGCTTGCCCGGCTTAAATGTACCAGCAAGTCTTTCTCCGTTGTAATGGCCATATTGACATCCGTATAATCTAGTTTGTAAATTATTAAAGTATCACCAACAAGTGCACCGACTTGAAAAAAACCAAAGTCGTCGCTTCTTACCTGGGCACTGGTTCGCTTATTTACGACCTGCGCAGCGGCAATCCGGTTTGACGTCCCTTTTTCCATCACTACACCTCTGATTATTCCTTTCTCCTGTGCAGAAGCATTGAAAAAAGAGGTCATCAGGCACAGCAGTAAGAGCAAATATATTTTATCAGGGATTCTATTCATTGGTATAAATCTGTTTATAATAGGGTGATAGCTTGCAAAACCATGCCAGCATCATCCTAATTTGTACAAATTTAGTCATAGTTATCGAGGGGAAGGTGTTAAAAATAGTTAATAACACCACGTGCCGTGTAACTATAATAGCCATAGTTTTCAACGATTAAACAATAAATTATATCTTTGCACATGATAAAATCAATGACAGGTTACGGCCTGGCCTCTACAGATCATGAAAATGTTAAGTTTTCAGTAGAGATCAAATCTTTAAACAGTAAGTTTTTAGAACTCAATTTAAAGCTGCCCAGAGCCTATACAGAGAAGGAATTATTTTTACGTAATCTTTGCAGCAAGGATATTGAACGCGGAAAAGTAACGGTTTCCATTAATGTGGAGCGTACTGATGAGCAGCAAAAAGGAGCTCAAATCAATGCTGAACTTTTAAAGAAATACTACAAACAGCTGGCTTCCATTAATGAAGAACTAGGTGCTGACTCCAGCAATCTGCTGCAAGCTGCTTTAAATTTTCCCGACGTCATTAGCTATACAGAAGAAGAAGGCAATGAAAACGACTGGGTTGTGCTACACCAGACTTTCTTAAAAGCACTTCAAAACTTTAACGAGTTCAGGATCACTGAGGGAAAAGTGTTGAATGAAGATCTGGAACTACGTATAAAAAACATTCTTGAATTATTTGCAAAGGTTGAAGAGTTAGCGCCTTTAAGGGTTCCACAGGTAAAAGCTCGCTTGACCCAGTTCCTTGAAGAAAACCTGGTTAAAATCACCATCGACCAAAATCGCCTTGAACAGGAATTGATATACTACATCGACAAATTAGACATCACCGAGGAGCGCATCCGCCTGAAAAGTCACTGCGATTACTTTATAGAAACCTTGAAAGGTAAAGATGCCAATGGCAAAAAGCTAGGTTTTATATCGCAGGAAATAGGCAGGGAAATCAATACCATGGGCGCAAAAGCAAATGATGCGCAGATACAACAATTGGTAGTTGGCATGAAAGAAGAATTAGAAAAGATTAAAGAACAACTGCTTAACGTATTGTAAGCAGGATGGATACAACAATGAAACAAGGCAAACTCATTATATTTTCAGCTCCATCCGGTGCTGGAAAAACAACAATAGTAAAACATTTACTGCAAAAGTATCCTTCTTTAAGTTTTTCAGTTTCGGCTACCACCCGCGAAGCCAGAGGCGATGAACAGCATGAAAAAGATTATTATTTCATTTCTAAAGAGTCTTTTCTGCACAAAGTAGCCCATCAGGAATTCGTGGAATTCGAGGAAGTCTACAATGGGACCTTTTATGGCACCCTGCGCTCAGAAATTCAAAGAATCTGGGATGAAGGCAAACACGTTATTTTTGATATTGATGTGGAAGGCGGACTTCGTTTAAAAAGAAAGTTTGAAGAGAATGCACTGGCTATATTTGTGCAACCACCATCCTTAGAAGTGCTCAAAGAACGTTTAACAGGTCGTGGCACAGATAGTGAATCAAAACTGCAGGAACGCTTCGTTAAGGCTGAAAAAGAGCTGAAATACGCAGATCGATTTGATGTTATCCTGAAAAATTATGACCTTGAGGTCGCATGTAAGGAAGCAGAACAGTTGATCAGCGACTTCATTAAAGAATAACAAGCATGAAAACAGGGCTGTTTTTTGGTTCTTTCAACCCGGTACACATCGGCCATCTGGTTATAGCCAATTATATGGCTAATTATACGGAGCTGGATGAGGTTTGGATGGTGGTTTCACCCCACAATCCGCTGAAAAACAAAAAAGGCTTATCCAATAGTTACGACCGGTTGGAAATGGTGAGGCTCGCTACGGAGAACTCCCTGCAACTGAAAGTAAGCGACATTGAATTTACCTTGTCACAGCCCTCTTATACCATTGATACCCTGATTCATCTGGAAGAAAAATATCCCACTAGAGCGTTTGCGCTGATTATGGGCGCAGACAACCTGGCCTCGTTTAAAAAATGGAAAAATTATGAGGTAATTCTAAAAAATTACAAGCTCTATGTTTATCCAAGGCCGGGTGTAAATGTAGAGGAATGGAAAAATCATCCTGCTGTCGTATTGACGGATACCCCCCAAATGGACATTTCCTCTACTTTTATCCGTAATGCAGTTAAGGAGAAAAAAAACATTCAATATTTTGTACCTGATAAAGTGATTACCTTCATCGAAGGAAAAAACATGTACCGGTAGGAAAGATCAAAAAAACGGCTTCAGCCTTAAAATAGTCGGTATAAAAGAAAAATAGTCGGCTTTTTATGCAAGTCTATTTTTTCCTGGCGCCATTGGCCAACCGAAAGGGTTTTAACAAATTCCGTTTCAGAAGTAAGGTTACTGGCAATGCATAACAGCGTTTGTGGCGCTGCACTTTTCAGTACATCTTCTAAAAGTGCATTATTTCTGAAAGGTGTTTCCATAAACATTTGTGTTTGCTTCTGCTTTTCTGCTATGTTCTCTAATTCCTTGATGCGCTTGGCCCGCTCCTCTTTATTGATGGGCAGGTAACCGTGAAAAGTAAAACTTTGTCCGTTAAAACCAGATGCCATTAATGCCAGCAATATGGAATTTGGTCCTACCAAGGGTACCACAGTAATGCCACGGCGGTGTGCTTCTGCAACAATATCAGCTCCGGGATCTGCAATACCAGGACAACCAGCTTCACTCATTAAGCCAACGTCTTTACCAGTCATTAGTTCTTTAAAGTATGGAACTAATGATGAAGCGCGTTTATGTTTCCCATAATCATGTATCACCAGCTCACTTTGTGGCAATCTTAAACCTGCTTCCTTTAAAAATTTACGTGCTGTTTTCTCGTTTTCTACGATATAGGTGTCAATAGCATTAATGGTTTCCACCAAAAAGGGTGTAAAAGTTTTTGCGGCCGCATTTTCTGCTAAAGGAACTGGAACTAAATATAAGGTACCTTTTTTCATTGGAATATAATTTGTTTTTTAACGGTGATGAAGCTATCATTTGCTCTTGATGGTTTCATGTTGCAAAAGAAAAGAAATAATACGGGTAAAGAGAAGCTTATCGGGTATTAATTGTAATTTCCGTATCTTGTAAAATAGTGGATGCAAATTTAAGACCGCAGTTTTAAGTAGTCAGCCAATTAAATTAGGCACTTCTATTGTTCTCTATTGTAATATTTCACATACATATTAAACCTTTATATTCTTTGGAACTCATATTGAGTATAAATGTTAGGTTAGCTAAACACACACAATGAAACCTGCATGATCTTTCTGATAAAAAAATCATAAGATGAGGATGATGCAAGCTTCGTAACCTTTAAAACAACTACACACACATGAAAAACTTGTTCAAATTCCCGGTACTTGTGTTAGGACTCATATTCCTCCTGGCCGGATCGACACAAAAAGCAGTTGCGCAGGATGATGACATTTCGCTGCAGACGTTTTACGATGAATTGTCGCCTTATGGCGTCTGGATTCAGGATCCTGAATATGGATACGTTTGGAGGCCAGATGTGGATCAGGAAGAGTTCAGACCTTATTATACCAATGGGCGTTGGGTAATGACAGAATATGGTAATACCTGGGTATCTGATTACGACTGGGGTTGGGCGCCTTTCCATTATGGAAGATGGATCCTTAACCGCTACAGCGATTGGATCTGGATCCCTGACACTACCTGGGGACCTGCATGGGTAAGCTGGAGAAGTGGTGGAGGTTATTATGGCTGGGCACCATTAGCCCCGGGCATTAACATCAATATTAACTTTGGTGGCGGTTACCACATTCCTAATTCCTGGTGGGTATTTGTTCCACAAAGAAATATATACTATGACAGGTTCCCAAGATATGGTGGCCACAGAAATGTGAATATTTTTAACCACACGACCATCATCAACTATACCGGCCAAAGAAACAGGCATACTTATTATACTGGTCCGAGACGTGATGACATCAGACGGGCAACCAACAGAGACGTAAGGGTTTATAACGTGAATCGTACAGACCGGTCACGCAGGTCTTCCATCTCCAACAATACGGTTAATATTTACAATCCAAAAACAAACCGTAATGCTGATAACAGAAATGCTGCGCCAAGAAGGGTAAGTTCTGATAATGCTTATACCGGCAGTCGTAGTGACAGAAACAATAATAATGGTAACAACAGGACCAGTACCAACAGAAATGATGCTGCTACAAGGTCTAATGAGGCCGGCAGAAACAGGACTAATGAGCGCAACAACACGCCAGGTGCTAATGTAGATAGAAACAATAGTCGTACTAACCGTGAGGCTAATGCTACACAGCAAAGAAGCGATGCAGCGGAACGTACGGAAAGGGTTCAGCGACAAGGACAAGATGAGGCTAGCCGTGAACGGGTTCAAACTCAGCAAAGGGCCCAAAGTCAGCAAAGGGAACGTGCACAGCAACAGTCACGGGACCAGCAGGAAGGTATGCAGCGCCAGGAGTCAAATCGTCAGCAACAAGCAAGGGAACAGTCCGGTCGTGAGCAGCAAGAACGTGCACAGCCACAGCAGAGACAACGTGAACAGCAGAGTGCGCCTCGTCAGCAAGAACAACAACAGCGGCAACAAAGTGCACCTCGTCAGCAGGTACAACAACCTAGACAGGAACGTGTTCAGCAAAGTGCACCATCAAGAAGTAATGAGAACCGTGGTCGTGCGCAATCTCAAAGCAGCGGAAGGGCCTCCAGGGGCGACAGAGGCTAATTGCTTCATCACCATTAAAAAGAAATTATATTCAAATGAAAAACCGGTCGTTAATGACCGGTTTTTCTTTTATATTTTATCTTTATCTTTGCAGCTCATTCAAGCACACAGGCTTAACTCCTTTATGATTCACCCGGAAATAGAAAAAAGAAAAACATTTGCCATTATAAGTCACCCCGATGCTGGTAAAACAACATTAACCGAAAAGTTCTTACTTTTTGGTGGGGCTATCAACACCGCAGGTGCGGTAAAAAGAAATAAAGCTAATCAAAGCAATACTTCAGATTTTATGGAGATTGAAAAGCAGCGTGGTATATCCGTGGCTACTTCCGTAATGGGCTTTGAATATAGTGGCAAGCGCATTAACATATTGGATACCCCTGGTCACAAGGATTTCGCTGAAGATACCTACAGAACTCTATCTGCAGTGGATAGTGTGATTTTGGTTGTCGACTGTGTTAAAGGTGTGGAGGAACAAACCGAAAAACTGATGGCAGTTTGCCGCATGCGTAACACACCAGTGATCATTTTTATCAATAAAATGGACAGGGAAGGTAAGGATGCTTTCGATCTGCTGGATGAAATTGAACAGAAATTAAGCATCAGCCTCTGCCCGTTATCATGGCCTATCGGACAAGGACATACTTTCAAAGGTGTTTACAGTATTTACAACAAGCATTTAAACCTTTTTGAGCCTGATAAAACTAAAATCAGCACCAGTGTTATTGGCGTGAGTGACCTGAACGACAAGAACCTGGAGAAATACCTGAAACCTCAGGAACTTGAGAACCTTAAAGGTGACCTGGAACTGGTACATGGGGTTTATGGGGATATTGATAAGAGTATGTATACTGAAGGTCTACTGGCTCCGGTATTTTTTGGAAGTGCCATTAACAATTTTGGGATTAAAGAATTGCTGGACACCTTCATTAACATTGCACCGAGTCCTAGAAGCCGTGAGGCCGAAGAAAGAGAAGTATTGGTGAGCGAGAAAAATTTCAGTGGCTTTGTCTTTAAGATACATGCTAACCTGGATCCTAAACATCGTGACCGTATTGCCTTCTTAAGGATCTGCTCGGGTAAGTTTGAACGTAACAAGTTTTATTTCCACACCCGCCAGAATAAGAAATTTAAATTCTCCAATCCTATGGATTTCATGGCTAACGAGAAAAGTATTGTCGAGGAAGCCTGGCCGGGAGATGTTGTAGGTTTATACGACAGCGGGAACTTTAAAATCGGCGACACCTTAACTGAGGGGGAGATGTTGAAATTTAAAGGCATTCCGAGCTTCTCTCCTGAGATATTTAAGGAAGTTGAGAATAGAGATCCTTTAAAGACCAAGCAACTGGAGAAAGGCATACAACAGCTTACAGAAGAAGGCGTGGCTCAATTGTTTACCCAGCAACCAGGAAACAGAAAGATCATTGGCGCCGTTGGTGAGCTTCAGTTTGAAGTAATTGCATTCAGGTTAGAGCATGAATATGGCGCAAAAGCTTTTTTCAGAACGTTAAGCTACGGTAAGTCAAACTGGGTTACTTCAAAAGACAAGAAAAAACTGGAAGAGTTTGTGAAACGTAAACAACATCATATTGGCGAGGATAAAGATGGTAACCCTGTATTTTTAGCAGATAACGACTTTATGATCAACATGACTCAACGTGATTATCCGGATATTGAGTTCCATAAGACATCGGAATTTAAATAAGGGTTTTGTATAAATAGCAAAAGAGGTACTGTTAAAAACAAGTACCTCTTTTTTTGTGGCTGATTATTGATCAACTTCCTGAAGTATAGATCATTGCAATCATGGATTTTTGTTTTTTTTTATAAAATGCCAAGGTTTAAAAAAACGGATGTCTTAATTAAACTAACTGACTTAAAGCTGCTTTAATTCTTGGCATCATGGCTTTGATGTCAGCGATGGAACAACCACCAACCGATGCCCTGAACCAGGCCATGTTTTCATCATTTCCAAAAGCAGAGAAAGGCACCAGGGCTGTCCCGGCCGCTTTAATCAGGTAAAAATTTACATCAGTACTATCTTTCAGCAAATCACCATCAGGTGTGGTTTTGCCGATATAGTTGATTTTTAAAGTTAAGTATATGGCACCCATTGGTTCAATGGCATCCACTGCAAAACCTTCCTTTTTCAGTTCCTGGAAACCCTCGTAAATCTCATTCAGACTAGCCTGGATCTGCGTTTTAAAGTGAGCCAGGAAGCTCTTCACCTGGGTCGGATTTTTTAAATATTTAGCAACAGCTACCTGTTCTGCCTTTGGAGCCCAGGCACCCATATGACCTAAAATAGCTTTCATCCTGCTGATTACAGCATCTGGTCCGAATCCCCAGCCTACCCTTACGCCTGTTGCAGCAAGGCATTTTGAAATGCCATCAATAAAGATCACATAATCTTTCAACTCAGGTCTTAAGCTCACCGGGTTGATGTGTTCCTTGCCAAAAGTTAACAAGGCATAAATCTGATCATACATGATGTATAAAGGCTTTTCACCGGCTGGCCTTGATTTATTTTCTTCAATCACCAAATCACAGATTTCTGCCAGCTGTTCTGCTGAGAACATGGTTCCTGTAGGATTTAAAGGTGAACATAGTGCCAATAAGGTTGCACCTTTTAAATGTGGTTTAATCTGCGAAGCCACTGGCATAAAGTTGTTTTCTTCCAGACTTTCAATAGCAACCCCTTCTGCCGAAGTTAAATGGCAGTAGTGGTTATTGTTCCATGATGGTGCCGGATAAATCACCTTATCTCCCGGATCAATCAAAGCCAGAAAAGTGGAATAAATTAAAGGACGGGAGCCTGCGGAAATTAAGATTTCCTTTGGAGAATAAGTGAGGTCATACTTATCCTTCAACAAATCAGCCACTACTTCGCGCAATGGCAAAATACCATCTGCAGGAGGGTAATTAGTCTGATGATCGTTATAAGCCTCAATAATTTCGTCTTTCAGTTCTTCGGGTATAGGGAAAATGGAAGGATCAAAATCACCAATCGTCAGATTTGCAATTTGGGCACCCTTACTTTTTAACTCATTTACCTCATTACCTATTTTAATGATTTCTGAGCCAATAAGCGAGCTTGCTAATACGGATACATTCATGCTATTATTATATATAGTAAAAAATTAAGCCAATAACTTTTCTATGGCCTGATGAGTTTTTTCAAATTTAAACTGGGCAAGCACTTCCTCCATCATGCCGGAAACTTCGGCATTGCATAAATTACCAATACTGCCTTCATGGGTATGGTTAACCTGTGTATTTGGCTCGAAGGTGCCATTTTCAATGGTCTCTCCTACTATCTTATACGCTTCACGGAAAGGTACACCTTTAAGTGCTAAATCATTCACCACTTCCACGCTAAACAAATAAGCATACTTTTTATCGCTCAAAATATCGTTCTTGATACGGATGTTTTGCAGCATATACGTAGCCATGGTTAAGCATTCGTTCAGAGAGGTAATGGCCGGGAACAGGTTTTCCTTCAATAACTGCAAATCGCGGTGATATCCCGAAGGCAGATTAGTCGTCATCATCGCAATTTCATTCGGCAGGGCCTGAATTTTATTGCATCGTGAACGGATAAGTTCAAAGACATCCGGATTCTTTTTATGTGGCATGATGCTCGATCCGGTGGTCAATTCATCTGGAAAGCTGATAAAGGCGAAGTTCTGGTTAATGAACAGGCAAATATCCATAGACATTTTAGCCAGGGAAGCCGCAATAGACGACATGGCCTGTGCTAAAATACGTTCAGTTTTGCCCCTGCCCATCTGCGCATAAACCACATTGTAGTTTAAAGATTCAAAACCCAGTAAGTTGGTGGTCATTGTTCTGTTAAGCGGAAAAGAAGAACCATAACCCGCAGCCGAGCCTAAAGGATTTTTATTGGTCACTTTCCAGGCAGCCAGCATCAGTTCCAGGTCGTCAACCAGGCTTTCTGCATAGGCACCAAACCATAAGCCAAATGAAGAAGGCATAGCAATCTGCAAATGAGTATAACCAGGCAACAGCTTATCACGATGTGTTTCACTAAGGGAAATCAGCTCCTGGAACAATGTATTCGTATTGCTCACCATTTCCTCGATGCGGTGCCTGAAAAACAGCTTCAAATCTACCAGCACCTGGTCGTTGCGTGAACGTCCACTATGGATCTTTTTCCCGGCTTCGCCAATTCGCTGTGTTAACAGCCATTCGACCTGCGAATGGACATCTTCCACCGTATTTTCGATCACAAAGTTTCCGGCTTCTATCTCCGCATAGATGTTTTTAAGCTCCTTTTGAATGCTCACCAACTCTTCTGCAGTCAGCAAGCCAATACTCTCCAGCATCTCCACATGTGCCAGGGAACCCAGCACGTCAAAAGCAGCCATCTCCAAATCCAGTTCCCTGTCTTTACCAACAGTAAAGGTTTCAATATCTTTATTTACGTCTATATTCTTTTGCCAGATTTTCATTGGTTTGCTTATGTTTTTATTGGTAATGAAGCTTGACTGATCATTTTAATTGTATAATTAACTGCATGATCAGCAGGTTTCATCAGTTACTTATGTTTTTATTGGTGACGATGCTCTCCTAAAGAATGCTCCATCGTTTATATCAGTATAAATTTATTTCAATCACGTCGTACAAAAAATGTCGCTATCCCAAGTTAAAGTCAGTAATAAATCAGATCCCGGAACGGAGTTCGGGATGACGTTCCAATCAATCGTCGTATCCAGTCAATCATCGTATTTATTGTAAAATTAACAATAAATACCTGAAGCTTTAAAACAGGATTATTTGCCTTTAATCACAGGCTTCAACATTTCAATATATAGCTGTATGCCTTCGGCAATTTCATTCACAAAAATATACTCATTTGCCATATGAGAACGTGCAGAATCACCTGGCCCTATTTTAACGGAAGGAATGCTGAGCAATGCCTGGTCTGAGGTTGTCGGTGATCCGTAAGTGCTTCTGCCAAGTTTGATGCCCGACTGCACAAAGGGATGCGCTATATCAATCGACGAAGGCTTTAACCTGGTCGACCGCGGTTTAACTTCACAGTCTACATTGTTCCTGATAATTTTTAACACCTCTTCATTCGTGTAGGCATCGGTTACCCTTACATCAACGGTAAAAGTACAAAGTGCAGGCACTACATTGTGCTGACTGCCGGCGTTGATAATGGTGATTGACATTTTAAGTGGCCCGAACACGCTTGATACTTTCGAAAAGCGGTAGTTGCGGAACCATTCCATATCCTTTAAAGCTTTATAAATGGCATTATCACCTTCTTCACGGGCCGCATGTCCGGCAGTGCCATGAACCGTACAATCTAATACCAGCAAACCACGTTCTGCTATCGCAAGGTTCATCAGCGTAGGCTCGCCCACGATGGCAAATTCCATTTCCCCAAGTTCAGGCAATACACACTCAATGCCGTTAATGCCAGAAATTTCTTCTTCTGCGGTAGCAGCCAGACAAAGATTATAGCTGAGGTCCTTCTGGTCATGGAAGTACAAAAAAGTAGCGATCAGCGAAACCAGGCAACCACCTGCATCATTACTGCCAAGTCCGTACAATTTACCCGCCTCGATTTCCGGCGCATAAGGGTCACGGTTATACCCAGCATTTGGCTTTACGGTATCGTGATGAGAATTGAGCAGTATAGTTGGTTTAGCGGCATCGAAATATAAATTATAAGCCCAGACATTGTTCAGTTTACGATGGGTTTTGATGTTTCTGTCCTCGAGGAACTTCACAATGGCATCAGCGGTCTGGTTTTCTTCCCTACTAAACGACTGGATGCTGATGAGCTGCTTTAACAACGCTAAACTATCTTCCTGCAGTTGTGCGGTCATATTATTCTTTAGTATATAAGTTCCCTGCTTTTAAAGCAGATAATTTAATGCCTTTGATTAAGGATGAACTGAAACCATTATGCTCCATTTCGTTTAATCCAGCAATGGTACACCCTTTCGGGGAGGTCACTTTATCGATTTCCTGTTCAGGATGAGAATGCATTTGTAAAAGTAAATCTGCAGCACCCTTAGCCGTTTGCACCGCCATTTTCAAAGCTTCATCCGCATGAAAACCGATTTCTACGCCGCCTTGGGAAGCTGCCCGGATACCCCTTAAAAAGAAAGCAATACCACAGGCACATAGCGCAGTCGCTGCAGTCATCAGGTCTTCATTAATTTTAACCACCGCACCCACGGTTTCAAACATCCTTGTCACTTCCTTCACATTGGCATCACTGCCATTGTCGGTAGCCACACATGTCATCGACTGACCAATGGCAATAGCCGTATTAGGCATTGCCCTCACCACCTGAACCTCTTCAGTTAGCTTTGAACGGATGTCCTGGCAACTTACGCCAGATGCCACGGAGATCAGCAAATGTTTTTTGGGATCAACAGCGCTACTGATCTGCTCTAACAACTGGTTAAGTTGCTGAGGTAAAACAGCCAGCACCACAATGTCAGCATTGGCTACCGCCAAAGCATTATCAGCAGAAACTGCAAAACCCATGGCCGCAGAGTTCGAAAGCGCCTCGGTATTACGCCGTGTAAGGCATATTTGCGTTGCTTGTACATAATTAGCCTTTATCAGGCCTTTCGCTAGAGAGAGGCCTATATTTCCACTACCTAAAATAGCGATTTTACCTTGATACTGTTCCATCATCAGGAGATTAAGCGCGTTCCAAAATTTTGTTCATTAATGAGCGTAAGCTCATCTGCTTTGCCGATATAAACGGCTTTGACGCCAGATTTAATGGCTTCAAAGGCATTGTGTAACTTCGGGATCATGCCGCCCGAAACGACGCCTTCATCCTTCAGCCCTTCAAATTCAATGCTTCTGATTTCCTTCACCAGGGAGTTTTCATCCTCCACATCCTTCAATACGCCTTTTTTCTCAAAGCAATAAACCAGGCTGGTTTCATAAGAAGCCGACATAGCAACCGCCACTGCCGAAGCAATGGTATCTGCATTGGTATTCAGTAATTGTCCATCACCATCATGGGTAATGGCACAAAGAACCGGTATCAAATTAGCCTGCAACAGGCTGCTTAAAGTATGCGTATCAACCGAGGCATCCTGCAAGTCGCCCACAAAACCGTAGTCTATGGTAACTACAGGGCGTTTTACGGCCTTGATGATATTACCATCTGCGCCACTTAAGCCAATCGCATTACAGCCTTTAGCCTGCAACTGGGCGACCATATTTTTATTGATCAGTCCGGCGTATACCATAGTAACGATCCTTAAAGTTTCGATATCCGTAATACGCCTGCCCTCCACCATTTTAGCTTCCACACCAAGGGAAATACCCAGGTCTGTGGCAACCTTTCCACCACCATGCACAAGGATCTTTTTACCCGGCAATGCCGTGAAATCCAAGAGAAAGCGATGCAGGTTTGCGGAGTTGTCAATTACATTTCCACCTATTTTTATGACCGTGAGTTGCTCCATTTATTTAAGTTAAAGTCATTAAGGAGTCGAAGATAAAGTTTGTAAGAGGTCTTTCAAAACGGCCTGCGCAGCCCATAAACGGTTTCCCGCTTCATGAATAACCAATGAATGCGGCCCGTCCAGTACTTCAGCCGACAATTCAAGGTCCCGCCTTACCGGTAAACAATGCATCACTTTAGCATCATTGGTAATTTTCAATTTATCATTGGTCAGCATCCAGCCATCTGGAAAGGGCAACACTTTACCATAGTCCTGGTAACTCGACCAATTTTTAACGTATACATAATCCGCTCCAGTTAACGCTTCGTCCAGGTCCTGCGTTAGTTTAGCACCCGGCGTAAAGTCTTCATTCAGCTCAAAACCTGGGGGATATGCAATCGTGAAATCGACAAGCCCTTCCTCCTGTGCCTTACACATCCATTCAGCAAAAGAATTTGGTACTGCCTGTGGCAAAGGCTTGATATGAGGTGCCCATGCCAAAACAACTTTCGGTTTGCCCTCCCCTTTCCACGTTTCCGTGATGGTTACTAAATCTGCCAGACTTTGTAAAGGATGCCTGGTTGCACTTTCCAGACTTACCACAGGTACTCCACAATATTCTATAAATTTATTAAAGAAATCTTCACTGTAATCTTCATCCCTGTTCTGCAATTTAGGGAAAGAACGCAAGCCGAGGATATCGCAATATTGACCCATCACTGCTGCTGCTTCACGGATATGCTCTACAGTGCTTCCGTTCATCACCACACCATCCTGCGTTTCCAGTGCCCAACCTTCTTTATCCATGTTCATCACCATAACAGACATCCCTAAATTGATGGCCGCTTTCTGGGTGCTTAAACGGGTACGCAGACTAGGGTTCAAGAAAACCAGTCCGAGGGTTTTATTTTTTCCCAGCTGCTGATCAGCATAGGGATTATTTTTTAAGGCCAGGGCCGCCTGTACCAATTGGTTGATATCCTCGACATCATTTACTGAAGTGAATTGTTTCATCCTTTTAAAGCAATTTTAAAGTTTTCTAAAAATTGACCAGCCTGTTCCATGGTTAAATTTAACGCAGGTAATAACCTGATCACATTGGGTTTTGCTTCACCCGTAAAAATATGATGTTTAAACAAAAGGTTCTTTTTCACGTCAGGTTTATCTGCCGGCAGTTCAATACCAATCATCAATCCCCTTCCACGTACTTCGATGATCCCTTCAATTTTCTTTAATTCTTCAATCAGGAAGCTTCCTACAGCCTTGGCATTTTCCATCAGTTGGTCCTGTTCCATCACTTCCAAAACAGCAAGCGCTGCGGCACAAGCCAGGTGGTTACCACCAAAAGTAGTCCCCAACATCCCATGCCATGGTTTAAACTTTGGTGCAATGCTGATTCCGCCAATCGGAAAACCATTGCCCATGCCTTTTGCCATGGTATAAATATCAGCTTCCACACCTGCATAATCATGCGAATAAAAATCGCCGGTCCTGCCATAGCCACATTGAACGCTATCGGCAATGTAAACGGCATTATGCGCATCACATAAACGGCGAATAGCTTGTAAAAAAGAAATGGAGGCTTCTTTTATGCCCCCAACCCCTTGTACACCCTCAATAATCACTGCTGCAATTTCATCACCAGATTGCTGGAATGCATTTTCCAATGCGGCCACATCATTGTGCGGCAGAAAAACAATATTGTCAGTTTCATTTACCGCCGCAATAATTTTTGGATTATCTGTTGCTGAAACAGCAAGGGAAGTCCTTCCGTGAAAGGCGCCTGAAAAGGCAATGATTTTTTTCCTGCCATTATAGAAAGATGCTAATTTTAAAGCATTTTCATTGGCTTCGGCACCGGAGTTACACAAAAAGAGCTGGTAATCGGCTTTGCCGGATACCTGGCCTAATTTCTCTGCCAGGGCATTTTGGATCGGTATTTTAACCGAATTGGAGTAAAAACCTACCTTTTGAAGCTGGTCGGTAATTCTTTTAACGTAATGCGGGTGGGTATGCCCGATGGAGATTACGGCATGACCGCCGTATAAATCTAAATATTCTTGTCCTTCGGCATCCCAAACGGTGCTGCCTTCAGCTTTAACAATTTCTATATTATTTAGTGGGTATACATCAAATAGGTTCATTTTAAAAGGCTTATAAGGGGTTAAATTAAGTTAGAATGCAGTCGCTTTAAGTGACAAGCCCTGCCGTTCTGGTAAACCAAACATCAGGTTCATGTTCTGAACCGCTTGTCCGCTTGCCCCCTTCAATAAATTATCAATTACACAAACAATGAAAACTTTCGAACCCTGTTTTTCTACATGTACCAATGCTTTATTGGTATTCACCACTTGTTTCAAGTCTACGTTCTTCTTGCTGTAATGTGTAAATTCCTGATCAGCATAAAAATCCTCATACAGTTTTTCCAGTTCCTCAGCAGAAAGGGAAGATTCGGTATACATGGAAGCAAGAATACCACGAGGAAAAGCACCACGCTGCGGGATGAAGCTTAGACTGCTGTCAAACGCAGCATCCAGCTGCAACAGGCTTTCGCCGATTTCATTTAAATGCTGATGATCAAAAGCTTTATAAACCGACAGGTTGTTCGTTCTCCAGCTAAAGTGCGAAGTGGTAGACAGACTTTGTCCGGCGCCAGTTGATCCTGTGGTGGCATTGATATGCACCTCCCCTTTCAGTAGTCCTGCAGCAGCCAGTGGCAGAAGGCCAAGCTGGATACAAGTCGCAAAACAACCGGGGTTAGCAATATGTGTAGCCGATTTGATGGCATCACGGTTTAATTCCGGCAAGCCGTAAACCCATTTTGAAGCGGCATGAGCTTTCAGCCTGAAATCCTGGCTCAGGTCGATAATTTTTACGGATGGGTTGATGGGGTTGGCATCAAGGTATTTTTTAGCATCCCCATGGCCCACACATAAGAATAAAACATCAATATCCTGCAACAGCTCACCTGAGAAACGCAAATCTGTATCCCCGATAAGATCGGTATGTACGGCAGCAACAGGGTTACCTTCATTGCTGCTGCTCAACACAAAAGCAATTTCTACAGCGGAGTGGTTGATCAACAGGCGGAGCATTTCGCCGCCAGTATAACCTGCACCGCCTACAATTCCGGCCCTAATCTTCATCGCTATTCACTTTATGCCAGATCATCACCTGGTTGCCAAAAATTTTAGAGAAGCCTTTTACATCTTCGCCACTCCATGAATTGTTCATCTCGCCGTAGCTACCGAATTTATTGCTCATTAAGTCATGTGCTGATTCAATTCCAATGATCTGGAAACGATAAGGCAACAATTCTACAAATACCTTACCACTTACTGTTTTTTGGGTATCTGCTAAAAAAGCTTCAATATTGCGCATGATGGGATCATGGAATTGTCCTTCATGTAGCCAGTTACCGTAAAAAGAAGACAGTTGTTCTTTCCAGGATAGTTGCCATTTGGTTAAGGTATGTTTTTCTAAAGTATGGTGTGCTTTAATGATTACCATTGGAGCCGCAGCTTCAAAACCTACACGGCCTTTGATGCCAATAATGGTATCACCAACATGGATGTCGCGCCCAATACCATAAGGTTGTGCAATGGCCTGCAATTGCTGTATCGCTGTTACGGGATCCATGCTTTCCCCATCAAGCGCCACAAGTTCACCTTTTTCGAAAGTAAGCTCCAGTTTACGGGCTTCAGTTGCTGTAACCTGTGTTGGCCATGCTTCTTCTGGTAAAGTTTCATTGGAGGTTAAAGTTTCCTTGCCACCAACAGAAGTTCCCCAAAGGCCTTTATTGATAGAATATCTTGCTTTTTCGGCGCTATATTCTACACCATGGTTGGCCAGGTATTCAATTTCTGCCTCACGGGATAACTTAAGGTCCCTGATCGGCGTAATAATTTCCACATTGGGAATGATGATATTAAAGATCATGTCAAAACGCACCTGGTCGTTTCCAGCACCGGTACTACCATGAGCAACATAATCTGCACCTATTTTTTTTACATAATTAGCGATAGCCGTAGCCTGGCTCACACGCTCTGCACTTACCGACAGCGGGTAAGTCGCATTTTTTAACACATTACCAAAAACAAGGTATTTAATGCAGCTATCGTAATAATTAGTTGTTTCATCAACTACAGCATGAGAGGTTACACCTAAAGCATAAGCCCGTGTTTCAATTTCCTGTAATTCCTTTTCTGAGAAACCGCCTGTGTTAACAATAACAGAATGGACTTCCAGACCGCGGTCCTGTGCAAGATAAATGCAGCAAAATGAGGTATCTAAACCTCCGCTAAAAGCTAAAACAACTTTCTTTTTCATTCTTATGTGTATTTGTTTTTAAAGGTAACGAAGCTATCATGAGCTTATTTATTGCTTGTTGATTTCGTCACCCTGAACTTATTTCAGGGTCTAAATTACAAGATTTCTTATAAATAGATCAATGAACGGTGTCATCGACGACGATAATTTTCAAAATGACGACAATTTAATCAGCCGTTGCGTTCAAGTTTTATTCCTGATCACCAGTCTCTGCTTGATGCGCATAAAACGTTCGTAAAGCTTAGGTTTTCTTTCCAGCTCCTCGGCGAACTTTTTAGCCACTTCATGTTTCTGTGTTGCCGGATCGTACAACATGGCTGTGCACATGCAGTTCTTACGTTCCTTACTCTTCAGGATCTCGAAGTTAACACAGCTCTGACAACCTTTCCAAAATTCTTCATCTTGTGTAAGTTCCGAATAAGTAACAGGCTCATAGCCCAGGTCAGAGTTAATTTTCATCACCGCAAGGCCCGTTGTCAAACCAAAGATCTTGGCTTTAGGGTATTTGATACGCGATAATTCGAATATTTTGTGCTTAATGGCGTTTGCAAGGCCCACTTTTCTATAATGCGGACTAACAATCAGCCCAGAATTGGCCACAAACATACCGTGACTCCAGGTTTCAATATAACAGAAACCTGCCCAGCTGCCATCCTTATGAAAGGCTATCACAGCTTTACCATCAAGAATTTTACCGGCAACATAATCAGGAGAGCGCTTGGCTATACCCGTCCCACGGGCTTTAGCAGACTCAGCCATTTCTTCACAGATTTCTTCTGCAAAAACACGATGTTCAGGAAGTGCAACCTGCACTACAAAATCGTTTATATTCATTAATAGATAACGAAAAAAAGATAAAAAATCGGATTAATTGGTTTTGAAGAGGAACACTACCTCTAAGGATTTGAGCGTAGATTTTACTCAAATACGGGGTGTATAATTTTGCCGGTGGGTCGTCACAAAAAACACGGGTTGCAAACGCTCAATAAACAAGCTTCTGGAGGCAATATTTTTTGCTTCCACGATGGATAGTTTATGTCTGCGTTGGTTGCTCATTTTCTGTGTGTTTCCCTCTTTAAATTAATGAAACGCAAAGGTTTAAATAAATATTGAGTTGTGCAATATTTTTTTATTATTTTACATTTTCTTCATATATCGTTGATCTCGAAAAATAGCCTTTCTTAGTTTGGGTTAAATGGTTGCTTTTTAGCCTGTTTCCCCGAGTCACCTTATGTCTGTTCTTTCAATAAATATACTTGAAGTTACACAATATTTGAACAAATAAACTCATATATTGTTAATTTGCTCAAACCATTAGAAGCTTGCGGCTTTCAAAAAGCAATTATGATAAGCTGATGATAGCTTCATTGTCTTGAAAAACAAATAATATACAGCTGAAAACGTGTTTATGTCATTACTCTTCTCTCCTTATCCAATCAAGAATGTTACCCTGAAAAATAGAATAGTCGTTTCTCCAATGTGCCAGTATACTGCGGAAGATGGGTTTGCTAACGACTGGCACCTGGTGCACCTGGGTAGCCGTGCTATTGGCGGTGCCGCATTGATCATCCAGGAAGCCAGTGCGGTGTCGCCCGAAGGACGGATTTCTGCCAGTGATCTGGGCATCTGGAAGGATGAACATGTAGACATGTACCGAAAGATTAACGATTTTATTCATCAACATGGTGCCATTGCCGGCATACAGCTTGCACATGCAGGGCGGAAAGCCAGCAGTACGCCGCCATGGGAAGGCGGGCGACAGGTAACCCCGGCGCAGGGTGGGTGGCAAACGGTTTCCGCCAGCGCTATCCCTTTCCATGAAGGTGATGCTGCGCCTGTTGCTTTAGACCTGGAGGGCATACAAAAAGTAAAGGATGATTTTAAAGCGGCCGCCCTCCGTTCTTTAACTGCAGGCTTTAAAGTGATAGAAATACATGCCGCGCATGGTTATCTCATCCACCAGTTCTTATCGCCATTGAGCAACCACCGCAGCGACGAGTACGGAGGGAACTTTGAAAACCGCATCCGTTTCCTGTTGGAAATCTTAGCGAGCGTACAAGAAGTTTGGCCGGCAGAAAACCCTTTGTTTGTACGTATTTCTGCGACCGACTGGGTTGAAGGTGGCTGGACAGCTGATGATTCGGTACGGCTTGTCGCTTTGCTAAAAGATAAAGGCATAGACCTGATCGACTGTTCATCCGGAGGTTTAGCTGAGCAACAGCAAATCCCGCTGTTTCCAGGTTACCAGGTGCAATTTTCCGAACGGATCAGGCAGGAAACAGGCCTGCCTACAGGTGCTGTTGGTTTAATTACTGAAGCCATGCAGGCAGAAGAAATTCTGAGCAAGGGCCAGGCGGACCTTATCTTCCTGGCGCGCGAACTTCTGCGTGATCCTTATTTCCCATTGCATGCAGCAGTGCAGCTGGGTGATAAAGTTAAATGGCCTTTGCAGTACGACAGGGCTAAACCACGACAAAAAGTTTAAGCAACATCAATTTTATCGATACAGCAGTGTTACCCTATCATTACCATAACATTGAAAATAACTAAAGGAACAATAACAAATACAGCCTTATAGACAGTTATGCCGCCGTGGACAGCTCTTGTTTAGCTAACACTTGATGTTCCTCAATTGATCAGCAAGAGCGCTTTAATCAGCAGCTTATCCAACATCAGTAAATTGAGCTTGCGAGTTCTTGGGCGCAATTAAAAATGGTAACGACCCCTACTCAATAATGATTTTCTTTTTAATCGCTTCAAAATCAGCCGTCAGGTGATCAATAGCTGTTAATTGCTTGCTTTGTTTTTTCTTCCTGCTCCAAATGTTTAAAGACACTATATACAAGGTACTTATACCGAGGGCTGAATACCTGAAAAGAGCGCTCCCACCAGTGGTAATTTCAATGATATACATCGTTAGGGCCACCCACAACAAAACCATGTATATCCAACTATACGTGGTGATCAATTTACGTTGCCAGCTTAGTTTTCTGATCTGGTAGTTGACATAGTCCTTACTGGAGTCTTCATAATTCTCTTTTTTAAAGGCATAGCTTCGCCAGCTAACGGCGGCATATACCAGCATTAACACATAGAAAGCAGCTACACTTACTTTAAATGGCCACTGGTATTCATCCTCAAAAGAGAAATAGACCCAGGCAATACCGATCATTGCGGCTAAAAACCCCAGACTCATACAAATATTTGTCCTCAGCACCCGCTGTTGATGCTTTTCCCATTTGCTTTTTAATTCAGGCCTTATTTTTACCGATTCTGCTGTGGCAGCCACAGGTTGTGTTTGCCAGTCCTTCTTGATATCTTCAAAATTCATGTTTAAATTCATTTGACATGAGTTTAAGTAAGCGCGATTTAATGCGATTGATCTTAACACCCACATGGTTCATATTATTTCCGGTTATTTCCGCAATCTCTTTATAACTTTTGTCCTCCAGCACCAGAGAAATGATGAGCCGGTCGCCCGCCTCCAGTTTACTGATGCAATACCTTAACCGTCCAAGCTGCTGTTCCTCATCCTCTTTTTTTTGCAAGGTATCTTCATAGGGCAGCTGCATGGAATCTGGTAAGGAAAGGTGCTGGTGTTTCTTGTTCTTCAGGTTAAAGCTGATTGCAGTGTTGATGGCAATGCGGTAAATCCAGGTGCTTGCTTTCGACTTTCCCTTAAAATTCTTCATGCTCTTCCAGATCTGGAATATAATCTCCTGATAGAGATCATCAGCATGGGAGATATCGTAAAGATAAGCCCTGCAAATCCGGTAAATGCTTGCATGGTTTTCTTTGATGAGCTCATTAAATAATTGCTCTTCTTCCTTTACCATAGCCTAAAATATGTCTTTTTCATGGTTGCATTGGTTTTACGGTATTAGTAAAGACAATTTTGATTTTATTACAGCCTTGTAAGATAATATATCTGTAAAGACTAATCGCATCAACGGACAGGTAATTGGGGTGATGCTTACTAATCCTTAAAAAAATTAAACTAATTTCTCTTAATTTCGTTTTAAAATAAAAACTAAAGCTATGTTCGATAAATTAATGGCCGCACAACAAAAAGCGGAAGAAATAAAAAAGAGATTAGATACCATTTCAGTTTTCGGTGAAGTGGAAGGTGGTGCCATCAAAGTTACAGCTACAGCTAATAAAGTAATTACCGCCATTGAAATTGAGGAAGCGTTTTATAAACAAGCAGATAAGGAGGAGGTTGAAGAACTGCTGCTTACCGCAGTTAACAAGGCCCTTGTACAGGCAGATCAGGTGAGTGCGACGGAGATGCAATCGGCAACAAAAGACATGCTGGGTGGCTTGGGTGGAATGTTTGGCGCTTAATAGACGAAAATGAGATATACGTATTATGGACAATCCTGCTTCCTGCTGGAGGCAGGGGGGATCAGATTTTTGTTTGATCCTTTCATTACGCCAAATCCTTTGGCCGCACATATTGACATCAATACCATAAAGGCTGATTATATTCTGGTGAGTCATGGTCACGCTGATCATATCGCAGACCTGGTGCAGCTGGCGTCTTTAACCGGCGCTACGGTGATTGGTATGGTAGAAGTAATGGAATGGGCAGAAAAACAGGGCGTCGAAAACATCCATGCCATGAATTTCGGCAAGCATAAGTTTGATTTCGGAACGCTCAGATTGGTTACTGCTACACACTCAAGCTCTATGCCTGATGGCAGCTATGGAGGCAATCCGGCTGGTTTTGTATTGGAAACAGCAGGCAAGACCATTTATTTTGCCGGGGATACCTCTTTAAATGCAGACATGAAAATCCTGTCCGATTTGTATAAGCTGGATTATGCTATTCTGCCGATTGGTGGTAATTTTACTATGGATGTAGATGATGCCATCATTGCCACCAAGTATATCAATTGCAGCCAGGTTATTGGTGTACATTACGACACCTTCCCGGTGATTAAAATCGACAAGGAGGAGGCTATAGCCAAATTTAAAAGAGATCAGAAACAGTTGTTTTTACCTGCGATTGGCGAAACCATTGAATTGTAAAAGTGACGTTAATCCCGGAACACTGTTCCGGGATCGTTAAATTCAATTAATGTGCTTCCAGCCAGTTCTCGCCTTCGCCAATTTCAATTTCTATAGGCACCGTAGTTTTGATGGCTGTTTTCATCCGGTGCGCAATGATCTCCTTCATTTCTGCAACCTCTGTCCGCAATACATCAAACACCAGCTCATCATGTACCTGCATCGTCATTTTAGACTTTAAGCCCCTGCTTTGTATGTCACGATGAATATTGATCATCGCCACCTTGATTAAATCTGCAGCAGAGCCTTGTATCGGTGCATTAATAGCGTTTCGCTCTGCAAAACCTCTTACCGTCTGGTTAGCCGAATTAATATCGCGCAGATATCTTCTACGACCCATAATGGTTTCGACAAAGCCATTTTCACGGGCAAAGTTCATCGTATCTGTCATGTATCTTTTAATACCCGGATACTGTGTAAAATACTGCTCAATAATAGCCGCAGCCTCCTTACGTGGAATCCCCAAATTTTGAGATAAACCAAATGCCGATTGTCCGTAAATGATACCGAAGTTTACCGCTTTGGCATTTCGGCGCTGGTCTGAACTTACCTCTTCAATGGATAGCCCATACACTTTTGCCGCTGTGGCCGTATGGATATCGATCCCTTTACTGAAGGCTTCCAGCATATTTTCCTCTTTACTGATCTCCGCGATGATGCGCAGTTCTATCTGCGAATAATCTGCCGACAGCAATACATGATTTTCATCCCTTGGAATAAATGCTTTACGCACCTCCCTGCCCCTTTCTGTGCGGATAGGGATATTCTGAAGGTTAGGATTGTTAGAACTCAGCCTCCCGGTTGCAGCCACAGCCTGGTTAAAGCTGGTATGCACCCTTCCAGTCTTAGGGTTAACCAGCAAAGGCAGCGCATCAACATAAGTTGACTTCAGTTTCTGCAGCTGACGGAAATCGAGGATATCCTTTACCACATCGCTTTTTGAAGCCAGTGCCAACAGCACGTCCTCACCAGTTTGATACTGACCGGTTTTGGTTTTCTTGGCTTTAGGATCCAGCTGCAGCTTATCGAAAAGCACTTCGCCCAATTGTTTTGGTGACGATAGGTTGAAAGTAACCCCACATTTATCAAATACAGTCTGTTCAAACCTCCTGATGTCCGTTTCCAGCTCTTTGGAATAGTTCATCAGCGTTTCTACATCAATCTTCACCCCTTCTTTTTCAATATCTGCTAAAACATAGACCAATGGGTTTTCTACATCAACAGCAAGCTGGTGTGCATTCAGTTCTTTCAGCATCGGCTCAAATATATTGGCCAGCTGCAAAGTTACGTCTGCATCCTCCGCGGCATAGTCAACCACTTTTTCAATTTCCACATCCCGCATCGTGCCTTGGTTTTTACCTTTGGCACCAATTAAGGTGGTGATGGAAATAGGACGGTAGTTTAAATAGTTTTCTGATAGCAAATCCATGTTATGACGGGTATCCGGATCGATCAGGTAATGTGCCAGCATGGTGTCAAACAACCTGCCCTTCATGTGTACGCCGTACCATTTCATGACCAGGATATCATATTTTAGGTTCTGACCGGTTTTAGCGATGTGTTCATTCTCCAGCACAGGCCTGAATTCATCAACAACCCGCTGTGTTTCCTCCTGGTCTGCAGGCAATGGAATATAATAGCCGGAGCCCGGCTCCAGGCAAAAAGATAAACCAACCAGTTCAGCCAGGTTGGCATCAGTGCCCGTTGTTTCTGTATCAAAAGAAACGCTTTCCTGTTTCAGTAACAAAGCCAAAAGTTCCTGTCTTTTCTCAGCAGTATCTACCAATTGGTAGTCATGCTCCACATCAAGGATCGTTTTTGGGGCCGGCTGTTCAAACATGGAAGGTGGCGCCACAAATACCTTTGTTTTGCTTTCCACCTCTTCAACCACCTGGCCAAAAAGATCAGTTTGACGTGAGCCATTGACATCTGCACTGCCAACAGTAAAGTCTTCCCCAAATACACGCTTGCCCAGGGTCCTGAATTCCAGTTCAGCAAATAAAGGCTCCAATAATTCACGGTTTGGCTGTTCCAGGACCAAGGAATTTTCATCAAACTCCACAGGGACATCAAGGATGATGGTCGCCAGCTTTTTAGAAACTATCCCTTGTTCGGCATACATTTCAACATTCTCGCGCTGCTTGCCCTTCAACTCATGTGAATTGGCAATTATATTTTCTACAGAACCATATTGTTTAATCAGGAGCTTAGCGGTTTTCTCTCCAATACCAGGTATGCCTGGAATATTGTCGACCGCATCACCCCAGAGACCTAAAATATCAATCACTTGTTTAACATCTTCGATCTCCCATTTGGTCAATACTTCCTGAACACCAATAATTTCCATCCCGTTACCCATCCTGGCAGGCTTGTAAACATAAATGTTCTCAGAAACCAGTTGCGCAAAATCCTTATCAGGCGTCATGCAAAACACGGTAAAACCTTGTCGCTCGGCCTCCTTGGCCATCGTACCGATGATGTCATCGGCCTCGAAACCATCTTTGGTAATCACCGGGATATTAAACCCTTCAATCAACTTAAAAACATAAGGCAAAGCTGCAACCAGGTCCTCTGGCATCGCCTGGCGATGTGCCTTGTAAGCTTCGAAATCTGTATGTCGTTCGGTAGGTGCGTCCGTATCAAAAACCACCGCAATATGTGTGGGGTTTTCTTTGCGCAGCACCTCCATTAAAGTATTTGCAAAACCCATGACGGCAGAAGTGTTTATACCCGTAGAGGTAAACCTTGGGCTCTTACTTAACGCAAAATGTGCCCTATAGATGAGCGCCATGCCATCAAGGAGGAAAAGTTTCTTATTCATTTTATTGATTATCAATCCACAAAAACCTGTTCAAAGCACAGGTTGTTCATCAAAGTTAGTAATAGCGATTAAAACTGACCTTATTATCTTTATTTTTGTTCAGATAACAAATTTAGTAAAAACTACGTTAGCCTAATTACCATGAAGTTATACTTAAAAGTCCTGTTGTTTGTTTTTCTGTTGTTACCGGTTATCACAGTTTTCGCACAAGATGCCGTCATTATAGCGGATGGAAATTTTGTAAGAGGAACTGTTCAGGGCACCGATTTTGAGACCGTTCGACTGGTGAAGGATGACAAAACTGTTGCCGACTATAAAGCGAAAGATATCAAGGAATTTCTTTGGAACGGGGATACCTATGTGAGCAAACCTGTGGTGGTAAAGAAAAAAATGGAGCATCGTTTTTTCAAAGTCGAAGAGCTGGGTGCTGTTAACCTTTACTCCATGGGCAACACTTCTGTGGAAGAAGCTCCTGAAAAACGGGTAAGGGTGAGGCCATCCATTGGTGTCGGATTAGGATCTGGTGGTTATGGCGGTGTTGGCTTTGGCGGTGGCATTTCTATTGGTGGAGGCGGTGGCCGACGTGATGGCGGCAAGACCGGAAAGAACCGTCGTGCGGTGTATTACATCGAAAAATTAGGTGCCGGCCCGCTGCAGGCTATCCCACTGGATGGGAACTCGGAAGGTAAAACCGAGCAGGTAAAGACAATCTTACTGCAGAAGTTAACCAACGATGAAGATCTTGCCGAAAGGATTAAAGCGACAGAAAGCTTCGATGCAAAAAGTGTTCAGGCCTTTGTGAGCGCCTATAACGCCATGCGCGAGTAATTTTTCTGCAGCTGAAACGGCAGGCTTACCTGCAGCTGCAATCGATGAAATGATCGTTTACCATTCCCGTTGCCTGCATGTGTGCATAGCAAATGGTGGTTCCAAAAAACTTGAAGCCTCTTTTCTTCATCTCCTTGGCGATGGCATCAGACAATTCTGTGCGCGCAGGAATATCAGAAGGGCCAGTGACCTGGTTTAAAATCGGCTTTTTACCCGGCAGAAACCCCCACATATAATTTGCAAAAGATCCAAACTCCTGTTGCAGGTCAATAAAAAGTTTGGCGTTGCTGATGGCAGCCTTCACTTTTAACTTGTTCCTGATGATCCCCGGGTCATTCATTAAACGCTCTTCATCCGCTGCTGTGAAAGCGGCAACCTTTTGCACATCAAAATCAGCAAAAGCTTTGCGGTAACCTTCGCGCCGCCGCAGGATAGTGATCCAGCTTAAGCCCGCCTGGGCACCTTCAAGAATTAAAAACTCAAACAATACCTTATCATCATAAACCGGCTTACCCCATTCTTCATCATGGTATTTAACGTATAAAGGATCGGTTCCACACCAGGAACAACGTTTAATTTCTGTATCCATTAGGCCAGGTTTAATTCATCCCAATATTCAACAGCGCGGCGATAGTGAGGGATCAAGATAGAACCACCTACAGTCTCCATGATCCTATCGTTCATCTTCGTGCGATAGTCATTAAATTCTTCTACTAGTTTTCCCATTTTATAAGTTGATATATTTATAATTTACGAGTATGGAAACATCCGTTTGCTAAAGTTCGGTTAAAGGATCCCAGAAATGAGTTTTAAAGTTCTGTACTTTATCATTTTTCACCTTTATTCCCTCTTTTTCCAAAAGCTCCACCATGAGTTCAGGCGGATTGAAATGAAATTTGCCTGTCAGCAACCCACTGCTGTTCACCACCCGGTGTGCCGGCAAAGGCGGATGAACCGTACCCGCATAACGCATAGCATAACCGACCATCCGGGAGGAACCTCCCGCACCCAGGCTTTTTGCAATAGCGCCATACGAAGTAACCCTACCCTTTGGGATCAGTTTAACCACTTCATACACTTGCTCGTAAAAGGTCTGTTCCATAATTTGGCTTGCTTGAACTTAAGATAGCTTTATCACCTCTAAAAACAAATTATATACTGATGAAAAACAATTATTATACCAATGAAAACTGGATATAATTGATGTTTTTATCATGCTTCAGGTAAATCCTTTCATAATGGGTTTTGATCTTCAGCACCTCATCATAATATTCAGAAAGGTAAAGATGAGCTGTTTTCTTATGACAAGTTAAGCCTAATTCTTCTACTATTTCAACCGTATAATTATAAAGGCCATCATTATCGGTTTTTAAATTGATCCTGGCGCCAGGTTTTAAAAAGCCTTTGTATCTATCCAAAAATCCGGGGAAGGTTAAGCGTTTCTTTTCCCTGCTGTCTTGTGGCTGCGGGTCGGGAAAAGTAATCCAGATTTCATCCACTTCGTTTTCGCCAAAGTAGTCTACTATATCTTCAATCTGTATCCTTAAAAAAGCAAGGTTAGTAATGCCCTCATCAACCCCTGTGCGCGCCCCACGCCAGATACGGTTTCCCTTAAGGTCGATGCCGATAAAGTTTTTTTCCGGAAACATCCTGGCTAAGCCAACAGAATACTCTCCTTTACCACAAGCAAGCTCCAATACTACCGGATGATCATTCTTAAAATGCTGCTGTGCCCATTTTCCGCGGAGTGGCTTTCCTTCTTCCAATTGATAGACGTTAGAAAAAGTATCTATTTCCGCAAACTTTCTTAATTTGTCCTTACCCACTATTTGTTATTTTTTTTGGCAAAAATACAATTAAATATGTTGATAGATAGGTTCGTTTCTAATTCGTACTTTTGTTTACAAAAAATATATACATTGGAAAAACATTCAAAAATTTACGTGGCTGGTCACCGGGGTATGGTGGGCTCGGCAATCTATCGCAAGTTACAACAGCAAGGTTATACCAACCTGGTTACCAAAACATCTTCGGAACTGGATTTACGTGATCAATATGCAGTTACTTCCTTTTTTGAAGCCGAAAAACCGGAATATGTATTTCTGGCAGCAGCTAAAGTTGGGGGCATCATTGCAAACAATACTTACCGTGCCGATTTCTTGTATGAAAACCTTTGTATACAAAATAATGTGATCCACCAGGCTTATGTCCATGGTGTTAAAAAACTGATGTTTCTGGGCTCCAGCTGCATTTATCCGAAGTTAGCGCCGCAGCCTTTGAAAGAAGAATACCTGTTGACTGGCCTACTGGAAGAAACAAATGAGCCTTACGCCATCGCCAAAATTGCCGGCATCAAAATGTGCGATGCTTACCGTGCACAATATAACTGTAATTTTGTTTCGGTGATGCCGACCAATTTATACGGTTACAATGATAACTACCACCCTCAAAACTCCCATGTACTGCCTGCACTGATCCGTAAATTTCATGAGGCGAAAGTTAATGGCGATAAGGAAGTGACCATCTGGGGATCAGGGTCACCCATGCGCGAGTTTTTATTTGCAGATGACCTGGCGGATGCCTGTTATTACCTGATGGAGAATTACGATGAAGATAACCTGATCAATATTGGTACCGGTGAAGATTTAACCATCAAAGACCTGGCCTTACTGATCAAAAAGGTGATTGGATTTGAAGGGGAATTAACGTTCGACAGCAGTAAGCCGGATGGAACGCCCCGTAAGTTAATGGACGTTTCAAAACTGCACAGCCTTGGCTGGAAGCACAAGGTAGACCTGGAAACTGGAATCAACCTTGCTTATCAGGATTTTTTAGCTAAAAATTAAATACAATTATGACGCTGGTTCAACTGGAATACATTGTAGCTGTAGACACTTACCGGAGCTTTGTTGGGGCGGCAGAAAAATGTTTCGTTACCCAACCTACTTTGAGTATGCAGGTGCAAAAACTCGAAGAAATGCTGAATGTTAAGATTTTTGACCGCAGCAGGCAACCTGTAACCCCTACAGAAATTGGTTCGCAAATTATTGAGCAGGCCAGAATTGTACTCCAGGAAAGTCATAAAGTAAAAGAAATTATCAATAGTCAGCAGCAGGATATTTCCGGCGAACTTAAGGTCGGAATTATCCCTACCCTGGCCCCCTACCTTTTACCGCAAGTCATTGCCACGATGATGGAAAAGTACCCCGGATTGAAGCTCCTGATCTGGGAATATACCACTGAGGATATCATTCACCACCTTAAAACCGGCGTGTTGGATTGCGGCTTACTGGCCACACCCCTCGTGGAGGAATCGATTATCGAGGACCCGCTGTTTTATGAGAACTTTGTAACCTATATCAGCAAAAACAGCAAACTTTACAAAAAGAAAGCCATAGATCCAGAAGACCTGGAATCAGAAAACATCTGGCTGTTAAACGAGCGGCATTGTATGCGTTCGCAGGTGCTCAATATTTGCAGGACTACACAAGAAAACAGGCTTCAGGGACTTACTTATAATACCGGAAGCGTAGAGACGCTGATTAAAATGGTTGACATCAACAATGGGGCTACCATTATTCCGGAACTGGCACTGGCAGAGCTGAGCAACAAGCAGCTCAGCAAAATCAGGCCATTTAAAACCCCCGAACCCGTTCGTGAAATCAGCCTGGTGACACATAAGAATTTCATCAAGAAAAGAATGCTGAACGCTTTTAAGGAAGAAATAATGGAGGTCGTTCCCAAAACCATGAAACACAAAAAGAAAAAAGACGTTATCGGAATCTAAGGTAACCGGGTTTGCTGCATAGGGATATAGATTTACTGCATTAATACCTGATTTTTTACTTTAGGCTTTGAGTTAAATTATTATCTTGCTTCTAAATTTATTTAGATCATGCGCATTTTTAACACCAAGCCCATTACCGGAAGCAGCTTAAAAATTAACATTTACGCTGCTATCGTGGTATTTCTTGCTTATACCATGATCTTCGGCTTTCGTAAATCTTTCACGGTGGCGACGTTCGACGGGATAATGGTCGCCGGTTACAGCTATAAGACCATCCTGGTAATAGCTCAGGTGTTGGGTTATATGCTGGCGAAATTCTACGGCGTAAAGTATATTTCTGAACTCAAACGAACAGGCAGAGGTGCTATCATCCTCGTTTTAACGGGTATTTCCTGGCTAAGCTGGCTGTTTTTTGCGCTGGTTCCTGCTCCCTACAATATTATCTTCCTTTTTGTCAATGGCTTCCCTCTTGGGATGTTATGGGGCGTGGTGTTCTCTTATATTGAAGGCCGCCGGGGCACTGATTTTATTGGCGCTGCCCTGGCTGTAAGCTTTATTTTTGCCTCAGGCTTCGTTCGTTCTGCAGGCGGATGGTTGATGCTGGAGTTCCAGCTATCGGAGTTTTGGGTGCCCTTTTATACCGGACTTCTATTCGCTGTTCCACTGCTGCTGTTTGTATACCTGATGGAGAAAATACCGATGCCTTCTGCACAGGATATTGCTGAACGGATGGAACGTACGCCAATGAATGCTGAACAGCGCAACGCTTTCATTAAAAGGTTCCTGCCTGGCCTTGCCGCCTGTATCTTGATTTATGTTTTTGCCACAATTTTCCGGGACATCCGGGATAATTTCGGCGCAGAGATGTGGAAGGAAATGGGCTACTTTGATCAGCCTGCGATATTCACAAAAACAGAAACACCTATTACGCTCATCATCCTTGTACTGATCGGCAGCATGGTGATGATCCGCAATAGCTTTAAGGCATTGATGCTCGCACATGTTTTCATTGGCCTTGGGTTCTTACTGGCAGGATTTTCTACTTTGGGTTATGTAACCGGCAATTTATCACCTTTATGGTGGATGACTACCGTTGGCCTGGGCTTATACATGGTTTATATCCCTTTCAACGCCGTATTTTTCGAAAGGCTAATTGCGACCTTCAAATATGCAGGTAACGTGGGCTTCCTGATCTACCTTGCAGATTCTTTCGGTTACATCGGCAGCGTGGGTGTACTGCTTTCTAAAGAAATATTTAAGGTACAACTGAACTGGGTGACTTTCTTCTCCAATAGTGTAATCGCGCTGTCGGTTATTGGCCTGCTGTTAACGGTGTTTTCTGCACTCTATTTCAGACTGAAACACAAACAGCAAGATGTCAAGCTGGCAACACCTTTTGATGCTGTGGTTACACATAGAAATTAATAAGTCAGGCCTTCGCCGAAACGGAATAAGGCATAACCCTCCGGTTCCATATGTCCTGGAAGGTCTTCTTTATTGGTTTCAACCACTTTCGCATTCACAGGCGTTGTAATAGGCATTTTACCACCAGGCTTGAACTTGCCTGTCACTACATCCAGCAAGGCCTCCGGGTCAACACCAAAAGTAGCCAACACCCCAAGGAAACGCCCCTTTGTTTGATCATTGTAGATTTCATCAATAACGAAAGGGTTGGAGTAATTAACCACCAGGACAGTAGGTTTTTTAGCCGTGAGTGAGTTGACATAGTTAACATCCACCGCACAATGAGAAAGGTCTACCCGCAATGGAGAATCATCTGCAGGGAATAAAGGACGCATGGCAGGTTTTAACCATAACAGGATGACATCTGCTTCCTCAGGTGTAGCAACAAAGGTCAGGTTCTCGTAAGTTTTGGAATATACGCTTCCTGCTCCTGGTTTAGCGTTTTTATAGGGTTTTTGATAATCTTCGAAATATACCTTGGTTTTAGCAGCTAAAGGCAATCTCTTCTGTTCGTTGCGCAAGAGAACGATTGACTTCCGCTGCGCCTCCTTACCGGCATCTACAAACTCCGCTTTGCCCACGGTTTCTATTGCTTTTGCTTCATCAACATAGGGATTCTCAAATAGGCCAAGTCTAAAAAGCTCCTGCAACAGCAACAGCACCGATTCATCTACATAAGTCATCACTTTAGGATGCGCCTTTATCGCGGCGATCAGCTGGGTTGGATCTGCATTACCTGCAAACATGTTTGAGCCTGCTTCTAAAGCCTTCACATAACGCTGTTCAATAGTAAGCTGATCTACACCCCACGGCATGGATTCGATCGGCCCGGTATCAGAGTTGATGATCCCTTTAAAGCCTAGTTCCTTACGTAACAAATCCCTTAAGATGCCCTTGTTGTAAGCATAGGCTACTTCTTCATACTTGGTATCCTTAGGTAAGGAATAGTAAGGCATGATGGAAGAAGTTCCGGCTTTAATGGCTGCTTTAAATGGCAATAAATTAGCTTCAAATTGGCCCCCAGGGAACACCGCATTACGTCCATAAGTATAGTGAGGATCAAAACCTTTATAGGTAGCACCTCCACCGGGGAAATGTTTGGTTGTCAGCGCAACAGACCGGTTGTTCAAGGTATCACCCTGGAAACCCCATGTAATGGCCGCTATAGTCTGCGCAGCTAAAGCAGGATCTTCTCCAAAAGTACCTTAACCCCGCTGCCACCGCGGTTCGGTAAGCAGATCGGCCATACACATATAGCCTTTTCTGATTCCTGTAGCCAGCCATTCTTGTCGGGCCATATCAGCAAACTTATGAACCATGGCAGAATCACGCATGGCTGCTAAACCGATCTCAGAAGGCCATTTCGCAAAGCCTACAGAAGCAGAAGCTGTTGCACCCATGCCACCGCCAGAGAGATGATTACGAGGATTAGAAGCAAATATGACCGGGATACCAAGGCTATCGCTCTCTGCAAGGGCCTGAACCTTGTTTGCCCAGGCAGCCATGGTATCGGCAGGTGCTGTAGTCGTACGCCAGATAAAATGACGCAATTTATTTTTCAATACCCCTTTGGTCGTTCCTACGGCGCTCAAAACGGGGTAAGGAAGCTTTTCGCCGGTAAACTGGTTTTTATCTGCCAAAACATCTTTCTCATTGAATGCACTGTTAATCGGTTCAGTTTGTCCGGATGCTTCCAGCATAAACGCTTCGTTGAACATCCGCATATCTGCAATAAGCATCATACCCACCTTCTCTTCCAAAGACATTTTACCCAGCAAATCCTTACTTCTTTCCGTAGGCGTTAAACGCCAGTCCTCATAACGATCCAGGTTACCATTTTTGTTAAGGTCTTTGAATTTAAGGCCTTCTGCCTCGATAATTTTGACAGAACGGCTACCTAAATCGGGTTGGGAATTTTCTGGCTTTTTTTCCATGTTGCAGGAAATTAAGGCAACACAGCTGATGCCAAGGAAGTAAAGTTTGTTCATGGGTTATGGTACTTAATAAAGTATACCGGTTTATACCAGGAATTGTTTAGCCTTTGGCTATTTCACGTATTTTATGCAAGTATCCATAAACCAGAAGAACAGTGCTCGTATTACTTTTGATTGATGGGTGTTTCTATGATTAAAAACTCGGTTTCCTTCATACACGTAATGGAAATCCGGTCTGCTTCCCAGATGCCGATCGCATCCCTTTTTTGTAACAGGGCATCATTAATTTCAATGGCACCATCGATGACAAAAATAAAAAGGCATTTATTAATGGAATTAAGTTCGTAGGGAACCTCTGCTCTTGCATCAAAGTAACCTAGCGTTAGTTTCGTGTTTTGATTGATCCAGCAATGCGCCGGGCCTTCTTCACCAGAAACTATCGTTTGGAGCTTATTCTTTCTGGATGCACGGGGAAAACTTCGTTGCTGGTAACGGGGCGTTATATTTTGTAATTTGGGTTGTATCCAAACTTGCAAAAAGTTGACCTCCCCCTCCCCGATATTATATTCTTCATGGCGCAATCCCGAACCGGCACTCATGATTTGTACCCCACCTTCTTGAACGGTTGTGCTGTAACCCAAGGTGTCTATATGATTCATTTTACCCTGCAGCATGATGGAGATTATTTCCATATTGGCATGAGGGTGTATGCCAAAGCCTTTCCCAGGCTCCACATAATCGTCATTAAAAGCAACCAATGTTCCGAAACTACTCAGGTTGGGTTGATAGTAATCGCCAAAACTGAAAACAAAATTGCTTTTGAGCCAGCCTATATCTTTTAGTCCTCTTTCTGATGCCGGGAAATGCTGTACTTGCATAATATTAGGGTAACTAGGGTATCGTTATAAAAATAGATTTTCTCTTTTCCGGCTCAAGATTTCGTGTCTTGTGCCCTTTTCCGGTGGTATCCTCTAACAAAAGAACTTCGCCTGTCTGGAATTGTCTTTTCTCACCCAGGGAAGTTTCAATTTCTATGCCACCGTCAATAAGTACAAGGTATTGATTTTGCGGTGCATTATGGAAATCATAGTCATACGACGGACTGTTTTCACGAAAAATAAGGGACGCAACCGGCAGACCTTCTGATAATTTACCAATCTCCCCTGCATCGTTCATGGGAATGGAAAGATCTTCAAACCTTGAATCGCCATTACTGTCGGTATAAATTCTTGTAAGTGGGAACATAATTTAATGATTAAAGTTGTGGGTTAAATATCAATTGATTAGCGATGTCAATTTCATCCTGACTAATGGTATGGCCCATATTGTCATAAACTTTTTCAGTGACGTCAGCATTCATCCCTTTAAGGAATTTCGTGGAAGCATACACCCTTTCAACTGGCACATGCATATCCGGGTTACTTGTACCTATAAAGACTGGTGTTCCGGCGAAGTCCCCGGTATAATTCTCCGTATAAATTTGATCTCCAATTAAACCGCCGGTAAAAGCTGTAACGCCGCCATATCTTGCTGCGTTCCTGGTAACAAATTCCAAGGTTAAACAAGCACCTTGTGAAAAACCCAGAAAGTAAATGTTTTCTTTAGCAATACCTTCGGCAGTCACATCATCTACAATTTCTTTTATTACGGCCAATGCAGAAGAAAGCCATGGCTCATTTTCTGTAGGGGGCGCCATAAAAGAATAGGGATACCAGGAGCTGTTTGTAGCCTGTGGGGCCAGCAAGGCAAAGTCTTTTACCTCGAAATGCGGTGAAATAGAAAGTATGTCTTCCGCACTGCCACCACGGCCATGGATCATGATTAAAACCTTGTTCGCCTGTTTTAAATTCTTTCCTGCTGTTACTATTTTCTTACTGTGTTTATTTTCCATGTTCATCTTTTAAAATTATTTGTGGGCATGTCCTTTCATGCTTAGTTACGGCTTTTCACCGATGACTATGTTATCGATTGAAGGCAAAATTCTTTCAATTTCAACACGATCCGATTCATATTGTTTCGGCAATTGAAGGCGTGTGCCCAATTCACTTACCGCCTCGTCTTTGGTAAATCCCGGATTATCAGTCGCAAGTTCAAACAATACACCACCTGGTTCACGGAAGTATAAGGAATAAAAGTAATCACGGTCAATTTTTGGCGTAATGTTTAAACCTCTGCTCAAAATCTTCTCCCGGTATTCCATTAATATCTTATCATCTTTAACCCTGAATGCTACGTGATGATTAGTCCCCGCGGCATTGTAACCTGGTGCTGCAGTAGGTTTTTCCAGAATATCTACGATAGCACTGGTTTCTATCGCGTCGGTTTTGAAACGATAGCTGTTACCATCTTGTTTCAGCAGTTGATAACCCAAAACATCAGTTAATATCTCGGCGGTCGCTTCACTATTCCTTAAGGTAAGGGTAATGTTATGAAAACCTTTTGTAGCAACATCTGCTTTTACTTCATCGGTTTCCCAAGCATTTCTATGATCTGCCGTATTTGAAACAATCAGGTCAATGTTCAACCCATCAGGATCCTGGAAAGAAAGGTATTGTTCGCCAAATTTCTCTTTAATTTCATCATGTCTCACCTTGTATTGCTTCAGCCTGTCTGCCCAGAATTGAAGACTGCCCGTTGGTACTGAATAACCTATATCCGTTGCCATGCCTACACCCGTACGGCCCTGCCCAATTCCCTCCCAGGGAAAAAAAGTAAGAATGGTTCCGGGAGTGCCAATTTCATCACCAAAATAAAAGTGATAGGTGCCCGGATCATCAAAGTTGACGGTTTTTTTGACCATCCTTAAGCCTAGAACCTTTGTGTAAAACTCATAATTGCGCTTCGCATTATTTGCAATGGCCGTAATGTGATGCAGGCCTAATATTTTATTTTCCATAATATATGATTGTACTTGTTTGATAAAAATTTGTCGCTAATTGTTAGATTTTAGCGAGTTGTTGTCGTTAGCGAAATGGCTAAATTTTATGCTATTTTAAGGAGCTGGACATCACAAAGAACAGTGACCTCATCAGACAATAACACCCCGGATTTGTCAAAATATTGATTCCAGGATAGGTCAAAGTCTTTCCGGTTTAACCCTATATCCATTTCAAAACCCGCTTTAACATTACCCATGGGATCATTGGTGAAACCTAAATAAGCCGCATTGAAGCTGATTGTTGTCCTGATTGCTTTAATGCCCAGTTGCCCGGTCACCTCCACTGTAGCATCCTTTTTATGGATAGCGCTTGAATTAAAAGATATGATCGGGAATTTCTTTGCATCGAAAAAATCGGCAGAGCGTAAATGACTGTCTCTTTCTTCGTTACCTGTAATAAGGGAATTTGTATATATCGTTAATTGTATCCGAGTGGGGTTGAATTGATCATCCGTCATCACTATACCTTCAAATTCCTGGAACCATCCTGAAATTGAGGTAAGCATAAGGTATTTTGTTCTAAAACCGATCTTGGTGTGCACTGGATCGATGTACCAAATTGTTTCTTTTTGTTGTTTTACCATAACCTTTAATTAACAATACAAAAGTAGGTGTTACAGGAAAGGCAACCGATGGACAGATCCATTCAATTATTGTACATATCATCGGTTGAGAAACAGGAAGATAATGTATAAGAAGCAAAAAGGGAAAGGGTTCAGTAATTTGGATTACAATAGCGCGGCGGTTTTCTTAAAATCAGAAAAGCTCATTCCTGTTGCGCTTTTGAAGTATTTACTAAAATGGGCTAAGTCATCAAAGCCGAGGCTATAGGCAATTTCCTTCATGCTGAGGTCCAGGTATAAAATATGACGTTTAGCTTCTAAGATGACCCGTCTTTTGATATGATCACTGACAGAAAATCCAGATACCTTTTTTACGATCTCATTCAGGTAGTTTGGGGTTACTGAAAGTTCGGCAGCATAATCTGACACCATCTTTTTAGACACAAAATTGTTTTCTAATGAGGTGATAAAATTCTTTACCAATTCCACGTTCCGGCTATGGTGTTCATTATCATCTGTCTTTTTAAACTGCCGCGTAAGGTAAATCATGAATATTTTTAAGTATTCGCGGATGATCTCTGACCGCAATAGGTAATAGTTTTTAAACTCCTTCTCTATCTTCTGAACTACAGCTTCCATTTCTTCTGCCATTTCTGGTGTTACTGAAATGATTGGTGAGTGTGTGAAATTATAAAAAAGACCGGTGTTAAAAATCAGATCAAAATTCGCTTCATTAAGGCATAAAAAATCAGCGGTAAAGGATATCACATATCCTTCCGTCTGTTCATTTGCTTTTAGAAGATGTACTTGCCCCGGAGATATGCAGTAAGCGGTATGGTTCGTTATTTCATATTTGTCGAAATCAATGTAATGAAGCCCTGAGCCATTCTGAACCCAAACGATCACAAAATAATTATGCTTGTGCGGAGTTGAATTTTGCTGATGTCTGTTTTGATCGATCCATTTCATCGTATGAATCTCAAATGGAACATCTATTTCAGACTGATTAATATTTAGAACTGGGTAGCTAATAGACATATGATATGATGATATTCATAAAACCCTTTTTTTTAAATATACAAATCATACCATAACGGTACAAGATGTTTAAATTTTCGCTACCGCTAATCTTAGGTGTGAGCGCTTAAGAACGGTGTATAGAAGGGTATCAACTAAGTAGTCCCAACTTTTGGGTTGGGACTACACTAGAAAGTTCAAGAATTGAACTAATTAAAAAGCGATATACTAAGCAGTCGCTTTTTTGAAACGTTCAGCAACAGCATCCCAATTAACTACATTCCAGAATGCAGCAATATAATCAGGGCGTCTGTTTTGATATTTTAAATAGTAAGCATGTTCCCAAACATCCATTCCTAAAACCGGTGTTCCTTGCACTTCTGCAACGTTCATTAAAGGGTTATCCTGATTTGGCGTAGATGAAACGACTAACTTGTTGTCAGCACCAACACTTAACCAAGCCCAGCCTGAACCAAAGCGGGTTGCACCAGCTTCAGCAAACTTAGTTTTGAAATCTGCGAAAGAACCGAAAGCAGCATTGATTGCTTCTGCTAATTCACCTGTAGGCTCACCACCTTTGTTTGGACCAATTACTTCCCAGAATAGAGAGTGGTTGAAATGACCGCCACCATTATTTCTAACCGCAGCAGGAAATTGATCTATATTTTTGATAATCTCTTCCAAACCTTGTGTAGCCTCTGGCTTGCCTTCTAAGGCTTTGTTGAGGTTGGTTACATAGGCCTGGTGATGTTTACCGTGGTGGATTTCCATGGTTTGTTTATCAATATGCGGTTCAAGTGCATCTGTTGCGTAAGGTAACGCAGGTAATTCAAAAGCCATAATGTTATGATTTAAGTTTTAAATAATTATTAGACAAATATAACATTCACAAGTTAACTTTTGTTCAAATCTATGTAAGTTTACCGGCGTTTGGCGGCGAAAAACCGCGTCATCAAGGCCCCACATTCCTGTGCCAGAACACCTTGCTTTAAAATAGTTTTCGGATGCAGCAAATGTACTCCCTTACTGATAAACCCCCTTTTTTCTTCCCTTGCGCCGAAAACGATCCTGCTAATCTGCATCCAGTAGCTGGCACCAGCACACATCACACATGGCTCAATGGTTACATATAAGGTACAATCTTTAAGGTATTTACCACCGAGCGTCTGACTGGCAGCTGTAAATGCCTGCATCTCCGCGTGGGCAGTTACATCATTTAACTGTTCGGTCAAATTGTAACCCCTGCCAACGATCTTGCCTTTACAGACCACAATGGCCCCAATTGGTATTTCATCTGCATCAAAAGCTTTCTGCGCTTCCTGCAAAGCCAGGCGCATATAATGCTCATCCTCTTGCTGTGGATCTTTCTCCCCCGTAAAATTAAAATACATTTAAGCTAATTTACTGCCGTTGGGCACCTGCCGTTCCAGCGTTGTTAATACAATATCACCATTCTCATCCGCGAATCCAGTCACCAGAAACTCCGACATAAATTTACCGATTTGCTTCTTCGGAAAGTTCAACACGCCTACTATTTGTTTTCCCACCAGCGTTTCGGCACAGTAATGCTTCGTGATTTGTGCAGAACTCCACTTTATTCCAAACTCTCCAAAATCAACTTTCAGTTGATAAGCTGGTTTTCTGGCTTCTGGAAAATCCAATACTTCCAGAACGGTCCCTGCACGAAGCTCTACCTTCTCAAAGTCGTTCCAGTTAATTTCTTCCATCTTGGTAAAAATACTGCTCTTTTTTTAACTTTGCCCCATGATTGAAGTAATCCTCAAAAAAGGTAAGGAAAAAGCGGCCTTGCAACGCCACCCCTGGATCTTTTCAGGCGCAATAGACAAGGTTAAGGGAAGTCCTTTAAACGGGGAAGTGGTAGTGGTCAGGGCAGCCGACAAAGAATTTCTGGCTTATGGCTATTACAATGCTCAATCTAGGGTGGCTGTAAGGTTATTGGAATGGGATGAAAGCATCACTATTGATAAAGCCTGGTATCAGCAAAAACTGCAGCATGCCATCGCCGCCCGCCAGCCTGTTTTACAGGACCAGCAGACGAATACCTGCCGATTGGTGTTCAGTGAGGCTGATTTCTTGCCGGGACTCATTGTAGACCAATATGCTAATTTCTTATCCCTGCAAATTTTAAGTGCAGGCATGGAAACCGTTAAGCAGGATATCATTGATATTTTAAAAGAAGAATTAAAGCCTGCAGGTATTTTTGATAAAAGTGACGCCAATGCCCGTACGCATGAGAACCTGGAAATAGCCCAGGGCCTGCTTTGGGGAGAGATGCCGCCGGAGTTTATTGAAGTTAAAGAGAATGGTATCCTTTACCATATCAATATCGCTGAAGGTCAAAAGTCGGGATTCTATTGCGACCAGCGGGATAACCGCCGAATTTTAGCAGAATATGTGAAGGATAAACATGTATTGGACTGCTTTAGCTATAGCGGAGGTTTTTCGCTTAACAGCTTAAGTAAAGGTGCCAGTCATGTAACGAGTGTAGACAGCTCGGCCCTTGCCCTGCAAACACTGCAACATAACGTAGTTTTAAACGGTTATGATGAAAGTCAGCAGACCAGCATACAGTCTGACGTCAACAAACAACTGCGTCAGTTTAAAGAAGAGGGTAAAAAGTTCGACGTCATTGTTTTGGATCCCCCTAAATATGCACCTTCAAGATCTGCGTTAGACCGTGCTGCACGTGCTTACAAAGACCTGAACCGCCACGCCATGTACCTGCTGGAAAGTGGAGGCTTACTGGCAACGTTTTCCTGCTCTGGAGCGGTAGACATAGATACTTTTAAGCAAATCATTGCCTGGGCTGCTTTAGACGCCGGTAGGGAGGTGCAGATCATTAAGCAGTTCAACCAGCCTGAAGACCACCCTATCCGTGTTTCCTTTACTGAAGGTGAATATTTAAAGGGCTTATTACTGCGGGTCCTTTAGCGAGAGCGCCCCTAAAGGTTACTGTCCTCTGAAGGGAGCTGATCATACTCTCCTTTCAATGCATAATACCCGAAAATAACCAGTCCTGCGCTAATCGGAATAAAGATAAACAGGATAATGCCCCATTGCAGGGCTGTATTTGTCTTATCTGCGCCTGCCGCAGCAAGGCCGGTTTTTTCGTAAGCCTGCATAAACAGGAAGATGACTGATGCCGGGCCGAGCAGGATCCAAAATAGGCCCAATGCCTTTTTTAATTTGTTCATGATGCTTTAGTTTTGTTCCTGATATTTTATTTGTCCTGCTCCCTGATGATGATCCTCTTGATCCTCGCCATGGTCAGGCTTTTTGTTGGATAAGTAAACTGCTCCGATAACGAATCCTACGGCTGCGATGCCAATTGGATACCATAAACCCGACAAGGGATCAGCACCAGCGAAACTGGCAATGAGCGTCGCAATAAAGGGCACCAATCCGCCAAACACCCCGTTACCCACATGGTAAGGCAGTGACATGGAGGTATACCTGATTTTTGTTGGAAATAATTCTACCAAAAACGCTGCAATGGGTCCATAAACCATTGTTACCAGGAGGATCTGGAAGAAGATCAGCGCCACAAATTTCCAAAAGACACCTGCGCTTAGTATTTTATCTTTATAGACCTCAGGCGCTTCAACAATCGCCTTTGCGGGGTCAGCGAATTTAGTGTAAGAGGCTACTTTGGTAAACGACATCCCGCTTAACAAAGTTACCCTCGAGGTGGTGGTCACCAGACTGTCGGCACTGTTGCTGATGGCACTGCGAACAATAACTGGGCTGCTCTCCTCACTAATATCTTGCTGGGTCACCGTAGTAACATTCGTATCGTCTAAAAAAACCTGGTAAATGGGCCTGTAAAAGATCACGCCAAGCAGCATCCCGGTGAGCATGATCCATTTTCGGCCAATGCGGTCGCTCCAGGAACCAAATATCACAAAGAAAGGAGTGGCAAAAGCAATGCCCCATAAAAGGATATAACGTGAATCATTGAAATCGACCTTGCAGGTGTTCTCGAGAAACGACTGTGCGTAGAATTGCCCTGTATACCAGATGACGCCCTGCCCCATGGTGGCGCCAAATAAAGCAAGGAGCACCATTTTGAAGTTCCCTTTTTTGCTGAAACTTTCTTTCAACGGGTTTTTAGAGACATTCCCTTCAGCTTTAAGTTTAGTGAACATTGGCGATTCGTGCATCTTTAACCTGATGTAGATAGAAACACCTACCAACAGAATAGAAAGCAGAAAAGGGATTCTCCAGCCCCATGATGCGAAATCCTCTGCACCCAGCAGGTTTTTAGTCACCACTATAACCCCTAATGAAAGAAATAGTCCACCGGTTGCCGTGGTCTGGATCCAACTGGTAAAGAACCCACGTTTGTTGACCGGCGCATGCTCTGCAACATAAGTAGCAGCCCCGCCATATTCGCCTCCAAGGGCTAATCCCTGTACTAAACGCAGGATTAACACCAAAATGGGCGCTGCATAGCCGATACTTGAATATGATGGAATTAAGCCAATTAAAAAGGTAGAACCGCCCATTAACATCAGCGTCAGTAAAAAAGTATGCTTCCGGCCGATTAAATCACCCAGGCGGCCAAAAACCAAGGCTCCAAAAGGCCGCACGATAAAGCCGGCTGCAAAAATGGCCAGGGTATTGATCAATGCGGAGGCTCCTGCATCTGCCGGAAACAATTGTGATCCAATGATGGTTGCCAGACTGCCGAAGATATAGAAATCATACCATTCAATTAATGTCCCCAGGGAGGACGCGCCAATAACTTTAAAGATGCTGTTCGGTTTAGGTTCAGTACTCATGTATTGTAAATAGATATTTGGTTACAAAAATAAATTTACAATTAATTACGACTTTACAACTCTTCTTTGAAATAAACTTTGTAAAAATTCATCACACGGTCGTCATCGTAGCCCTTTTCTATCAGTTCTTTATTTCCATGGATATAAATATGGAAGTTTTTGTCCAGCTTAATAATGCTTTTAAATGCTTTTGCTTGTTTCTTAACCGCAGCATCTGAAATATCAAAGCTATCTGCAATGCTGGTATCAAATTCTTCTTCATAGCTTTTCTTGTAGCTCTTGAATGATTCGATCCCTTCGGCATTAGCAATCACTTCGTTAGCGAATTCATCTATATCAAAGCTGTCTTTTTCCTTGAAATACTTCATCGACTTATTCAGCAGGTCTATTTTATCTGCTTTTGAAATCTCAAAGTCTTCCTCCAGTTTCTCCGTGACGAAACTTTTGTAAACGCCCAGAACGTTATTGGTTTGGTTATAATTGTCATTCCTGATCTTAAGTTTCAGGAACTCATCCTTCCAGTAAACCGCCTCGGTACTGCGGTTCGTTTGGTCGATCACAGCCACTTTGTACCCTTCTTCTTTGTCGGTGTTGATAATCAGACAACCTTTGTCCAATTTACTGATATTGATGGCCTGCTGCTCGTAGCTCAGGTTAAACCCGCTGTTTTCAGGATATACTTTCAGGTAGGTTTCCTTAGTTTCAGATTTAAAGATGCCGATTGCATCATGTACTTCTCCCTCGATCTGAATGTTTTCGAAATAGGCAACATATAACTCCCCTGATTTTATTTTCGGGTGATTTGATACTTCGTATAGGTATTTAGCCAGCTGCTGGGAATTTTCATGAAAGCTTTCTCCTTTTTCAAAGATCGCTTCTGCGAAATGATAAACTACATTGAGGTTCAGGTCGTCGTTAGGATGAAAGAAACGGTAAATCTCGTTAACTTTTGCATAAGGTCCGAGGAAATACTGCAACAGGAGTTCTTTCAGTTGTTCGTCCTGGATAACAAGAGATTCATCGGATAAGACATAAAGCTCATCTTCAGCTTTATTACCGATTCTGTGTATGGAGAGTTCAGCCAGTGAGGCTTCAAAAAATGAAATCATAAAGTACTTTTGCCTTAAATTGAAGGCAAAAGTACTTTTACTAATTGAATAGCACCAATTTATTAATCGATATTTTCTCTCGGCGTATCTCTCAATTCAACCGGCTTCCGGGTATTCTTTTTCATTTTCAGGTTCAGCATTTCTACTAAAATAGAGAATGCCATTGCGAAATAGATATATCCTTTTGGAATATGCTGATCAAAGCCTTCTGCTAATAAAGAAACACCGATTAATAGTAAGAATGACAAGGCCAGCATTTTAACAGTTGGGTGCTGGTTTACAAAATTACTAATGGCATTCGCAGACAACATCATAATCACTACGGAAATAATTACGGCTGCAATCATGATTTCAACATGGTCGGCCATTCCTACAGCTGTGATTACAGAGTCTAACGAGAAGACAATGTCTAACAACAAGATTTGAAAAATGACACCACCAAAAGTATGCACTTTAGGGTTTCCTGATGCATCTTCTTCACCTTCTAACTTAAGGTGAATTTCATGGGTCGCTTTATAAATCAGGAATAAACCTCCAAGGAGAAGAATCAAATCTCTTCCGGAAATTCCTAACTTGCTTAACCAATCCGAGTCACTGATATTAAACCAGCTGCCGATATTAAACAGTTCTGAGGTTAATTGCATTACCCAGCTTAATGAAAGTAATAGCAATACTCTGGTGATCATGGCAAGCGCCAAACCAAGTTTACGGGCTTTCTTTTGTTGATCTTGTGGCAGTTTGGAAGAAAGTATTGAAATAAAGATAATGTTATCTATCCCTAATACGATTTCCAGTAGCGTTAAGGTAAGCAGGGAGATCCAGGCTTCAGGGGTGGTGAATATTTCCATATGTAATTTTTTCTTGGCGTTAAAGATATAAAAAAGCGAACCAAACTTTTAATGCCTTGCATGGATATGGGAATAAAATCAATATTTTTGCCACTTAATTAATACAAAAATGCTAAGAACAACTACTTGCGGCGCTTTAACGATTAAAAATCTTGGAGAAAATGTAATACTCTGTGGCTGGGTGCAAAAATCCAGGGACCTGGGCGGAATGACTTTTATCGACATCCGTGACCGTTATGGAATTACTCAATTGGTTTTTAATATGGATGATAACCGGGAGTTGTGTGAAGCTGCAAGGAAACTGGGCCGTGAATTTGTCATTAAGGCCTCAGGAATTGTAGTAGAGCGTACCAATAAGAATCCAAAAATGCTTACCGGTGATGTAGAAATAAAAATTACCGCGCTGGAAGTGCTGAACCCTGCCAAGCTTCCTCCCTTTTTAATTGAGGATGAAACTGATGGTGGTGATGACCTGCGCATGAAATATCGTTACCTTGACCTGCGTCGTACCCCTGTTAGAAATAACATGATCCTGCGCCACCGCATGGCTCAGGCAGTACGCCGTTACCTTGATGGGTTAGACTTTATTGAAGTGGAAACGCCGGTATTAATAAAATCTACACCAGAAGGCGCCAGGGATTTCGTGGTTCCAAGCAGAATGAATGCCGGTGAATTCTACGCGCTGCCTCAATCTCCACAGACTTTTAAGCAGTTATTGATGGTTTCTGGTTTTGACCGTTACTTTCAAATCGTTAAATGTTTCAGGGATGAGGATTTACGTGCCGACCGACAGCCGGAATTTACGCAAATAGACTGCGAAATGTCTTTTATTGAACAGGAAGATATCCTGAATACTTTTGAGGGCCTGATACGCACCTTATTCAAGGAGATTAAAGGCTTTGATTTACCGGAAGTACCAAGGATGCAATATGCGGACGCCATGCGTTTATATGGCTCGGACAAGCCTGATACACGTTTCGACATGCAGTTTGTGGAAATGAACGACCTTGTTAAGGGTTATAATTTCCCGGTGTTTGAAAATGCGGAACTGGTGATCGGCATCAATGCTAAAGCTTGTGCCAGCTACACGCGTAAACAGGTAGATGAACTAACTGATTTCATCAAAAGACCGCAGATAGGTGCAACAGGACTTATTTATTGCAGACATAACGAGGATGGCTCATTGAAATCATCCGTTGATAAGTTTTATACTGAAGAGGTACTAAAGAAATGGTCCATGGCCTTAAATTCTCAACCTGGAGATTTAATGCTGATCATGGCAGGTAATACTGACAAAGTGCGCAAGCAACTAAGCGAACTTCGCCTTGAAATGGGCAACAGGTTGGGCTTACGTGACAAAAACACTTTCAGTGCACTGTGGGTACTTGATTTTCCTCTTCTAGAGTGGGATGAAGAATCAGCGCGTTACCACGCCATGCACCATCCATTTACATCTCCTAAACCGGAGGATATCGCTTTACTGGACACCAATCCGGGTGAAGTAAGGGCAAATGCTTATGATATGGTGATAAACGGGACTGAAATTGGCGGTGGTTCTATCCGTATCCACGAGCGGACTTTACAGGCACTCATGTTTAAGCATTTAGGATTTTCGCCGGAAGAAGCACAGAAACAATTTGGCTTCTTGATGGATGCCTTCGAATTTGGTGCCCCTCCACATGGTGGTATTGCCTTTGGTTTTGACCGCCTGTGCTCTATTTTTGCAGGACTGGACAGCATCAGGGATGTGATTGCCTTCCCTAAGAATAATTCTGGAAGAGATGTCATGATTGACAGTCCATCAACCATTGATCAAAAGCAATTAAACGAACTGAAAATAAAAACCATCCTATAACAATTTGTTATAGGGCAGAACCAAAAGCGGCCGGTCATATTCAATGACCGGCCGCTTTTGGTTGTTAATTCCTGAACTTAATAAGTTTCACTATCAGGCGGAATGCCATAATCAACCTGCATTCCTGACTTGGTGGTTTTTTTCGGTTTGTTAATCCAATTTTTAACAGAACTAACGAAAGTAGCGATATGCTCTGCATCAAGACTTTTACCAATCTTGCTGGTTGCTAAACCGACCAAAGCCTTAGTCATAAAACCAGAGCCTCTAAAAAGGGTGGTATTCATGATAACAGGTAAAACAAACGCCATCAGTTTACTGCTGAAATTCGTTTTTTCATCCGCCTTTAATATATTATTCGGCGTGATGTATTTTCTGATCAGCGCCGAAGGCGCATATTGCTTAAAATACATCTTCGTGTTCTCTTTCAAGAGTTCCCCTTGTACCGTGTATCCGGTTTTCAAGGTGAAGATTTGCGCCTGAAGTTCTTCCAGGGTGTTGATATTATACCTTTTCTTCATCTTCCTTGTCGGCTAGTTTAGTAAAATATTTCCTTATGGCGATATTGATAATAGCCTTCTCGATATATTTTTCTTTAGTAAAAAAGACGACGAGGGCAATTAACAGATAAATTAAAGCAACACAACCAAACCCCGCGGTGAAACTGCCGAAAATATCAGATAAAAACAATGCAAGGGTCACTGATCCGAATAAAAAAGCCAACACAAAACAGACGGTCACAGTGGCCATGGTCACTATATCTGCGAAAGCTTTCGACATCTTCTCTACCATGGATAGGCGCAAATACTCTACCCGGGTTTCTAAATACTCCTTAGTGTCCGTTAGGATATCTTCAATGTTCTTTTCTTTATTTTCCTGCATTGTAATTTAAATTAGGCAAGTTGATTAAGCATGCTCGGTATCGTCAATAAATTCAGGTTCCTGGTTTACTTTATTTTTAACCGAACTCACTACTTTATCTTTAAGATTAGCAAGGTTGTTAATCTCATCTGCTGCTCTGTCTTTAATGGAATCACTTAAATCTTTGATAGACTGACTTAACCTGTCACGTGTATCGGTTCCTTTTTCTGGTGCAAACAACAACCCCAATGCTGCGCCTGCAGCTAAACCGGCTAAAAGCCCAATTAACACTTTTGAATTATCATTCATAACTTTAAAATTTATAAAATATTAGATAAATAAAATTGAATCCGTTTGCCTACTTAAAACTCTTCCTCGCTGGAAATTGTTTTAATTCTTTCTAATCTTTCTGAAGCCATTGAGCTTGTTTCATATATTCTGATCAATAAAATGAAATAAGACAACAGTAATGGCCCAAAAACCAGCCCTAAGATCCCGAACAAGGGTATACCAATAACTACGCCAATTACAGTAATAATTGGATGAATGTTTCCAACTTTTTTGGCAATGATGAGGCGAAGAACGTTGTCAATGTTAATAAGCACAACGAAACCGATGAGCAACATTGCCCAGCCTGCAAAACTATTTCCATTGGCAATTTGCAGCAGTGCAGCGGGCACAAATATAATAGGAGGCCCTAAAACAGGCACGAAACTAATAAAAGCGGTGATTACGCCCCAAAAAAGAGGGTCGTTGTAACCTAAAAAATAAAACGACAAGCCCAGCAATGAACCTTGAACTAAGGCAATAAAACCTTGTCCAACCACATTTGCATAAGTGGTGTTGCGCATTTCTTCTGCAAATCGATTTGCATTTTGTTCCCTGAAAGGGGCATATTTGACAAGCGCCTGTTCAAAAGCCTTATTCTCCACCAACATGAAGTATAATAAAAAATACATTAAAAGCAGCCCGAAAACAACATTAAAGGCTCCTGATATTAATGAAGGGAATAATTCTGTTGCCCATGTCCCCATTTTATCCAAACCTTCTTCAATGAGTTTTTGCACGTCACCACTTACCGGGAGCAGGTGTTTTATTTTGTATATTAAGTCTGTGTAATAACCCTCGTCACTTTGTAATTCATTGATCTTGGCGATGACCATACTGCTAAGGAAATAAAAAGGTATCACCAGCACGAGCACAGAGGTGAATAACAAAAAAATTGCAGCAAAAGGGCGGTTCCATTGCTTCACTTCTGACAAATAAAGATAGCTGGGCCGAAGAAGCGTATAAAGGACAAGCGTACTTAATATCGATCCAAATACACCTTGTATAGAGTAGGCGATTAAACAACCCATGGCGATAATAATCACCAGGTTGATGTTATTTCGTTGCTTATAAGAAAATAGAGACATTGTTGTAGTTTTAATTGTCCAGATTAACTGCTTTCATTTTGTTATAAAGCGTTTTTCTGTCAATGTTTAATATTTTAGCTGCTTTGGTTTTATTAAAATGCACTTCCTGCAAAACCTTGATAATCGCCTTGTATTCAGCCTCTAAAGCAGCATTCTTTAAATCCTTGGGCCTTTGCAGAATATTGGAAAACTCCATGCCGGGGATTTTTGCGTAGGCTGAAATCTCGAGAGGCAGCGAATTTAGCTGGATCACCTGATGTTCAGTGAGCAAAGTTGCCCGTCTGACCACATTTTTTAATTCCCGGACGTTTCCCGGCCAGCTATAAGTAAAGAAACAATTTTCTACTTCTTTAGAAAAACCTAAGACATTTTTATTCAGCTCCTTGTTTGCTAGTTCCAGAAAAGTCGTCGCAAATACGAGGATATCATTTCCACGGTGCTTTAAGGAAGGTAAACTGATGGAGAACTCGTTGAAACGATGGTACAGATCTTCCCTGAAACGGCCGTTCTGCATGGCATTGATCAGGTTTTCGTTAGTTGCGACAATAATTCTTACATCAAGGTCAATCTCTTTCGTGCTACCAAGTCTTTTCACTTTCCGCTCTTGTACGGTCCGCAAAAGTGTCGCCTGGATTTCATAAGAGAGGTTACCTACTTCGTCTAGGAATAAGGTGCCACCATTGGCCATCTCAAAGTGACCAATTTTAGTGCTTAAAGCACCCGTAAAGGCTCCTTTCTCATGACCAAAAAATTCAGAGCCGGCAAGTTCCTTGGTCAGCGACCCACAGTCCATGGCCACGAAAGGCTTGTCCTTCCTCAAGCTGTTCAGGTGGATGGCTTTTGCTACAGATTCCTTTCCTGTACCACTTTCACCCGTTAGTATCACACTGTAATTGGTAGGAGAAACCAGTTTAATCTGCTTCAGCAAATCTTTCGATGCTGCGCTTTGTCCGATGATAAAGTTATCGGCAGAAAGATAAATCTGCCGACTGGCCTTATCTTTGGCCTCAAGTCCATCCATATCAGCTTCATACAGGGCGGCTTGAATCTCAATGGCCTTTCTGATGGTGTTTAAAATTTCATCTGGATAAAGTGGCTTGGTGATATAATCAAAAGCACCTAATTTGATCAGCTCTACCGCAAGCTTGATATCCGAATATCCCGTGATAATGATCACCCCCGTTTTGGGATAGTTTTCTTTGATCTTGATCAGGATCTCCCTGCCGTCTGTATCATCTAAACGGTAATCACATAATACAAGGTCAAAGAATTCCTGCGACAAAGCTTCCATTGCTTTCATTCCGGTAGTTGCCGTTTTGACCAAAAAACCGTTCTTAGTTAAGAACCTGGACAGCATAATGCCTATATTCAGCTCATCATCAACAATAAGTATATTTCTCATACTAGCACTCAAACAGAATCTTTTTTTACAACGAGTTAAATATAGAATAAAAATTTCAATTTATTTCCCGATAAACAAAGGCTTTCTCTTTTCCAGAAATGCAGCAACACCTTCTTTGAAATCTTCCGTATTAAAACACTTACCGAATTCCACGATCTCCAGTTGGAATCCATCTACTTCCGAGTTTACGGCTGCATTGACAGCGTTAATCGCACTGGCAACAGCCAAGGGTGCCCTTAATTTAATTTTTTCCAGAATTTCAATTGCCTTAGCCGTTAATGCTGATGCTTCTACGACGTGGTTGACCAGGCCAATTTCCTTCGCTCTTTCTGCAGTAATCATGTCGGCAGTCGCAATCATTTCAATTGCATGTCCCTTCCCTACCAGACGTGTCAGTCTTTGGGTACCTCCATAGCCCGGAATAAGACCCAAGGATACTTCCGGTAAGCCTAACCTGGCCTGTACGGCGGCTATCCTGATATGACAGGCCATGGCAAGTTCCAACCCTCCGCCAAGGGCAAAGCCGTTAATGGCGGCAACAACAGGTTTAGGGCAATTTTCAATAGCATCAAAAACCGTTGACTGCCCGTTTAGGGCTAGCTCTTCACCCTGAATGGAATTAAAGCTCGAAAACTCGGAAATGTCTGCCCCCGCTACAAAGGCCTTTTCTCCCGCACCGGTAAGCAAAACACCCCTGACATGATCATTTGTGCCTGCATCAGCAATAGCTTCAGCCAATTCAGCAAGGGTTTCCTTATTCAGGGCATTTAATTTATGCTCACGGTTAATGGTCAGGAACAAAATCTGGTCTTTAACTTCTGCTAAAATATTTTTATATGTCATCATTAAAATTTTCTATTGTTAACTGTCCAGTTTCTAATGTATTCCACAACGGACGCCATAGTGGTACCAGGCGCAAACAATTCACCAACACCCATCTCCTTTAATTTTACCATATCTCCATCAGGAATGATGCCACCGCCTGTCAACAAGACATTATCAAGGCCCTTTTGTTTCATCATATCAATGATCTTAGGAAACACCGTCATATGGGCCCCCGAGAGGATGGAGATCCCAATGGCATCAACATCCTCCTGCAGGGCCGTGTTCACCACCATTTCGGGCGTTTGCCTTAAGCCGGTGTAGATCACTTCCATGCCTGCATCCCTCAGAGACGTAGCAATAACCTTAGCCCCCCGGTCATGCCCGTCCAGCCCAACCTTGGCCACTAAAACACGTATTGGTCTGTTAAATGTGTTGCTCATATATATGGTAATTGTAATGAGTAAAAGTAAGTAAATTAGCGGTTTTATGTTAACTTTGACGACTAATTTACAGTTTTTATGAGTGAGGAAAGATCATTGAACTTTATTGAAGAGATCATTGAAAACGATTTAAAAAGCGGAAAATATACAACTTTAGTGACGCGTTTTCCCCCTGAGCCAAACGGATACCTGCACATTGGTCATGCCAAGGCGATATGCCTGAACTTTGGGCTGACTCAAAAGTATGGTGGCTACACCAACCTGAGATTTGACGATACCAATCCGGTTACGGAAAAAACAGAATATGTTGACAGTCAGCAGGAAGACATTAAATGGCTTGGCTTTCAATGGAAAAATGAGTTGTATACCTCTGATTATTTCGACACGCTTTATGATTTTGCTGTAAAGCTGATCAACAAGGGATTGGCTTACGTGGACCACAGCACGGCAGAAGAAATCGCACAATTAAAAGGTACACCAACAGAACCAGGCAAAGACAGCGCTTTCCGTTCCCGCAGCATTGAAGAAAACCTTGACCTTTTTAGCCGCATGAAAAATGGCGAGTTTGAAGATGGTGCATGCACGCTTCGTGCAAAGATAGACATGAACAGCCCTAATATGCTGATGCGTGACCCTATTATTTACAGAATCAAACATGCCGAACACCACCGTACCGGAAATAAATGGTGCATCTACCCGATGTATGATTTTGCTCATGGTCAGAGTGACAGCATTGAAGAAATTACCCATTCCATATGTACCCTTGAATATGTTTCCCACCGTGAACTGTATGATTGGCTTATTGAAAAACTAGAGATATATCCATCCAAACAATATGAGTTTGCTCGTTTAAATATCACCTATACGGTAATGAGCAAACGTAAGTTACTGCAATTGGTTAATGAAGGAATTGTGCAGTCATGGGATGACCCCCGCATGCCAACGATCAGTGGATTAAAAAGAAGGGGTTATACGCCTGAAAGCATCCGTGAATTTTGCGATAGGATTGGCATAGCAAAAAGAGAAAACCTTATTGAGCTGAGCCTTTTGGAATTTTGCATCAGGGAACACCTGAATAAAACAGCCAACCGGGTGATGGCCGTGATGGACCCTATAAAAATGGTGATCACCAATTATCCCGCAGACCAGACCGAGATCCTGATCGGCGAAAACAACCCTGAGGCGGAAGATAAAGGCGGCCACAGGGAAATCCCTTTCAGCAACGAGCTTTGGATTGAACGTGAAGATTTCATGGAAGAGCCTGCAAAGAAATGGTTTAGACTGGCGCCTGGTGCCATGGTTCGCTTAAAATTCGCTTACATAGTTAAATGTGAAGATTTTGTGAAAGATGAAAATGGTAACGTGACAGAAATTCATTGTACCTACCTGCCGGAGTCAAAAAGTGGCGAGGATACCAGTGGGGTCAACGTAAAAGGTACGATTCACTGGGTGAGTAAAGCACAGGCTAAAACCGCGGAAATAAGGGTCTACGATCGCTTGTTCAGCGTCGAAGCTCCTGACAGCGAAGAAGGTGATTTTAAGGATTACCTGAATCCCAACAGCATGGAAGTGATCAAAACTGCCTATATAGAGCCTTATCTTGCCAATGCAACGGCAGCAGAAAGATACCAGTTTATCCGTAAAGGTTATTATTGCCTGGACAAAGATTCAACACCAGAACAATTGATCTTCAACCGTACAGTGGGACTTAAAGACGCTTGGGCAAAAGCCAAGAAATAGCAACGGGATAGTATGATATGTAAAAATGTCGTCCTTTAGTTTGCTTATGCAAAGCTAAAGGACGACATTTTTCAACATAAGGTATGATACAACCTTATAAATATTTAAAGTATAAATTATACAAGATCAACTTATCAGCCGGGGTAAGTTTAGGTGTGATATCTGTTTGCACAAAATGCCTTTTAAAAGCGGTAATTGCTGCACCCACATTCCGGATGTCATAACCAATTACGCGTAGGGCCAACTCTGCATTGAAATCAACCGGCGGCATTTTCAATATATCATCATACCATAGTCCATAGCCTTTTTTGGCAAGCACTTTCCATGGGAAATTGCTTGGATCGGGCTTACGGGTAGGCGCTATATCTGCATGACCGATGAAATTATGCGTCGGGATGTTGTATCTTTTCTTTAGTGTGCCAAGCAAGGCACATAAGCTGTTGATCTGTGCATCAGAATAAGGCTCACTCCCGTTGTTATCCATTTCAATACCAATCGATGACGAATTCAAATCCGTATCGTTGCCCCAACGACCTATACCAGCATGGTTAGCTCTTAAATAATCATTCAGCATTTGTACTACCCTTCCATCACGACTCACCACATAATGCGCACTAACCTGTGTCCTTGTCAAGATGAAAGTCTTAACCGTTTGGTCCAGGGAGTTCTGTGCAGTATGGTGTATGATCACGTAATTCGGCTTGCGGATACCGAAGTTAACCGTCCCAATAAAAGATTGCTGGTCCTCCACAAGAGAATCTATCTTTTGGTTTTCTGGAGGCATTGTCCGGATCGTAGTGGCAAAAGTTTTGACTTTCTCTTTATAGACTTTATTACTCGCAGCATATTTTCCGGTGGAGCATGCGCTGAAAGCTATTGCAGCAATTCCAAACAGAAAAGCCTTTAAGGGTAATTTTTTAACTCGTATCATAAACTTTTAATCAAACCGTGAAATTAGCTATTTTTTACTATTTTGTAGCATTCTTCCGGTTTGAAGGTCATAAGTTTGTACTTACGATGGCTTCATAGTCGCTAAAAACAATATATACTAATGAAATACACATATACCGTAACACGCCTGTTTTTTGGTTGTGCATTAATTGCAGGCCTAGCTTCCTGCGGCAGTAACAATGGAGAAGACACAGCAGAAACAGCAAGCACAAGCATGCAAAGGGACAGCTTAAAAGATTATGTGGACAGCAGGATCAATATTTACGAAACTGTTAAGCTCACCACTAATTTAAATGAACTTACCGTCAATGAACGTAAAATTCTCCCTTTGTTGATCCAGGCGGCAAAAATAATGGATGATTTGTTCTGGAAACAGGCTTATCCGCAGCGGGACAGTCTTTTAGGTGGACTGAAGGATGAAAATGCCCGGGCATTTGTAAGAATAAATTATGGCCCTTGGGACAGGCTAAACGGGGATAAGCCCTTTATCACAGGGATTGGTCCAAAACCTGCCGGCGCTGCTTTTTATCCGGAAGATATGTCCAAAGAAGAGTTTGAAAAATCAAATTTAAAAGACAAATTCAATCCTTATTCTATTGTAAGGAGGGACTCTACAGGCAATTTAATCCTTATTCCTTACCATGTTCTTTATGCTACAGAACTACAAAAGGCTTCCAGCTTACTGAAACAAGCAGCCTTGCTTGCCGAGGACCCTGCCTTTAAAAAGTATTTAAACTTAAGGTCTGATGCATTGGTTACCGATAAATACACGGCCAGTGATAACGCATGGCTGGACATGAAGAACAATGTTCTTGATATTATTATCGGTCCGATTGAGAATTATGAGGACAAGCTGTTTAATGCAAGGACTTCATATGAAGGTTATGTACTAGTTAAGGACAAAGCCTGGAGTAAACGCCTGGAAAAGTATGTAAGTATGCTTCCTTCGCTGCAAAAAGGACTTCCTGTACCTGCTAAATATAAAAGCGAAATGCCGGGCACAGACAGCGAGCTCAATGCTTATGATGTGGTCTACTATGCCGGCGACTGTAATGCCGGTTCTAAAACCATCGCAGTTAACCTGCCGAATGATGAGGTGATCCAGCAAAAGAAGGGCACCCGTCGCTCGCAGCTTAAAAATGCCATGAAAGCCAAGTTTGATAAAATACTTGTACCTATTTCACAAGAGCTTATTGAAAAGGAGCAACAACAATACATTAAATTTGATGCCTTTTTCGCCAATGTCATGTTTCATGAAGTGGCCCATGGATTAGGGATCAAGAAAACCATCACCGGGAAAGGCTTTGTTAAAGAAGCACTTAAAGAACAATATTCCTGGCTTGAAGAAGGAAAAGCAGATGTATTAGGCCTTTATATGGTTACCGACCTCCTGAAGAAAGGGGAGTTAACCGGCGATATCAAGGAATATTACACCACCTTCATGGCAGGTATCCTACGCTCGGTTCGCTTTGGGGCAGCCAGTGCACACGGTAAGGCCAATATGCAATGTTTTAACTTCTTTAAAGAAAAAGGCGCTTTCATTAGAACGGATGCGGGAACCTACAAAGTAGATTATGATAAGTTTGCTGTAGCCATGAACGAACTAAGCAACCTCATTATCACCTTACAGGGTAATGGAGATTATAACGCGGTGGTGAAAGTACAACAAGAGAACGCTGTTATTCCTGCAGCGCTTCAAAAAGACCTCGACAGGTTAAGCAGCAAAGGCATCCCTGTTGATATTGTTTTTGAACAGGGTGCTGACGTTTTAGGCGTCAAATAAGGTTAAATAGCGTTTAACAATAGTATTAAAGCAGGTGTTTACTTACCATAGCCTCCAGTTCAAGGATATCAAATGGCTTGGAGAGGTAACCATCTGCTCCTGCCTGTTCAGCCAGGGACTTCACGTCATTATTGGCAGAGAAATAGATCACAGGGATATGTTTTAAATCTTCGTTATTTTTAAGTGCTTTGGTCGCATCGATACCACCTACATCCGGAAGCCAGTTATCCATGAAAATAATATCAGGTGTATAAGCATTAACCTGGCTTATGATATCATTGGAAGTTGAAGACGTTTTAATTTCATACCCCGCATCCTCTAAAATTATGGTGCATAATTCAAGTATATCGGTATTATCATCGAAAATAAACACTTTCTTCATAGGGTATTAATTAGGGTTTTGACAACAAATTTATAAATTCTGCCATATCTTCAGCATTTAAAATAAAATCAGGTTCAACATGCAATATAGCCTGCGCTGGCATAAAGGCGACCTGGGCATTCTCCGGGTTTTGAATAAGCACCTTGCCTCCATATCGTTTTACGGTTTTTAAGCCATTCACGCCATCTGCATTGGAGCCTGAAAGCAACAGGCAAGCGAGCCGATCTTTGTAAACTTCTGCACCAGTTTGAAAGGTAGCATCTATCGCCGGCCGGGAAAAGTTAATTTTCTCCGAGTAATCCAATGATATGGTATGATCAAGTTCCACTAGCAGGTGATAATCAGAGGGCGCAATATAAATAGTTCCCGGCACAACTTTTTCCTTTTCTTCAGCTTCCTTCACCCTCAAGCGTGTACGCCCCGATAATAACTCCGGCAGCAGCGAATCTGAGCCCGTTTTACGGTGAATGACAATAATGATGGGGAAGCTGAGCTGCGTATCAATAGCAGGCAGCATCTTTAGCAGTACATCTAAACTACCGGCAGAACCACCAATTATTAAAGCTTCACATTTCGACATATTAACATATTAAACAATTTTGCGCCAGATTTTATCTCCCGGCAATCTTTTATATTTTTTTACTATCTGCGAAAAATCTATGGTTTCCTTTGTACCCAATGCCATATATCCAAGTTCTTCCAGGCTGTCATCAAACAATTCCAACACCTTATACTGTAAATCCCGGTCAAAATAAATTAACACATTTCTGCATAAAATAAGTTGAAACTCATTGAAAGAATTATCTGAAACCAGGTTATGTGTAGAAAAGATCATTTTACTTCTCAGTTCATCGTCAAACTTGGCAAGGGAGTACTTCGCTGTATAATACGTGGAAAAATCCTGGGTCCCTCCTGAGGCGATGTAGTTTTCAGAGTATTGTTTCATATAACTTAAGGGAAACATACCCAAACTTGCCTTCTCTAAAACCGCAGGATTTAAATCAGTAGCATATATCAAAGACTTGCCCAGCAAATTAAGCTCTTTCAATAAAATGCTAATAGAATAAGCCTCTTCACCGGTAGAGCAGCCAGCTATCCATATCCTGATAAAAGGATAAGTCCCCAGCCGCGGTAGAACTTCCTCCCTTAGTGTTTTAAAGAAGCCAGGATCTCTGAACATCTCTGTCACATTAACGGTAATTTGTTCCACAAACCGTTTAAAATAAAAACCATCGTTCAGAATTTTATACCTGAACTCCGTAAATCCTGGAATTTTGTCCAGGCCGTACAAGCGGGTGACCCTTCTTTTAAGAGATGCCCTTGAATAACCGGTAAAATCATAGCCATAATTCTCCAGCAGGTCTGCTAATAAGACCTCAATCTGTTCATTGCTGATTACCTGCGTCTCCAACCTTGATTAAATGTATTGCGTTAGTAATTCCATGAGCTTATCTACATTTATAGGCTTAGAAACATAGCCCTGAGCCCCTGCCTCAAGACAGCGTTCGCGGTCACCAACCATAGCCTGTGCAGTTACAGCAATCACGGGTATATCCTTAAAAGCCGGGGTTTCTTTCATTTTAGCAATAGCCTCATAACCATCCATACCCGGCATCATCATATCCATCAACACCACCGCAATTTCGGGGTGCTGTTTCAATAGCTGAAAACCTTCTTCGGCGAAAGGAGCCGATAAACACTGATACCCCTTAGCCTTTAGCACTGCCCTTAAAGCAAAGATATTACGGTTATCATCATCTACAATTAATATCTTCTTCGTATCACCCATAAATTAAACAAGGTCTTATTTTTATACTTTATCATATAACCATACACGCAGCAACGAAATGAGCTGGTCAATATCTACAGGTTTGGAGATATAGTCCGAAGCTCCCGCAGCGATGCATTTTTCTCTGTCGCCCATCATGGCCTTGGCTGTAACAGCCAGCACCGGTAAATTCTTATAGGCAGGAATTCTTCTGATCTCTTTTGTGCTTTCATAGCCGTCCATCTCCGGCATCATCATATCCATTAAAACAATATCCACCAATGGATTTTCTTTCAGGATCTGTAAAGCCTCCTTCCCATCAGTGGCAGCCAGCACCTTCATTTGGTGCATCTCCAAAGCTTTGGTTAGTGAGAAGATGTTACGAACATCATCATCAGCAATCAAAACCGTTTTATTGTTCAGCACCTCATATAAGCCCCCAAGCTTTTCAGTTAAAGGCTTCCGGGTGTTGACATCTTCCTTTGCTTCCACCAGGTGCAGAAAAAGTCCCGCTTCATCTAATATCCGCTGGTAGGAATGCGCGGTTTTTACAACAATGGAATCAGCGTATTGTTTGATCCTTGTTTCTTCCCCTTTAGAGAGGTTCTTGCCGGTAAATATAATGATCGGAATGTTCTCCAGTCCCTCGCTTTTTTTAATGGTTTCCAGCGTCTCATATGCGTTTTTATCCGGGATACCCATATCAAGGATCACACAGTCCACCTCGCGCTGCTTCAAGGCGTCAATACTTTGCAGCACATTATTGACCACCTGGGTCTGTATGTTATAATTACTCAGGAAATAACTTAAAGCCTCGGCATGCTGCCTGTTCTCTTCCACAATCAGCACCTTTTTGGGATGTTTGCTTAAGGCATGTTCCAATTTCTGGAAGATCTGCTTCATGTGCTCCAGGGCCACCGGCTTATTAATAAAATCTACGGCCCCTTTGAGCAGGCTTTCTCTTTTGACTTCCAGTGATGACATGATATGCACAGGAATAGACCTTGTTAAAGGGTTTGCCTTAAGTTCTTCCATCACCTGCCAGCCATCTTTAACCGGAAGCTGAATATCCAGTAAAATAGCCAGTGGCCGGAAATAATTAGCCATTTCAATACCTACATCACCCCTTACAGCCACAATCCCCTTATAGTTACGTTTACGGGTGAAATTGAGCAGCGTTTTAGCAAAAGCGGTATCGTCTTCAATAATCAAAATCACCCTGTCACTAGGCAAGATCTCGTGCCTGTCGTCTTCCAGTTCCTGAGGGATTTTATCTACTGTAAACCGCTCAGGAAGAATTTCCGGAATGGTTTCTATATAGGAAGGTTTGGTGATATAGGGAACTACCGCCTTATTTGTTTCATGGTTATTGCCTGATAACGATAAGGCAAAAGTAAACTCACTGCCCACATCCTCTTTACTGGTCAATGCAATTTCCCCCCCAAGAAGCTTAGCGAGTTCCCTGCTGATGGAAAGCCCCAGTCCGGTGCCTCCAAAACGACGTTTAGTGGAGCCATCTGCCTGTTGAAAGGCCTCAAAAACAAGGCTTTGCTTGTCTTTAGGAATCCCGATCCCCGTATCGGTAACTTTAAAAAACACGACTTCCTTTTCGTCGTCTTTGGTAATGGTCAGTGCCACCTTACCCTGGGATGTAAATTTTATCGCGTTGGAAAGCAGGTTTTTAAGAATCTGTTCCAACCTCATTTTATCTGTATGCACTTTATTTATGCCCGGCTCCATATCGACCACCAATTCCAGGTTTTTATTCTTTGCCAAAGGCATAAATAATGATCGCAGATCCGTAGCAATTTCCGGAAGGCTGACATCTTCGAACTCCAGTTTCATCTTGCCGGCCTCAATTTTCGAAAGATCAAGAATCTCGTCAATTAAGCCCAATAACCCTTGTCCGGAGCTTTGTATCACCTCTGCATATTCAATATATTCATGGTCAAGGTCTTTATTTTCAGACATGAGTTTAGACAGCAACAAGATGGAATTCAAAGGGGTACGCAATTCATGCGACATATTGGCCAGGAATTCGGATTTGTACCTGGTACTTTGTTCCAGCTGGTGGGCTTTTTCCTGTATTTGTATATTACGTTCCTGGATCAGCTGATTTCTTTCTTCCAGCAAGCTCGTTCTTTCTTCCAGTTCCTGGTTACTTTGCAGCAATTCTTCCTGCTGCACCCGCAATTCCTCTTCAGAAGTTTGTATTTTTTGCGCCTGAACTTCGAGTTCAGCATTCAGCCCTTCCAGTTCGCTTTGCTGTGCTTGCAGCTCTTCGGTCTGTGCCTGCGTTTCTTCTAAAAAGTCCTGTAATCTTTTCCTGTTTTGAGCAACATGAATAGCTATGCCAATATTTTGCCCTATATTCTTGAAATACTCCAGATGTAAGGGCGTGTAAATGTTCAGCATGCCCAACTCCATCACACCAACCAACATGGTATCCCTGATGATAGGAACCACAACGATATTTTTTGGCCTCGTTTGGCCTGATACATAGCTAACGGTAAGTTCAGCATCGGGAATATCATTCAGCAAGATTTGTTTACCCGATAAAGCAGCCTGCCCCACAATGCCTTCGCCAATTTGCAGCACTTCTTTAATGTGCTCTTTGTCGAGCGCATAACCTGCTCTTAGCACAAGATCCTTGTTCTCCAGTAAATAGATGGCTCCAACATGGCTTCCGGTGCGTTCAATATTGAAAGCAAGTATTTCTGTTGCCAGTTCATCAACACTCTTCTCCCCAACCATCTTGTCGTTTAAACCTGCAATACTGGCCTGCAGCCATTCTTTATCCGCCAATAACGAAAAAGAATATTGAAGCGACTCGGCCATGGCATTTAAATGAGCCGCAAGGCTCCCCAGGTTATCCTTTTCCTGCTGATCCAACCTGATCTGGTAATTTCCTTTCGAAATTTGGCTTGCAAGCTCCTGGATCACCTGGATCCGCGAATCCATCTCCTCATTTTTTTCCTGCAGCTCCAGCTGAAGCTTCATACGTTCTGTGAAATCTGAAGATACTTTGCGGTAAAAGAACAAGGTGATCATGACGGCAAGAAAAGCCGCCAGCAGAATGAGGTTAGGTGTATAACCTGCCATTCGGTTTAAGTCATCAGTTTGTTGAGTCAACAACCGCTTTTCCTCATTCTTCATGGTTTCTATCAATGCCCTGGACTGGTCCATTGATTCTTTACCGAGCAAAAGCTGATTGACAGTAACATTACCACCCCGACGCTTGATCATTAAATTATTATCAAGCGTATTTAACCTACCCTTGATGATTTCGTCAAGTTGCTTAATATTCGTCTGGTAGATGCTGTTGCCCTGCGTTCTGGCAGCAACTTCATTCAGTCTGGTAATGGCCCTTTGCCTTGCACCGGAATAGGGTTCCAAAAAAACATCCTCACCAGTGAGCAAAAAGCCCCTTTGACCTGTTTCTGCATCTTTCACCGCAGCAATTATATCATCTAATTTGGAAATAATTTCATTGCTCCTGGCAACGAGATCAGAACTTTTAATCAGGTTGTTGATGCTAACCCATGACGCCAGAGAACTCGTGAAAAGGACCAACAAGGATAGCCCTAAACCCATTCTAAGGTTGTTCTTCATGCTTCTACTTTTCTGCATATGACTTAATTATTGTTTTCGGGACCGGCCAATAGAGGCAGGTAAAAATAGAACTCAGATCCCTCACCGATTTTACTTTTGACACCAATTTCACCACCATGCCTTTGAATAATCTCCGCTGAAATATATAGCCCTATCCCTAATCCCTGGAATTGTATAGCGGTTTCTTCTACCCTAAAGAACTTCTCGAACACATTTTTCTGCTGGCATTCATCTATGCCAATTCCATAATCCCTCACGCCCACATAAATCCGCTCCTCTTCCCTGCGTAAGTTGATCGTGATTTCTTGAGTGCCTGGAGAATATTTAATGGCGTTGGTTAAAAAGTTGATGATTACCTGCTCAATGCGCGTTTCATCCCCATAAACAGGAAGGAGTATTGAACCGTTTTTAATGATTTTAAAATCAGGATTAGACTGCTGTATGATTTCCATCACATTGTCCAGCAGCTCATCTATGAAAAAGTTTTTCTGGTTAAACTCTAGCTTTCCACTCTCCACTTTAGAAATATCAAGGAGGTCGGCAATCAGGTCGTTTAACTTCTCAAGTTGTACCTGGGCTTTTTGCAAATGCCGCTTCACTGTAGGCAGATCGCCTTTATCTATACTTCGTTCCAGTAATTGCACATAGCCCTTTACACTGGTTAAAGGGGTTTTTAACTCATGACTGGCAATACTGATAAACTCATCTTTTTTGTTTTCCGCCTTTTTCCGGATTTCTATTTCATGCAAAAGGGCCTTCTGTACATCGATCAGTTTACGGCTTTGCTCATAGATCCGGTAAAAAGTTTTCACTTTAAGTAGTAAAATCCCCATATCCACGGGCTTGGTGATATAATCAAGACCACCGGAAGAATACCCCTTGGTGATGAAACTTAATTCAGTATTTACCGCAGACAGAAATATGATGGCCGTTTCCCTGGCTTTACTATAACCAGAGATGGCCTCCGCCACCTCAAAGCCATCCATGCCAGGCATTTGAACGTCAAGGATGATTAATACATATTCATTTTTAAGAACCTTTTTAAGCGCCTCTTCTCCAGAGGAGGCGGTATCAACTTCAAAATTATGTGCTTCAAGAACTTTCTTTAGTGAAATCAGGTTTTCGGGAGTGTCATCTACAATTAGGATCATTATTCTTTTAAGCAGGTAAAAATTAATTGTCTTATAGTTCGCTGGAATTAAAGGTATCTCCTTGTTTCATATCACCGGTTTCAAAGCCTTTCTTGAACCAGTGCATGCGTTGAGCAGAGGTACCGTGCGTAAATGCATCGGGCACAACCTCTCCCTGTGTTTGTTGCTGCAGCTTATCATCGCCTATGGCATTGGCAGCATTCAGGGCTTCCTCAATATCACCTTCTTCCAATTTGAAATCTTTCAGGTTTTGTGCATCATGTGCCCATACACCGGCAAAGAAATCTGCCTGAAGCTCCAGCTTTACGGAAAGTTTATTGTATTCTTTCTCGCTCAGCTGACTTCGGTAACGGTCCATTTTTTCAGTAATACCCAAAAGGTTCTGTACATGGTGCCCCACCTCATGCGCTATGACATAAGCCTGTGCAAAATCGCCGGCTGCACCAAACCTGTTCTTTAGCTCCTGATAAAAACTAAGGTCGATGTAGACCTTGTTGTCACCGGGGCAGTAAAAAGGTCCTACAGCAGCGCTGGCACTGCCGCAGGCAGACTGCACATTACCTTCGAATAACACCAGCACAGGTTTTTCGTAGGTACTGTTCATGGCCTGAAATTGCTTCTCCCAAACCTGGTTAGAAGATTCCAGTACGCCATCCACAAATCTGCCAGCTTCATCCGTCGGACTACCCGTCTGCACTTCCTGTTGATTAGCCGCAGGCATTTGTCCGACAAGTCCGGTGAGGTCTTTCCCAAAAAGGAGACCCAGAATCACGACAATAATACCCACACCGCCACCAAGGGCTTTACCGCCACTCATGCCTCTTCTGTCTTCTATATTACCACTTCCTTTACCGAACCATTGCATAATGATTATTAATTAAATGTTAAAATCGCTTCATTTATTCTTTTGGTAGTTTCTTCAGCACCCAATAATTGTGTGATATCAAAAACACCCGGGCCAAATTTTCCACCGACAAGCATGATCCTGAAAGGTAACATCAATTCACCAGGTTTAAGCTGATGAGATTGTGCCAAAGCTTTAAATTGCTCTTCCAGTTCTGCTGCCGACAAACCGTCATTCAAAACCGGAATAAAAGCCTTAAAAAACGCAGCCTTTTGTTCATTCCACTTTGGCTTTACTGCTGCCAGGTCATACTCCTTTGGAGAAACAAAAAAGTAAGCACTTTGTGTGATAAAATCTGTTATTAAATTGCAACGATCTTTTACTAAATCTATTACTTTTTCTAAATTGGTATGTTGATCAAATTCTATGCCTTTATCTGCGAATAGTTCTTTCACGTAGGGCGTTAAAGCGGCGGCTGTAGAATTCTTGATCCATTCATGGTTATACCATTTTGCTTTCTCGAAATCAAACTTAGCACCGGCCTTACTGATTCTTTCCACAGAGAAACTGCTGATCAATTCTTCCATGGTAAAAATTTCCTTATCTGTACCATCATTCCAGCCCAGCATAGCCAATAAATTCACAAAAGCTTCAGGGATGAAACCCAGCTCCTTGAAACCATGGGTCAAATCGCCGGTTTTAGGGTCAGTCCAGTTTTGTGCATAAACTGGGAAACCCAAACGGTCGCCATCACGTTTACTCAGTTTGCCATTGCCATCCGGTTTTAATATCAATGGCAAATGCACCCAATGCGGCATTTCATCTTCCCAGCCTAAATAACGCCACAACAGGATGTGAATCGGTGCCGAAGGCAGCCACTCTTCGCCCCTGAAAATGTGACTGATTTCCATGGCATGGTCATCAGCAACTACTGCTAAATGATAAGTAGGCATTCCATCTGCTTTTAACAAGACTTTATCATCCACCAGGTTGGTATCAAAAGCAACATGGCCCCTGATCATGTCGATGAAAGAAACCTGCTCATTTTCAGGAATTTTTATGCGGACAACATAAGGAGTGTTATTTTCTAATAGTGATGCAACTTCTGCAGCAGGCAAAGTAAGTGAATTGCGCATTTGCAGTCTGCTCGCTTGCCCGTATAAAAAATTAGGTTGTTCTTTACGCTTAGCATCCAGCTCTTCAGGCGTATCAAAGGCGTAGTAAGCATACCCGTCCGCTATAAGCTGATCTGCATATTGCCTGTAAGTCGCCTTGCGCTCACTTTGACGGTAAGGACCGAAATCCCCCCCTTTCTGCGGACTTTCATCGGGCGAAAGGCCGCACCATTCCAAACAGGAGACAATATATTCTTCAGCACCCGGTACAAACCGGGTCTGATCTGTATCTTCTACCCTTAAAATAAAAGTGCCGTTGTGTTGTTTGGCAAATAAATAGTTGAACAGCGCAGTGCGCACACCCCCTAAATGTAGCCCACCAGTGGGACTTGGAGCAAACCTTACTCTTACTTTCTTTTCCATAATCTTGTTACAAATATATATTTTTTACAGGGTTACCGTTCTATTGATGCGTTATTGAATGGTATTTAGTAATTTGGCGGAACATATATATGAACCCTTACGAAAAAAAACGTCGCTGGAAATTATTCTTACTTGTTTTCGCAATGGTCATTGGTACCGCATCTGTATTTTACACCGACTTCTTTGTTAAAAAGATGGAAAAGGAAGAACGCATTCAGTTTGAACTTTGGGTAAAAGGAACCGAAAAGTCTTCACAGATCTTTGATGATGCGTTGTATCAGGATGTCCTGAATATGATTACAGTAAGTAGTACTGTACCGGTAATTTTAACGGATACCACCGGTACTGTTATTCAAACTTACCTGCGTCTGGACAGCACAAAAACCAATTACGAGAACGCGACTTCCAAAGCAACCTACGATCCTGCATACTTTCAACGGGAACTCAGGCGGATGAAAAAGCAGCATGACCCCTTGCCTATTAACTATATGGGCACACAAATGCTGGTTTACTATAAAGATTCATCCACCCTCACCCAACTCCGTTACTTCCCTTATATCCAGCTGGGTGTGATTGCCCTGTTCCTGATTACTGCCTATGTTGCTTTCAGCTCGGCGCGTAAATCTGAACAGGACCAGGTATGGGTAGGTATGGCCAAAGAAACGGCCCACCAGCTCGGCACCCCTATTTCTTCTTTAATGGCCTGGGTAGAACTCATGAAATCACGGTTTAATGCCGAAGATGATCCCTTGATTGCAGAAATGGAGAACGACATCAAAAGACTGGAGGTCATCACCGATCGCTTTTCAAAAATAGGATCTAAACCAGTACTGGAAGATCATGTGGTTTTTTTAGTGATCAATAATTTCATAAATTACTTTAAAGTAAGGACCTCAGATAAAATTATCTTTAATATTACTGGGGATGAACAGGTAAGAGCCATGCTCAATGTGCCCTTGTTTGACTGGGTAATTGAGAATCTCTTGAAAAATGCGGCCAATGCCATCTCCAATGAGGGGAGCATCACCGTAAATATCATTGAGAACCTGGCGAAGGAAGAAGTCTTTATAGATGTCACAGATACCGGAAAAGGAATACAGCGGTCGAAGTTTGATGCGGTGTTCCAGCCGGGTTATACGACCAGGAAAAGAGGCTGGGGCCTGGGTTTATCCCTTACCCGCCGTATTGTTGAAAATTACCATAGCGGCGAGATATTTGTTAAGGATTCAGAATTAGGGAGGGGTACAACCTTCCGTATTATTTTAAAAAGCAGTATCACTTATGAACCGACCACAACCTAACGAGTACCCTAACTGGGGCGGGCAATACATCGATCTCGTGGAAGAAGAGGATGTTATTGCGGTATTGGAACGACAAGCACTGGAGTTCCCTCAATTTCTGGAGAATTTTATTGAAAAGGCTGATTATGCCTATGCACCGGGAAAATGGACCATCAAAGAACTGGTAGGGCATATCATTGACACCGAGCGGATTTTATGTTTCCGCCTGCTTTCTTTTGCCAGGGGCGAAAGCAGCGGTCTTCCGGGTTTTGAAGAGGATGATTATGTGAAAACAGCACATTTCGCTGAGCGAAGCCTCTTGAGTTTTGAGGATGAGTTTACCCTGTTGCGCAAAGCAAATTTATACCTTTTCAAGTCTTTGGACGAAGCCGACCTCAACCGCGGTGGATTAGCCTCTTCAAGGTACGTGACCGTGCGTGCACTGCTGTTTATCATTGCCGGGCATATTATACACCATACCCGTATTATTAAAGAACGTTACACATGATCTGGTTCAAGGAATTTACGTTAGATCAAATTAACAATCGCCCTAAAAACCATATCGGCGCATTGCTGGACATCAAATTTACAGCCTTTGGGGATGATTTCATCGAGGGAACTATGCCTGTCGACGAAAGGACCCATCAGCCAGCAGGCATTTTACATGGTGGTGCCTCAGTGGTGCTGGCAGAAACCCTGGGCAGCATCGCTTCCTACCTTTGTGTAGATCCTGAAAAGTATATCGCCGTGGGACAAGAAGTGAATGCCAATCATTTGCGCCCTGTTAAAAATGGTTTAGTGACAGGCGTTTGCAAAGCCATCCATATCGGATCGAAGACGCATGTATGGGAAATTAAAATTTATACAGATAAAGGAAAGTTGAGCTGCATAAGTCGTTTAACGGTGGCGGTTCTGCCTAAACCCTTATAAGATCCTATTTTTTGACAGAAATATTTTTGAATCCCCTGTAACCTGTTTTAAAAAAGCGTCGTCATACCGGTTATAAAAATAATTAACCGCTTAATTAACAATTAAAACACAAGAAAATGGGACCGGAAATAGTATTTATCTTTTTAATTATCTGTGCTACAGCGATGGTATTTGGCATCCGCTACATGGTGAACAAAGAAAAAATGGCCATGATAGAACGTGGCATCGATCCAGGTATTCCAAAAATGAGGGTAGCAGCACCTAAGCCGTTTTTAAGCTTAAAGTTCGGCCTTTTATTAGTCGGATTAGGTATAGGCCTCCTTATTGCCTTATTTACCACAGTTAACACGCATTTAAGGGAAGAGCAAAGTGTAGCCGTATATTTTGGCTGTTTAAGCATTTTCGGTGGCCTTGGCCTGATCATCTCTTATGCAATTGAGAAAAAATGGCTCGACAAGCAGCCGCAAATTTAAGGCTCGCTTCAATAGGTCAACAAAAACAAGAACCGCGAAACGCTGATTATTGCAGGGCTTTTAGATTTGGGTATACCAATACTTAAAGCGCTCCAATAATTAGGCTAATTTAAAATGAAGCCCCGGCTTTTTTGTTTGTAACGAATTAAGCTTCCTGGAAATGCCGCGCAGTAAGGCCCGCACTTATTTTCCCCATAATTTTTCGCAGGCTTAGGTTATTAAAAATCTCTAAAAATATTACTAAATTACTGTAACCGAAGTTGGGAAACAGGAGTCTTAAAGCAATGCAGCAGCAAACAGACCAGGCTTTAATCACAGCAGTCCTTAACGGGAACAGCGCCGCTTATGCCGAGCTGGTCAACCGCCATAAACGCTTTGTGTTTACGATGGCCATGAAGTTTGCGAAGAACCGGGAAGATGCAGAGGAAATCGCGCAGGACTGTTTTGTGAAGGCCTACCGCTCATTAGGCACCTTTAAAAACACCTCTAAATTCAGCACCTGGCTATATACCATCACCTATACCACGGCCATGTCTTTTTTAAGAAGAAAAAGGATAGCCACCTATTCCATTGATGAGGAGGAGAACCAGCTGCAATTGGAAAACCACATTTCAAGCTACCAGGCCAATGATGTAGAGAAAAAATCTAAATATGCCTACCTCAACCTGGCCATTTCACAGTTGCTTCCTGATGATGCCACCATCATCACGCTTTTCTACCAGTCAGAACAAAGCCTTGATGAAATTGCACAGGTACTGAACATGGAAAGTAATACAGTAAAGGTGAAGTTACACCGGGCGAGGCTCAGGTTAAAAGAAAAATTGGAATATTTGTTAAAAGAAGAAGTAAAGGAGTTGTTATGAAGACTATAGAAGAACAAATCTGGGAATATATTGACGGTGAACTCAGCGGCAAAGATCGGGAGGCTATAGCCAAAAAAATAGCCGATGACAATGCCTATGCAACCGTATATGTAGAAATGCTGGAATTGCACCACTTAATGGCTACAGTTGAACTGGAGGAGCCTTCCATGTCTTTTACCAGGAACACCATGGATAAAGTAAACCTGGAGATGCCCCCCTCGGCTTTAAAAACTAAGGTTGATAAACGCATCATCTATAGCTTAACGGCAATATTCCTGGTGGCCATTGTCTCTGTAAGCTGGTTTGCCATCGCCCACACTAATTTTCCAGCCCTATCCTTGCCATCCTTATCCTTGCCAACCTTTAATTTCAGCATCGATGTGAAACAGTTTGTTAGCCCGCTCACACTGCAAATATTCTTCTTTGTTGATATCTTATTAGCCCTGCTCTATTTGGATCGCTTATACAGGAGCAAAAAAGCCTAAAAACGTAAAAGCCCGGCGATTACATCACCGGGCTTCTACTATCATGTTTTATCTATTTAAATTGTACAGGTAATTCTACAGCTGTTTTATCCCAGCCAATCACAAGGTTGGCACCATTGCTTTGCGGAACAAAAGTCATTGATAAAGCTTCTACCACATTTGGCAATGGCTTTACAGGCACATCAACACGCACAACATCTTTAGCCTGGTCATAAGTATAAGCACCCCATCTGTCGGTTTGTGTGTTAAGAATCAGGGTCCAGCTATCTTTATTAGGAATAGCAAATAAACTGTAGCTTCCAGGTTTAATGGTTTTCTTGCCAATAGTTACTGGTTTGAAAAACTTAATTTCTGTACTTTCATTCGCTCCCAGGCGGTCAACTTTGCCATAAGGAATTAAAGCACCATAAATTTCACGCCCGTTTTTGGAAGGCCTCGAATAGGTGACTTTCATTACCGGCATGGTGTTATCGCCAGCCTTAACCTGCGTTGCTCTTAAAGGGAAATAAGCCACATCTAAAGGGCTCTTATCTACGTTAGCAAATTTAACTTCCTGAGCGTTTACGGCCAGGCCGAAAAAAGCGAACAGAACAAACAAACTTAATTTTTTCATGGGCTTACATTTGTTTTTAAATGGTTTTTGAAGCGATCAAAGGTTTTATTAAGGCTATGCTTTCATCATTTTTAAATCATGCAACTGGCATGCAGACGAGCGGCAACCTAAATATAATTAGTATTTACGTCCTTTTACAATTTTATGCAGGAATAATGCGGAGATGATAAGACCAATGATTCCACCTAACAAGGATTTTCCAAAACTACCTGTTGTGATAGCTGCTGTCAGGATTCCAAAAAACAGGCCTAAAACATAATAAACCCAATCAAAACTTGTGTTATTTTCTTCGTTAATCATTTTATTCAAATTGTTATGTGTCAAAGGTATTGAATTATTTTAAAATTAGAAGTACCGGTAAAGCATTAAGTGACAAATTAGGGTGAGTCCACAGTGAGTCCACCATGAGTGCACAGTCAGTCCACGTGTTGCCGAACAAACCGTGCGCTCACCCTGCACTTACTGCAGGGAGTGCGGACACATGGTAACCTGCCCACGAGTGATCCATATTACTGATCACCCAGGCGCAAAAAAGAAGGCCGCATCACGATCAGTGCTGCGGCCTTCTTTTGAAATCAAAAATGTGGTTGTTTACTGTATTTTGTCTTAACGCATCAACAAAATACAACGGTTTAGTTTGATGAATTTGTTTAACCTTAATGAATAGCAAGTTAAAGATTTTTTACATTATTCCAAATTTTAGGAATCAAATAATCCTTATGTAAATCATTTTTCTTAGATTAAGCGCAAAATAATAGCCGTTAACATGAACCACAAACTAAAAGCTACCGGACAAAAAGAAGCGATCTTTAATAATGAAGTCGTTTCCAGATTCGAATTGTATAATAGTTTATTCCTAACCCTGCCCTTTTATAAGGTCAAAGATACAGGAACATTATTGCCACTTTTTATCAAACATTGCGAAGAAGGTGTAAAGGCCCGTGAGACCTCAGGACAAATTATAAGCACATTTTTTGAGAAATATGCCCAGGATTATAGCGATAAGGATGTCATAGATTTACTTTTCCGCTTTATCCAATATATTGAACGCCAGGTAGTGCTCTTTGATGCAGTGGAGGATGCTTCCTTCAATAAGCTGAACACCATGGATGACCAAAGTTCGCTTCACTCCTATCTTTCTAAAGGGGTAGATAATGAAGAACTGGGGATTAAAATCAAGGACCTGATCGCTGATTTTTCTTTACGTTTGGTTTTAACTGCTCACCCTACGCAGTTTTATCCCGGCAGTGTGCTTTCTATCATCACAGACCTTACTGCTGCGTTAAAAACAAACGACATCACCAGTATCAATGAGCTTTTACAGCAATTAGGAAAGACGCCTTTCTTCAATAAGAAATCACCAACCCCGGTTGATGAAGCGCTGAGCCTTGCCTGGTACCTGGAGAATGTATTTTATTTTGCTGCTGCACAAATTCAGGCAGAGGTAGACCAGAACTTAAATGAGTTTGAGCTGGAGTCAAAAAAGATTATCGAACTGGGCTTCTGGCCGGGTGGCGACAGAGATGGTAATCCGAATGTGCATACAGAGGACACCATACAGGTTGCAAAAATGCTGCGCCAGATTTTGTTCCGTTGTTATTACCGCGATTTTAGAAATATTAAGCGCCGCATTACCTTCAGGGGTGTAGAAGACACCATTGCTGTTGTTCAGGATGTGCTTTACAAAAATGCCTTCGATACCAATTCGAAACCTGAATATATTGCCGATACCTTGATTGAAAATTTAAACGAGATCAAAAATACGTTGCTGGCCGATCATGATGGTCTTTTTGCAGACCTGGTAGACGACCTGATCCGAAAAGTTAATTTATTTGGCTGTCACTTCGCCTCCTTAGACATCAGACAGGACAGTCGTGTGTTACGGGATGTGCATGCTTTCTGCCGTCAAAGTAAACCCATCATTTCCCTGTTCCCTGATGAATATGATAGCCTGCCAGAGGAAGAGAAAATTAAGCTTCTATCTTTTAAAAGCGCAAAGGTAATTTACCCAGAGCAAGCTGATCAGCTGATCAACGATACCCTGCAGACCATTGCCGAAGTAAAAGGGATACAACGATCGAACGGAGAACTTGCCTGCCACCGTTTTATCATTAGTAATTGTCAGCAGGCAAGCGATATCCTTCAGTTGATGGAGCTGTTTCTATGGAATGGCTGGGAAGAAGATGATTTAACGATCGACTTTGTACCGCTGTTTGAGACCGTAAATGACCTTGAAGGTGCTGATGAAATCATGAGGACGCTGTATAACCATCCGTTTTACAAGAAACACCTCGCAAATAGAGGCAACAAGCAGGACATCATGCTGGGTTTCTCTGACAGCACCAAGGATGGCGGTTATTTAATGGCCAACTGGTCAATTTTTAACGCTAAAGTAGCCTTAACAAGTGTAGCCGATGAACATCACATCCGTCTTGCGTTTTTTGATGGCCGTGGCGGCCCCCCAGCTCGAGGCGGTGGTAAAACGCATCGTTTCTATGCTTCCATGGGTAAAGAAATTGCCAATGAAAATATACAACTGACCATTCAGGGTCAAACCATCAGTTCACAATATGGCTCTATTGATAGTGCCGAATTTAATATGGCGCAGCTGATTAATGCAGGTATTACCGCAGGGATCCGCGAAAAGCATAATGTGCTCCTGGATCCTGTGAACAAAGAGTTAATGGATGCCATGGCCAGCGACAGCTACGAGACTTTCCTTGCCCTGCGCAAGCACCCGCTCTTTTTAAGTTACCTGGAGAAATTCTCGCCGCTTACACTGCTATCGAAGATTAACATCAGCAGCAGGCCGGTGAAACGTAATTCAGGACAACGTCTGAAACTGGAAGACCTGCGAGCAATTAGCTTTGTGACTTCCTGGGGGCAGCTGAAACAGAATATTCCCGGATTTTACGGCGTAGGTACCGCATTAAAAAGACAGGAAGAAAAAGGCAACTGGGAAAATGTGCAGAAAACCTACCATAAGTCGGGTTATTTTAAAACCATTATTGACAACTGTATGATGTCAATGAGCAAATCAGACTTTTCCATCACCGCACATTTTATAAATGACCAGGAGTTTGGTGCTTTCTGGAAAATGCTGAATGATGAGTATGAGCTTTCTAAAGCGATGTTATTGAAACTTTCAGATCAATCGGCGTTAATGGAAAACTATCCCGTTGAACGCAGGTCAATTGCCGTGAGGGAGAAGATCATCCTGCCATTGGTACTTATCCAGCATTACGCGCTTAAAAACCTGCAAACAGCATCAGCTGAAGAGCAGCAAGCCTATGAAAAACTGGCTATCCGCACAGTTTACGGAATTGTTAATGCAGGGCGGAACTCTGCATAAGGTCCCGAAAATAAAAAAACTAAATAAAAAAACGATACTTACACCATGTAAGTATCGTTTTTTTTTATGCAGATGTCCTGAACCTTTTCTTAGTAAAGAACTTTACCTGCTGAAGTAACAATCGATGCAATTCTTACCGCATCAAATACGCGCTCTTCTGTTGCACCCAATGCTAAAAGTGATTTCTCATGTGCATTAACACACATCTCACAACCGTTAACGGCGGAAACGGCGGTACTCATTAACTCAAAGAACTCTTTTCCGGTTACCGGGCTGCTCATCAATTGCATGCGCACACGGGCAGGAATTGTTGTATATTTTTCTTTTCCTGTGAAGTGACGGAAACGATAAAACACATTATTTAAGGCTAATAAAGATGCACAACCAACTGCTTCTGCAATTTCTTCTGCTGTAGCCTCTTTTTTCAGCGCCAGGCTTTCATAAAAGTCAGTTAATACTTTGTTGCTGTTGTTCACCGCAATACTTAAAGCCAGCAAAGCACATTCTTTTTCTGTTAAGTGTGCAGAGGTAAAAGTACTGGTAAAGTTTAATTTCAAATCGCGAACATATCTCGAGTTTCCTTTTTCTAATAGGGTTAAACTCTCATTTCTATAGGCAGTATCAAGGCCTGCAATAGTTAATAGTTCTTGTATATTTTCTGTTATTTCACTCATGTTATTTAAATTTTAGGGAATAAAAAATCCCTGCAAAAATGCATTTCGCAGGGATTAGAATTAAAACGGGAAATTAAACGGTTAACGTTTCCTGACCTTTTTCCCAGTTACATGGGCAAAGCTCATCTGTCTGTAAAGCATCAAGAATTCTAATTACTTCGTTTACATTACGGCCAACGCTTAAATCGTTAACGCTTACCCAACGTACAATTCCCTGAGGATCTATAATGAAGGTTGCACGGTAAGCAACTTTCTCATTTGGTTCTAAAATATCTAAAGCTTCAGCTAATGACTTAGATGTGTCAGCAAGCATTGGAAATTTCAAACCACGTAAATCGTCGTGGTTGTTTCTCCATGCCAGGTGAACCCATTCTGAATCTGTTGAAGCACCAATTAATGTAGTGTCACGATCACGGAATTCGCCATAATGCTTATTGAATTCTGCAATCTCAGTAGGACAAACGAAAGTAAAATCTTTTGGCCACCAGAACATACAGGTCCACTGGTTGTTTTCATTAACTAATGAATCTGAAGATAGTGTTTCAAATTCTTTTCCTTTTTCTAAACTTACTACTGCTGTTTTCGTGAATGATGGGAATTGTTGACCTATGTTTATCATAATTTTTATTTAATTTTCTTTCCACAAAGATACAGGTATCTGTCTTGAAACGCAACCCCGGAATGCTAATAAAGGATACTTAATCTCGATACCCATATAGACAAAAACTATATACCTAGCCTACCCTTATAGACGTCATGGTTAACGAGCCACCCACGGTTTTATCATTAAATACAACGCTCTCTTCATGATCACCCTGTAAGCCCAATGTGTAAAGCATAGGAAGATAATGTTCCGGTGTTGGAATAGCCAGTCGGGCCGCTGAGCCTAAGTTTTGATAATTGATTAAAGGCTGGTGTTCATGGTTGAGGATCAGGTTTTTAAATTGCTCATTGATCTCCTGCGCCCAGTCATAACTGCCACCCTGCATCATATCCCAGCGCACCATGCGCAGGTTGTGCACCATGTTTCCGCTGCCTATAATCAACACCCCTTTTCTTCGCAAAGCATATAACTCTCTTGCAAGGTCATAGTGTTCCCGAGGAGATTTGGTGTAATCCATACTCAACTGTAATACCGGAATATTTGCCAAAGGATACATGTGCCTCACCACTGTCCAGGCACCGTGATCTAAACCCCATTCATGATCCAGGTGGATGTCTGTGTTTCTGCTTAATCCAGCCGTTAGGGCTGCCAATTCCGGATTGCCGGGTGCAGGATATTTCACATCAAACAATTCTTGTGGAAAGCCCCCAAAATCATGTATGGTAGACGGAAAATCCATCGCCGTTACAAAGGTACCTTTGGTAAACCAATGTGCCGATACCACAATGACAGCCTTAGGTTCAGGAATATCCTTCACCTGCGCCGCCCATTCCCTGCTGAACTCATTATCTTCTATCCCATTCATCGGAGAGCCGTGGCCGATAAAAAGGACCGGCATCAATTGCTCCTGAACAGGCAGGGTAGCCGACATGGTTTTTATTGCTGATAAATCTGACATTAAGATAAATTTAATTTATACAAAGGTACACCGTAGGTACCAGGGCTGCATTGACATAGGATAACTAATGACCTTAATTTTAAGGCATTGAAAACATTATGAGCTTGCAGGTATATGAATATCTTAATGAAAGAGGTTGTGCTTAATACTGAATTTTGAAAAATAGGCCGGGCATGAGATACTCCATGAATTTTCCGATAACGGGTGTAAAAAATGAGGCAACACTGAAGCGCTCATCGGCATCTTTCTTAGCCGCAGTTTCCTGCCCATCGGCGCATTTAGCTTCTGCTGTAGTGCTTTTTTGACGGGTATCTTTTTTAGCCAGGAGTTGGTTGTTTGCAGGTTTGTAAGTATTACAATCGGCTTTTTGGGTAAAGTGGACAGATGAAAGTTCATTACTGCAAAAATGCAGGTTAAGGGCTACCCCTGTTACGCTAAGCAGGTAAAAGAAACCTAAACCTATAGCTATTTTATTACGCGTTTTCATCAGTATATAGGTTGTTTTGAATGACTGTACCAAAATTAAGAATTTTAATTAAAAAAACACAATACATTTTGTATGTTGAGATTAATTAAATTTGTTTCCATGAAATATCTACTCACCTGCTTACTTTCCTTTATTTTCATCACGACCATCGCTAAAAAACCGCAGCATCAATACGTCAGAATTACCACCAGCGCGGGTGAATGTGTGATCAAGCTTTACAATGAAACCCCTTTACACCGCGATAACTTTGTTAAACTATCTAAACAGGGCTTTTATAACGGCACTATATTTCACCGTGTCATTAAAAGTTTCATGATCCAGGGCGGAGATCCGGATTCAAAAAACGCAGAAAGCGGAAAGGAACTTGGTGAAGGCGATGTCGGTTATACCATTCCTGCGGAATTTAACGACAGTATCTTCCATAAAAAAGGCGTACTGGCCGCTGCCCGGGATGACAATCCACTTAAAGCCTCCAGCGGCTGCCAGTTTTACCTCGTACAAGGCAAGGTTTTGACCGATGCGCAGCTGGATGCACTGGAAACCAATCGCCTTCATTTTAAAATTCCTGCAGCACATCGTGAGGTATACAAAACCATTGGTGGCACACCACACCTGGACAGAAATTATACGGCTTATGGTGAGGTAATCAAAGGCATGGAGGTGATCGATAAAATTGCAGCTATGGAAACCGGGCCGCGTGACCGCCCTGTTACTGATGTAAAAATGGTGGTAACCGTCCTAAAAAAAAGAGAAGCTAAAAAATTAGAAAAAACGCTTGCAAAACAAGCTAAAAACGACAAACTGACTAAAGCATGAAGATCATATCTTACAATATCAATGGTATCCGCGCAGCGGTAACTAAAAACTTCCTGGAATGGCTTAACGGGGTTAACCCTGACCTGGTTTGTTTACAGGAAGTAAAGGCAATGCCTTCTCAGATCCCTGACATCATTAATGTGATTGAGCAGCTCGGCTACCAGCATTTTTGGTTCCCTGCAGAAAAAAAAGGTTATAGTGGGGTGGCCATTTTTAGTAAAGTTAAACCAAACCATGTTGAATATGGCTGTGGCGAAGAATGGATAGACAAGGAAGGTAGAATCATAAGGGTTGATTTCGATGATTTTTCCCTGATGAGCCTTTACATGCCTTCAGGCTCCAGCGGTGATGAAAGGCAAGTGAAAAAGTATGAGTTCATGAAGTTTTTTGATGGTTATGTGGATGAACTCCGCAAGGAAAGGCCTCATTTAATCATCTCCGGAGATTATAACATTTGCCATACGGCCATGGATATCCATAACCCAAAATCTAATGCTAATTCCTCAGGTTTTTTACCTGAAGAACGTGAATGGATGGAGCTCTTTCTTAACAATGGTTTCATTGATACCTTCAGGCATTTTAACAAAGATCCGCACCATTATACCTGGTGGAGTTTCCGTGCAAATTCAAGAGCCAAGAACCTGGGCTGGCGTATTGATTACCAGCTTGCCACAAAACCTATGCTCGACAGGCTTAAAACGGTGACTATTTTACCTGATGCTGTGCACTCCGACCATTGTCCGGTTTTACTTGAATTAAGCGTTTAACTATGCCTGCATTACTCCTGACAGAAATTGGCTTACTGGCCGGCACCCATCCTGCCGATGTAACCTTATTACGTGGCCAGGAGTTGTCGCAGCTTCCGGTTTTGAAAAACGCCTGGCTGCTTTGTGAAGACGGCCTGATCAAGGACTTCGGCTTGATGACAGCGCTTCCTGAAGACCTACCGAATTCGCTGGAGGTGATTTCTGCTCGTGGCGGCTCCGTATTTCCATCCTGGTGTGATTCACATACACACCTGGTCTTTGCTAAATCCCGGGAAGAGGAGTTTGTGATGAAAATTCAAGGGAAAAGTTACGAGGAAATTGCTGCTGCAGGGGGCGGCATTTTAAATTCCGCACGGAGCCTGCAGCAAGCTACAGAAACGGAGTTGTTCGATAGCGCCCTGGTCCGCCTGGAAGATGTTATTCAACAAGGAACCGGCGCAATAGAGATTAAAAGTGGATATGGTCTGACCACAGCAAGTGAATTAAAAATGCTAAGGGTGATCCGCAGACTTAAAGAATCTTCACCTATACCCGTTAAAGCGAGTTTCTTAGCGGCACATGCTTATCCTCAGGAATATAAAAATGATCATGAAAAATACATTAACCTGATCATTCACGACATGTTGCCAAAGGTGGCTGGTGAAGGCCTTGCTGATTATATAGATGTCTTCTGTGAACAAGGTTTTTTCTCTGTGTCAGAAACAGATCGGATTTTAAGTGCTGCGGCCATCTATAACCTGAGGCCAAAAATACACGCTAACCAGCTCTCCGTTTCCGGCGGTGTGGAAATCGGTGTTCAACACCATGCGCTAAGCGTAGACCACCTTGAAGCGACCGATAATGCCACTATTGAATGTTTAAAAGGCGGGAACACCATCGCTACCTTATTGCCTTCCTGCTCTTTTTACCTGAACATGCCTTTCGCCAATGCGAGGGGATTAATTGATGCAAATGTACCTGTTGCGCTTGCTTCAGATTATAATCCAGGGTCATCGCCCTCGGGGAACATGAACTTTGTGGTCTCCCTGGCCTGCATCAAACTAAAAATGCTACCCGAAGAGGCCATCAATGCCGCTACCTTAAATGGTGCCGCAGCCATGGAACTCGGCGCTACCCTGGGCAGCATCACCAAGGGCAAAAGAGCCAACTTTTTTGTTACCCGGCCCGGCACCGCTTCACTGGCTTTCCTGCCCTATAGCTTTGGTCAGCCGCAAATGGAAAAGATGATCATCAACGGTAAAATATATTAAATTAGGCTATTGTATTGACATGGAAGGATTTAAACTGTATACCCATACGGAGTTATTGGCCATCACCAATATCAGGGACGGAGAGATAAAAATCGGTCAGAAGATGCAGACCGTTACTTCACTGGAAGAAATTGCCCACAGCAATGCTCAGTTTGTAGTTTTAGGCATTCCCGAAGATTACGGTGTACGCGCAAACCATGGTATTGCAGGCACAGCAGGCACCTGGGAGCCTTTTTTAAAAACCCTGGTCAACGTTCAGAGTACGGGGTTTTTAACAGGTCAGGAGATCCTTTTGCTTGGTCATTTCGAATTTGACCCGCCACAGGAGGATAGCCTTGCAGCTTTGAGCGCTAAAGTTGACGCAATAGACGACCTGGTGTATCCTGTAATCCGCAGCATCATTGCAGCTGGAAAGGTGCCGGTTGTTATTGGCGGAGGCCATAACAATGCCTATCCCATTATCAAGGGTTTTTCATTAGCCAAAGGCAAAGCTGTGGATGTGATTAACATTGATGCACATGCTGACTTAAGAAGCACGGGCTCCCGCCATAGCGGCAATGCCTTCAGTTATGCCATTAAAGATGGCTATCTGGAAAATTACGGTATTTATGGCTTGCAGGAAAACTACAATAATGCGGCGGTGCTCAGGAAAATTGAAAGCAGCGATAACATCAGCTACATTTATTTTGATGAACTCGTCAAAACCAGCGATCATACGGACGTTTGGGCTGATTTCAATAAGTCTTTCGACTACCGTATGGGCCTGGAGATTGACCTTGATTCCATAGAAAATATGTTGTCAAGTGCGGCTACGCCTTCAGGCTTTACGCTGAACGACGTTCGCAAGATGGTGATGACCACGAAAAAGAAATTGTCGTACTTGCACCTTGCAGAGGGAGCTGTGGCATTAAGTGATGGCCGTACCGATCAAAGTACCGCAAAAGCCCTTGTTTACCTGGCTACAGACTTTATTAAAGCTCAGTCAAATTCATAAATTTTATCTGGGGTAAGGCAAAGGTCCATCCTTACATCATGCACATCTGTGTCGGTTATTTCAGCGAGGGGAGGAAACAGTGACAATCCGACTTTCTTCGTGCTGATGCCTTGAAGGAAGCGGTCATAAAAGCCTTTGCCATAGCCGACCCGGTAGCCATGCTGGTCGAATGCCAGCAAAGGGATCAATACCATATCAATGTCGCCTTGGTGCGCATGCTCGTTTTGAGGCTCCATGATGTCGAAAATATTCTTCTCCAGGCCTTTGCTATCGGTATAGACATGATGGGTCATTAGCGCCGTGTTAAAGTCGGCCCTGGGTACCAGTATTTTAATAGCAGGATGGTGGAGCTGCAGCCAGTCGATCATAAGATACGTGTCGGGTTCTTTTTTCTTTTCAATGGGAAGGAAAAGGTGAATGACGTTGACCGTGCTCAGGTCAAGCCGGGAGAACTGAGTCAACAGCTGCTGGCTGAGTTCCTGTAGTTGAAGGGGACTTAAAGCATTTCTGCGTTGCATGGCTGCTTTTCTGATTTCTGCTTTGTTCATTTACAAACAAAGATAAAAAAAGATGGCTTCGGGAACCACTCCGAAGCCACAATCAACCTAAACCTAAAACTAAACTATGAAAATTCTTACTTAACTCTTTCTATATAGTCGCCTGTACGTGTATCAACTTTAACCTTATCGCCCTGGTTGATAAATATCGGCACCTTTATTTCTACTCCGGTTTCTACTGTAGCATATTTCAATGCACTGGTAGAAGTGTCGCCTTTTACGGCTGGCTCCGTGTAGGTAATTTCTAATTCAACATGTGGTGGCGCCTGTGCCATAATGGGCTCATCACTTTCAAACGCGATGATCACATTCATTCCTTCTTTTATGAAGCGTAAAGACTCTCCAAACAATTGTTTTGGAATGTTAAACTGCTCAAAAGAGGTGTTATCCATCACCACTAAAAAATCGGCTTCTTCATACAGGTACTGGTAATCGTTAGTTTCAACTCTGCAGATCGTAACTTCTTCGTCTGTTCTGAATCTGTACTCAACCAATTTGCTGGACTTGATATTTCTCATCCTTGCCTGGTAGAAAGCCCTCAGGTTGCCGGGCGTACGATGTAGGAACTCTTCTACTTGTACTAATTCTCCGTTAAACCGAAGGATATTACCACTTTTTACTTCTGATGCTTTTGCCATTTTTATTTGAAATTGAGTCCGTCTCTCCGACCCTATTTCGTGCCGCAAAGGTAAAGACAATTAATTGATTCTACAATAGTAAATAAAAAAAATATTTGTAAGGCTATATTTCCCCGGATTCTTGACATTTCAATTAGAAAAGTCAGCGAAGGCTCCCCCTATTTATAATCGGTGACCTGTATTAAATGTTCACAAAAACCGTACTCCGCTTCCTGGTTTGAACAGACCAGGACTAAGCGGTTTTCAGTAAATTCATGAATAAGGTCTTTGTACCATTTCATGCCCTGAAGATCCAGATTTGAAGTGGGTTCATCCAGCATAAGAATGGGCGTATCTGAACAACAAGCGAGCGCAAGTTTAGTTCGCTGTTTCATTCCGGAGGAGAAGTATTTTAATGCTTTATCCTGCGATTTGGCGAGGCCAAGGCGCTCCAAAACACGATCTGCATTCATGCCCTCATGAAAAGCTTTGAATTTAAAATGGAATTGTATGGTTTCCTGCAGGGTAAATTCCTCGATCAGATCAAGGTAAGGCGCTGCAAAACTAATGTATCTGTATAAGTCCTCGACAGGAATTACCTTGTCGTGGTGGTAAGAGATACTGCCTTCAGAAGGCGATAAATTACCCATGAGCATACTTAACAAGGTAGACTTTCCAGAGCCATTTGGCCCCAAAATGGCGTATTTACCCCCCGTTACAAACTGGTAGGTGATATCTCTGAAGATCCACTCCTGGTTGAAACGGCGGCCGGCACTCTTTAAGTCTATTGTCATTGTAATTTTAGCTTCCCGAGCCGTAACCTTTCATTACACCACGGTTGGAGTTACGGATAAAGTCAACAATTTCATCACGGATTTCTGTAGGCTGAAATTCTGCTTCAATAATATCCAAAGCCTTGGATATATTATTATGCCTAACAAAAAGCACCCTGTAAATCTCCTGGATTTCATTGATCTTTTCAGGAGAGAAACCTCTTCTTCTTAACCCAACAGAGTTAATCCCTGCATAAGAAAGCGGTTCTCTTGCGGCTTTTACATAGGGAGGGACATCTTTACGTACCAAAGAACCACCGGTAATGAAAGCGTGAGAACCTACTTTAACAAACTGATGAATAGCGACCAGTCCTGCCAGCACCACATAATCACCAATAGTGATATGGCCTGCCAGTGTGGTACTGTTTGAAAAGATACAGTAATCACCGACTTCACAATCGTGAGCCACATGTGTATAGGCTTGTAAGAGGCAATTGCTGCCAATAACGGTTTTCCATCTATCCTTCGTACCCCTATTGATGGTAACACATTCCCTGATGGTTGTATTGTCGCCAATTTCTGCAGTAGTTTTTTCGCCTGCAAACTTTAAATCCTGTGGAATACCTGAAATCACTGACCCAGGAAAAATGCGGCAATTCTTGCCAATACGGGCACCATCCATGATCACTACATTAGATCCAATCCAGGTGCCTTCTCCAATTTCTACATCTTTATGTATAACTGCGAAAGGTTCTATTACTACGTTGTCTGCAATTTTGGCCTCGGGGTGTATATATGCTAAGGGTTGAATCATAAGGTGCGTTCGCTATCTTTTACTCTTGAAATCTGGGCCATCATTTCTGCTTCCACCACTATCTTTTCACCAACCATGCCCACGCCTTTCATTTGAGCAATCCCCCTTCTGATTGGTTCAACTAGATCGCACCGAAAAACGATGGTATCTCCAGGTAACACTTGGGCACGGAATCGTACATTATCTATTTTAAGGAAATAAGTAAGGTAATTTCTTGGATCAGGGACTGTGCTTAACACTAATACACCTCCAGTTTGTGCCATGGCTTCAATCTGGATCACTCCAGGTAAAACCGGTGCACCCGGAAAATGTCCTCTGAAAAACTCTTCATTCATGGTCACATTCTTCACACCAACTACATAGGTTTTGGTTAATTCAAGAATCTTATCAATGAACAAAAAAGGTTGTCTGTGTGGTAAAATATCCATGATCTGCATCACATCATATAGAGGTTTTGCCGCTGGATCGTAAATATGTTGTATTTTCTTGTTTTTCTCTTTTTTAATTGCCGCTTTGATCTTTTTAGCAAAAGCAATATTAGCCGCATGTCCGGGACGAGCCGCCATGATATGGCCTTTTAAGTGTACCCCTACCAGGGCAAGGTCACCAATCATATCCAAAAGCTTATGTCTGGCAGGCTCATTCTGGTAGCGCAACTCCATGTTATTGAGAATGCCTTGTGGGGCAACATCAATATCCTGACGCTTAAAGATGGTGGCAAGGTGATCGAGCTCCTCACGCGTCACTTCCTTATCCACAATTACGATGGCATTATTTAAATCGCCACCTTTAATGAGGTTGTTTTTTAACTGGTACTCCAGTTCATGCAGGAAGCAAAATGTACGGCAGGAAGCAATTTCCTTTTTAAACTCAGCAATACTGGTAATACCTGCGTGCTGACTGCCCAACACAGGCGAATTATAATCTATCATACAGGTAAACCTGTAATCATCTAAAGGCATTGCTACGATCTCAACCTTTCTGTCAGTTTCGGTATAAGTAATGTTATGCGGGATCTGAAAATATTCACGGTCAACATCCTGAGAAACCAGGCCCGCACTTTCAAGCGCTTCTACAAAGAGGATGGCACTGCCATCCATAATAGGCGTTTCCGGTCCGTCAACCTTCATTAAAACGTTATCCAGGTCCATCCCTACCAAGGAGGCCATCACATGCTCAACCGTGCTCACGCTGGCGCCATTTTGAGTGATGGTCGTGCCACGGGCCGTATCGGTTACATTATCACAATCTGCATCCACTATCGGTTGGCCCGGCAGATCAGTTCGTTGAAATTTAAACCCGTGATTCTCCGGAGCAGGACAAAAAGTTAAGGTCACATTAGCACCGGTGTGTAAACCGACACCACTTACTGAGACTTCCGCTTTTATGGTTTTTTGTTTAACGTTCATTTTTCCTTGTATGCTACTTAGTTCTATTAATTAGAGTTAATTCTTTAATTGCCGCTTCAAGTTTAGCAATCCGCTGTTCCACATGAGGGAGCTGCTTAAAAATGACCGATGCCCGCATCCAGTTTCTTAAAGGCTGGGCCGGACTACCATGCCATTGTTTATATTCTTCAGTAATATTAAAATTTAAGCCGGCCTGAGCACCAATCTGTGTGCCTTTGGCTAAAGTTAAATGCCCGGCGATACCCACTTGTCCGCCAATAATAGAATTTCCACCCAACTTAGTACTGCCAGAAATTCCGGATTGTGCTGCCACAACCGTATGTGAACCTACATCCACATTATGGGCGATCTGAATCAGGTTATCCAGCTTTACGCCTTTACGGATAAAAGTCGAGCCCATGGTAGCGCGGTCAATAGAAGTATTTGACCCTATTTCTACATCATCCTCTATGACTACATTTCCTATCTGTGCAATTTTTGTATAAGTACCATCGGTCTGCGGGGCAAAGCCAAAGCCATCACTACCGACTACCGTATTGGAGTGTATGGTGATGCGGTCACCCAAAACCGACCCGTTGTAAAGCTTAACACCGGGATGAATCACACAGTCGTTTCCGATGCGCGAATGGTCTCCGATAAAAACCTGGGGGAATATTTTGCAATTATCACCGATCTCTACAAATTCAGCAATATAACTGAAAGCTGCGATGTAAACGTTTTTACCAATTTTCGCTGTAGGGTGAATAAAGCTGGGTTGCTCAACGCCCGTACGATTGGCGCTTTGTCTCATGATCTCCTGGTATTTCTCCAGCAAAATAGAAAACGCGCTGTATGGATCTTTAACTTTAATTAAAGTACATTTAACCTTTTGTGATGGAACGAAATCTATGCCTACTATGACGACAGAGGCGTTAGTAGAGTATAAATAGTTTTCATATTTGGGGTTGGATAAAAAACAAAGGGAACCCGGTTTGCCGTCTTCTATTTTAGAAAGCTCCGCCACATGAACGTTTTCATCACCCACAACGGTTCCACTTAATAATTCGCTTATCTGCTTGGCAGTAAATTGCATTTTACAAAGGTAAATGTTAAATTGACATGAACAAATAAACCCTTTACGGGTTATCTTATAAATTTCTTTCGAATATACATCAGCTAAAAACGGAATAAAAATAGAATTCTTTTGTTAAAAAACGCTAAATTATTCTTGGATAGCACAGTATATGTTTTTTTACGGTCTTATCTAAGGACTCCAGGTTGGATAAATCGGATGCCTTGGCTATATCAATTAGATTATTATTTTTTAATAATATATTAATATTACCGCTCCCGGCATTATAAGCGCGGTTCCTGATAACGTCTTTAAAAACAAAATAACGTGCTTCTTTTAAGCTGATTTGAAGCTTTGAAGCCACTTCTTCCTGAAGCAATTCCAACCGGCCTTCTTCTGGCGCATGATTTGTAATTTCTATTTTATACAAATTCCTGCCGGTTAACATCGTACATAAACGGGCTAGAATGCTATCCGGATGATCTTCCCAGACCTTAATTGAAGCAAAAATATCCTGGTCATCCAGCTTCATGAATTGTTTCAGGTGCAGTTCCTGCCCAAAAAACTCACCCTCACTGATGCGGTTTGATAAAAAATGCTGCAGCGCAGGTGTTGCAAAAAGCAATTCACCCTTTAAAGCCAGTTCCCTGGCACGTTCCAGGATCTTGACAAGCAGCTGCTCGCCTGCGATCACTGTTTTATGGAGGTAAACCTGCCAATACATCAGTCTCCTCGAAATCAGGAAGTTTTCTATGGAATAAATCCCTTTTTCTTCAATCACCAGGTGATCATCAACCACGTTAAACATTTTGATGATGCGGTCAAAACTGATGACACCCTCACTCACTCCAGTAAAAAAACTATCCCGGTTGAGGTAATCCATCCTGTCAAGATCCAGCTGACTAGAGATGAGCTGATGGAGGAACTTTTTTTGGTAGTCGCCTTTAAACACCGCAATTGCGGTACGCAGCTGGCCCCCAAATTCTATATTCAGCTTTTCCATGATAAAAATGGAAAGATCTTCGTGTTTGATGCCCTTTACAAGGGTATGTTCCAGGGCATGAGAAAAGGGTCCATGCCCAATGTCATGTAGCAAAATGGCTATAGTCGCCGCCTCTTCTTCCTCTTTTGTTACTTCATGACCTTTGCCCCGCAGCACTTCAATGGCCAGGCTCATTAAGTGCATGGCGCCAAGAGCGTGGTGAAAACGGGTATGTAAGGCACCCGGATAAACTAAATGTGTCATACCCAACTGCTTGATGTACCTGAGCCTTTGAAAATAAGGATGGGAAATCAGATCGAATACCAGCGGAAATGGTATATTTATAAAACCATATACCGGGTCATTTATTATTTTCTTTTTATTCAAAGCTGCTAAATAAATTATACGGTACAAAAATTGCTATTTTTATTTACAAATTTGAAAGATAATGCAGGAAACCAAAATTCTATGGGCCGATGATGAGATCAACTTATTAAAACCACATATATTATTATTAAATGAAAAAGGCTACCACGTTACCACCTTCACCAATGGCAATGATGCATTGGAAGCCTTTGGAAATGAACATTTTGATCTTGTTTTCCTAGACGAAAACATGCCTGGTCTAAGTGGGCTGGAAACACTTTCAGCCATTAAAAACATAAAAAGTGATGTACCTGTGGTGCTCATCACAAAAAGCGAGGAAGAAAACCTGATGGAAGATGCCATCGGTTCTAAAATAGATGACTACTTAATTAAGCCGGTTAATCCTAAACAGGTATTGCTGACTATCAAAAAAATCATAGATAACAAACGTCTGATCAGTGCTAAAACTTCGATGGCTTACCAGCAGGACTTCAGACGTCTTGGCATGACATTAAATGACAAGCTTAGTTATGAGGAATGGGTAGAAGTTTATAAAAAGCTGGTATTCTGGGAACTTGAACTTGAAAAACTCGACGATCCACAGATGCATGAAATACTCACCATGCAAAAGGCAGAAGCCAATATGCAGTTCTCTAAGTTTATTGAAGATAATTACCTGGGGTGGGTAAATGGCAAAGGTACAGCACCTTTACTTTCCAATAACCTTTTGAAAAAGAAAGTGTTCCCGCTGATCAATTCTACAACACCCGTATTCTTTATCTTAATTGATAACCTGCGCTACGATCAGTGGAAAATTATCAATCCCTTAATTACTGAACATTTCAGGCTGGAAGAGGAAGATACCTATTCGAGTATCCTGCCTACGGCAACTCAGTATGCAAGGAATTCTATTTTCTCCGGACTGATGCCATATGAAATGGAGAAGAAATTCCCGTCTATGTGGCAGAATGACGATGAAGAAGGGGGCAAAAACATGCACGAGGAGGCTTTTTTAGCGGATCAGATCAAACGCAGCCTTCGCAAAGATTGTAAATTCAGCTACAATAAGATCCTTACCTATGATGATGGCAAGGCCTTGAACGAGCAATTTAACAACCTCATGCAAAATGAGTTCAACGCTATCGTTTATAACTTCGTTGACATGCTTTCTCATGCGCGTACCGACATGCAGATGATCAGAGAGCTGGCCAATGACGATGCTGCCTACCGTTCCCTCACCCTCTCGTGGTTTGAACATTCGCCACTACTCGAGCTGATAAAAAAACTGAGTCAGAAACAGGTGAAATTAATCATCACCACCGATCATGGAACGATCAGGGTAAAAAGACCAAGTAAGGTAATCGGCGACAGAAACACCAATACCAATCTCCGCTATAAACAAGGCAGGAACCTTAATTTCAATGCCAAAGAGGTCCTGTTGATTAAAAACCCTCATGAGGCACAATTGCCTAAAATTAATATCAGTTCCAACTATATCTTTGCCAAGGAAGACAGGTATTTTGTTTATCAAAATAATTATAATCAATTTGTAAACTATTACAATGAAACCTTCCAGCACGGAGGAATTTCATTGGAGGAAATGATCATTCCCATTGCCACTTATAGTTCACGCTAGTTATTTAAAACCATGAACCTAGACATAAACGGCCTCCAGGATTTAGAGGGGGCCGCTCATCAACTTTTAGAATTTGCCGGCGATGACAAGGTCATCGTCTTCGAAGGCAGTATGGGTGCTGGAAAAACTACTTTTATCAAGGAAATCTGCCATGCCCTGGGTGTGGAGGATGTGGTTTCCAGTCCTACCTTCTCCATTGTAAATGAATACCTTAACAGGGAGCAACAGTCGCTGTACCACTTTGATTTTTACCGTATCAAAAATTTGCAGGAAGCATATGACATCGGCTATGAAGAGTATTTTTATTCTGATTGTATTTGCCTGATTGAATGGCCTGAAAAAATAGCTGAACTATTGCCTGACCAATACATAAAGGTAACGATTACACCTTTAGATGAAGCTCAGCGGCGAATCAGCTTCGTTAAAATTAAACCTTAGGTTATTCAAGTTAAGTTTATTATTGTTAAATTTAAGCGAAAAAAATTTATAAAATGTCTACAGGATTAAGAGAAGGAATGGCCACTATAGCTCAAAAAGGGTTACAACAACCTAAAGAGACTTTATCAGCGCTTCAACAGAAAAACAACAGTCTGTATATTGGTATTCCAAAAGAAATCTCTTTCCAGGAAAACAGAATCGCCCTCACGCCATTGTCCGTTGCCCTGCTGGTGAACAACGGCCATAAGGTGGTTATAGAGACAGGTGCCGGTGTTGGTGCTAATTTTTCCGACAGGGATTACAGCGAACAGGGGGCCATCATTACCTACCATAAAAAAGAAGTTTTTGACGCGGATATCATCGTTAAAATTGCCCCCCCTACACTGGGGGAAATAGCCATGATGCATAAAAACCAAACGCTTTTATCGGCGCTGCAAATGGGCAATTTAAATGAGGACTATATCAAGGCCTTGATGAATAAAAAAATTAACGCCTTATGCTTTGAACACCTCCGCGATGAAGGGAATGTACTCAGTGTAGTACGTGCCATGAGTGAAATTGTGGGGGCAACATCCATCCTGATCGCTGCAGAATACCTGAGTAACGTGACCGGCGGTAAAGGGTTGATGCTTGGTGGTTTTACAGGGGTGCCGCCCACAGAGATCGTCATCCTTGGTGCTGGCACCGTAGGTGAATATGCCGCGCGTACGGCCTTATCTCTTGGTGCATCAGTGAAGGTGTTTGACAGCTCTATTTACCGCCTCAGGCGTCTGCAAAACAATTTAGGCAGCAGGGTATTCACTTCAGTCATGCAGCCCATCGTGTTGGCCAAAGCCATTACTACTTGTGATGTGGTGATTGGTGCCATTCGCTCCAAGCACGGCAGAAGTCCATGCCTGGTGATGGAAGATACCGTAAGTCGCATGAAACCAGATTCTGTGGTTATTGATGTGAGCATCGACCAGGGTGGCTGTTTTGAAACTTCGGAAGTGACCAACCATACCAATCCTGTTTTCCGCAAATATGACGTGATCCATTATTGTGTCCCTAATATCGCCTCCAGGGTCCCGCGTACGGCCTCCTATGCACTAACCAATATCCTGACACCCATACTTATGGATATAGGTGATCTGGGTGGCTTAATGAATGTCGTTTGGAACCGCCCGGGCATTAGGGAAGCTCTGTATATTTACCAGGGTCATTTAACCAGTAAAGATCTGGCTAACACCTTTAATTTGCCCTTTAAAGACCTCGAACTGCTGGTGGTATCAAATCAATAAGTATTGGAGCTGTTAATCGAGTTAAAGCTGATTAATTAACGAAATATATACGCATAGCTTAATGAAACCATCATAAGCTTGCAGCTTACAAAAAGCAATGAATATAAGCTGACGATAGCTTCATAACCTATCAAAATAAATAGATACCAATGAAAATACTGTTACGCCTCGCGGTCCTTGTTTTATGGGCCACCACTACGCTACCTGCTGTTGCACAAAAACTCGAAGTTACCCGCACGCTGGCCGCCTACGAAGCCTCGGTAAAAAAATCCCCGGAGAAGCAGTTGGTAGATATCAAAGCGGCAATCCCTGATATCACCTTAGATATCCGATATGCAAGCAGTAACAATTTCATGAAAAGGGTAATGTATCCTGAAGCACGTGCTTTTGCACGAAAGCCTGTGGTGGAGCAATTAAAAAATATCCAGAAAGAACTGCGGAAGAAAGGTTACGGATTAAAAATATACGATGCCTACCGTCCCTATGCCATCACTGTAGCATTTTACCAGCAGGCATCAGACAAAAACTTTGTTGCCAGTCCGGCCAAGGGTTCCAAACATAACCGTGGCTGTGCCATAGACCTTACACTGATCAATTACGAAACGAAAGAAGAGATACCGATGCCAACGCCCTACGATAGCTTTGAAGCGGCAGCGGCAGCCAATTACCAGGACCTGCCCGCAGCAGTGCTGAAAAACCGGGACTTCCTTATTAGAACCATGCAATCACATGGCTTTAAAGTGCTGCATAATGAATGGTGGCACTATGATTTCATCGGCTGGCAAAACTTCGAATTGATGGATATCCCCTTTAAACACCTTTAGCAGGATTCCTCACCTTGTAAATGTAGTGCAGGTAAATTAATGCCAGGAAGGTAATCCCTGCGCACCAGTAGAATATAATCGGAATCATAGCAATATCAGTGATAAAAAGCCATCCTGCAAACAATGCACCGATCCCGATGCCGGCTTCTAAAGCGATATACATGGTAGCCATGGCCTTGCCCCGATGTTCAGGCCTGCTTAAATCGATAGTCCATGCAGATACAGTTGGTGATAGCATCCCTGTTGCCACACCATATAAAGCCGAAGCCCCCATTAAAGATAAAGAAGAACCGGCCATACCAATCCAAAGCATCGCTGCTACAAGTAACACCAGCGAGATCTTCAGGATCAGCACCCTTCCATGCTGGTCAGATACTTTTCCAGCCACAAAGCGAATGAGCAGGGAGGAAACGGTAAACACCATAAAAAACAAGCCCTTGTTACTCGTCCCCAAATGTGAACCCCAGTCGCCGATAACCGTTAGGATAGCGCCATAACTTACATAACTCATAAAAGTAATGATGGCCGAAGGGATGACCTGGATTTCGATAATTTCATGCCTGGTAATTTTTAACAGCGAGAAATTGAACTTTTGCTTCTTTGGTAAGGTTTCCTTCATGTTGGCAAGAATCACAATAGACAAAAGGGCGAACAAGGAAGAGCAGTAAAAAAGGTAGTCGATGGAGAAATAGGCGGTGATGGTACTCCCAATTGCTGGCCCGATGGCTAATCCCGTACTGAAACAGACACCATGAACCCCCATGGCCTCACCCCAGCGGTTTACAGGAACGATATCCGCCACATAAGCAGCCGTTGCCGTAGGCTTAAACCCTGTAGAAAAGCCATGTAGCAACCTCAAAAATAAAAAGCCTGCAACGGTGGTCAAAACGGGGTAAAGAAAACCACATAGAACGCATACCACAGAACCGACGGCCATTACTGGAACTCTTCCCACCGTATCGGTGAGTTTACCACTAAAAGGCCTGGAAATGCCTGCCGTTAACGTGAAAAGGGCAATGATGAGACCCTTGTATTCAGCGCCGCCCATGGCCGTTAGATAAGCAGGCAGCTCTGGTATCAGCATATTGAAGCTTGCAGAAAAAAGAAAAGAACTTAAGCAGACAAGCCCAAATTGCAGGGTATAAATAGAATCATCACTCTTCGGCATCACAAATGGGATTATGCCTGCAAAGATAAGCCCTTTACGCCAAACACCTCATCAGCTTCAATAAAATATCAAGATCCTCCTCCTGGTGCCAGCTGCTTAGAACAATCCGGTTCAACAATTCTCCATCCTGATCAGGATAGGCAAACGAAGAGATAAGGACTTTCTGTTGCAGCAAGGCGTCAGCAAGCTGCTGATCTTCACTCAAATAAACAGGAAAGCCATCCATAGCCGCAAATTCTGCTTTTGAAGCACCCAATCCGGCGGAGAAATAACGGCATAACGACTGCAGTTTGTGCACTTCTGCCTCATAGATCTTTTCTGCCTGCATAAAAGCATATAAACCGGCAGCGGCAGGTGGAGAAGCGCCCAAAAACACAGGTGTTTTCTTCAGCTGCCTGATAATTGCCGCTGAACTTAATACCATGCCCGCATCCACACCAAGTGCCTTCGCCATCGATGCTACCACCACCACATGTACAAAAGGAAGCTGCGGTAAGCTGGGAAAACAACCTAAGCCCTGTCCAAGCACACCAATGCCATGCGAGTCATCTACGATGAGCATAATTTCCTTTCCGGGATCAATGCCCTTCAAAAATGAAAAGTCATAGCTTTCAGGGAACAGGTTATTGATAGAATTGCTGACCAGGACCCAGCGGGTGGCTCTGCTTTTATTGATGAGCTCCACGACATGACGACTCCAATAGCCGAAAGAACCGGAAACACCAGGATTACCTGCAACCCACAAGGCAGGATGTGTCTGTGGTGCATAGACCACTTGTCCCCATGCTGCAAAGTGAAGTACCGTGAGCTGCGCAGCGAGGTAGCCGCTTGAAGTAATTAAAGCTGCTTCCGCCCCATGACGCTGTGCAGCCGCTTTTTCAGCATCATCATAAATACCCAGCTGTACATTATTGCTCCTGCTGGTCCCATTGTTTAGTCCAAAGGTATGGACACCCTCCAGGTAATGAGCCAAAAAGCGTTTGTTTTGAGGAATGCCCAAATAGGCAGTGCCACCAAAATAGAGATAAGACTGATCCCCGTAATTGATTCTAGGGCCCAAACCCCCTGTAAGTTGATTAAAATTAATAGCGTTCATGTATCATGGTCACAATTCTTCCCATTTCATTCCTTACAGTTGCCGTAGGCAGAACGAAGTTATTATTGAGGAAAGAATAAATATATAGTTTGCCTTTCTTAGTTAATACGTAGCCACTTTGGTTGTGTACATTTCCTAAAGTTCCCGTTTTACCGTAAACATAAGGCGTATCTGTAGCAGGGTAAGCCTTTTGCAGCGTGCCGCTTTTTCCACCAGCAGGCAAGAGGGAAAAAAGCCGGTTACGGTCGCCAACTTCGTCGTAAATTAGCCCCAGCAAGGCAATGATGGTACGCGGGGTAAACAAATTATTCCTGGATAGGCCAGAGCCGTCCACCCAATAAGGCCGATCTGGCAGGCTTGATAAATAGGTTTTCAGAATATGTGCAATTGCCGCCTGACTGTTAAGTTCGGGAGAAATCTGGTTGGCATAAACCAGAAGCAGCTGTTCGGCCACAAAATTATCACTGGGCAGCATCATCTGCTTCAGCACAGAATCAGTTTTAATGTTATAAATGGTTTTGGCGTTTTCAGGAATGGTCATTTGCACCAGTCCCACCTCCCGGTGTAAGGTATCGCTTAGCAAGCTCAGGGTAGTTGCCGTATTAACCTTGTATGGGATTTCCTGCTTAAAAGTACTGCTTATTTCTCCCTGTGGGTAATGGAAAGCGTTCGTATCAAAATCTCTGATGACCTTAAACTTCCCTGTTATACGACTGCTGTCCGGAAAGAAACAATCGGTGAACAACCTTGGTGAAATCTTCATTTTCCCTGATTCTGCTTTTGCTGTCACCAGGTTATCCATCATGGGCAATTCATTAATTTCAGCCTGGTAATAGTCGTTATAGTCATCCCAAGCCCATCCATAGCCATAAAAGTTGCCTGTATAACGGCCCGGCGAAAAGAACAACTGCTGCGGACTATTTTTCAGGAACTCAAGCGCTCTGGTGCCTTTGAGCTGAGTTTGCAGGAAAGAGGGATCCCCAGTGCCCCAAAAGATGAGCGAGTCACCTTTAACCACATAACGCAACGAAGGGATTGAATCCGGAATCATTTTTAAGCCGGCATAAAACGTAAAAAGTTTGGTATTTGAAGCAGGCGTAAAGTATTTATCTGCGTCCTTTTCATAGACCATCTCTTTGGTTTCCGGGTCATACAAGGCAAAACCAACCGCATATTGGTTCACTACTGTAGACTTATTAAAAGTTTTATCCAACCGTTTAGCCATGCGTTTATTGACAGCGCAAGACTGTAGTAAGAGTATAAATAAGGTACAAAAAATAAAATAATGACCAGGTAGCCGGTTAAAATGCATGCTTAAATTTATTTGCTTAGGGTCTGTAATATTGCTTAGGGAATCTGTGTCTAATTTATTAAATTAGTTCATGATATTCATTTTACGGCCTATAAAAATATTTTCTATATGGATGATATTAATTATGTCCGTGATACAACTATTGACCATCAGCTATGGTCATGCCCAGCGTTTCAGCTTCGAAGGCGATCGTAAAAAACAAAGTATGAGCTTTGTACTGATCAAAAACCTGATTATTGTCCCTCTTTACATCAATGGCAAAGGCCCCTACAGCTTTATCCTGGATACGGGAGTGAACCCGCTGATCATTACCGATGCCAGCATTATTGATAGCCTGAATTTAAAATCGCTGCGCACCACCAAACTGGCAGGACTGGGTGAAGGAAATGATATAGAAGCCTATTTAACTAACCAGATCAGCGTAAGACTGGAGAGCGCAATTATGGACAACATGCCGACAGCCATTTTAAAAAAAGACATCTTCAATCTGTCAAACCATGTAGGGATACGTATTTATGGTCTTATAGGCTATTATTTCTTCAACAGTTTCACCGTCAAAATTAAATATCCCGCTAAAAGGATGACTTTTGCCCTGCCTGATACCAAGTTGAAGAAGAAAGGCGAAAGGCTTCCTTTAGAGATGATCAGTAATAAACCCTATATACAGCTTTTTATCAGTCCTACCGACGATGAAAGAAAGGAGGTAAAAATGATCCTTGATATCGGTGCCAGTCATGCGATATCCCTGGAAGCTTATCAGGGCAAACCCTTTCCGCTACCCAAAAAAACCATCAAGGCAAATCTGGGTATAGGCTTCGCCGGATTAATCAGTGGCCACATTGGCCGAATGAACCGTGTCGATATCGGCAGCTTTACTTTTAAGGATGTCCTTACCTCCTATCCAGATTTTACCCAGGCAGGAGCTAAAACCGGGGTGTCGGTGCGCAATGGCAATGTTGGCAGCAACCTGCTCAAGCATTTCGACCTGACGATAGATTATACCCAGGGAGAAATTTACCTGAAACGCAATTCCTATTCAAACGCCACTTTTGAGCACGACATGTCAGGCATGGAAGTGTATGTACAGCAGGGCGATCCCAATATTTACTTTGTGGGCAGAATTGAGCCAGACTCTCCAGCAGCAGAAGCGGGTATTTTAACAAACGACCAGGTGCTGTCGCTGAACTTTAAACCGGTGACTGATTATAACCTTGATGACATCGATCACATGTTGAAAGGTGGTGATGGAAAGCGGATTATCCTGCAATTAGGCCGTGAAGATAAAATGCTTTACAAAATCCTGATTTTAAAAAGACGGATTTAAGGTTTTATATTTGCGCCAAATAACTTTCCATGCTTAAATCCATTTTCCTGTTCAGCATATTTAGTCTCTGTGTTTTGTTATACAGCTGTAATCAATCCGAATCAGCGGTAAAAACCAATAAAACAGCCCCGAAAACCAGGCTATCCTTTGAAAGCATTAAAGGGATTAAATTCGAGGAAGTAAAACGACGCTTCTCCAATGGCTTGTCGTTCGACACATTGGGTTTCCAGCAGGAACCCAGCTGGATCATTCAATTTGTAGCAAACGATTCAGTGATGGCTTATAGTCCGCAGAAAAAAGCGATGCAGGGCTTTCATTTACATTACGATCATGGCGATGTCTATAATTTCGCCAAAGAATGGTTCCGCATAAAAAGCATTTCCAAAGACAGCATCGTGATGCAGCGTTTGTATGTCAGCAATAAAGAAATTGCAAAGGATATCCGTTCCGATGTCAACCTTACCTTCTATGCACAGGACTATATCAAAAATACGCTAAAAACCACTGCAGCGGAATTGCAAAGGCCCACAGCCAGAGATACAGCCTTCATCAGGGAACTATCAGCAAGGGCCAACCGCAATCCCACCCACCGTGACAGTGTATTCGCTGGCCGCCAGCCTGTAGAGCTGATTCCTAAAAGCAAGCTGATCACCGTAAAGAAGATCTCCTCGGTTGATGAGCTGAACGGAAAGACCCCCGCATATGATTACCTATACCCCAGCTACAAGATCGTTATCCAGAAAGCATATAAAGATTTTGGTTATACTTTCACCGTATTGGTTGATGAGAACGGCAAGATGCACCTCGGCACATTCAGTGGCCATATCCCTGAATACCATGAAGTACGGAAGAAAGTACTGGAAGGAATTATCTCCGTTTACCTGCAAAATCTATTGATCATTAAACCCGGTACAACCCTTGGGATACCCCATTCAAGTGAGATCACCTTATCGGTAAAAGGGGTTAAATAGGGTAACCAAAATGCTTATTACCATATATTTATCAAAAAAATCGGCATTTATAGTAAATCTGAAAATAATTACTATCTTGCAGACTTAATTATTAATACATAATACAATGCAAGAAGGAACAGTAAAATTTTTTAATGTAACAAAAGGTTTCGGATTTATTATCCCTGCAAACGGCGATAGCGAAATCTTTGTACATTCAACAGGCCTTATCGACGAAATTCGTGAAAACGATAAAGTTGAGTATGACGTAGAAAGCGGCAAAAAAGGGTTGAATGCGATTAATGTTAAAGTAATCTAAGAATTATTATAACTCACTCGTGCTAGCTTCCTGATTCACATCAGGAAGCTTTTTTTATGTTTTAATTTTCCTACTGTTTGCTTCTTAACAAAGCCTCCAGGTAGTAATAATCCGCATAGTTAATCGGCACATCAATTTCAGAGTTTCCTGGCAAATGACCAGTGCTGTGTGCTAATATAAAGCCATAATTCTCTCCTGGCTTATTGGTGTACTTCGAGCTGAGCGAAGCCAGGATCTTATCAGCCGCTGCCTTATACTGTTTGCCCTCCGTACTGTATTTTGCCAATTCATACAATGCAGAGGCCGTTATCGCTGCCGCAGAAGCATCTCTTGGAGCCGCTGGTATTTTTGGATCATTGTAATCCCAATACGGCACCCCATCTGCAGGCGTAGCTTTATGGGTTAAAATAAACTGAGCAATGCCATCAGCCTGTTCCAGGTAGGCGGTATTATTTGTTTCACGGAAACACAGGGTGTAGCCATATAAGGCCCATGCCTGTCCGCGTGCCCATGATGATTCATGGCTATAACCCTGGTGCGTATGCTTTTGGGTAGCCATACCGCTGTTGGTATCATAATCTATCACATGCCATGAGCTATAATCCGGTCTGAAATGATTCTTCATCGTCACATCAGCATGAGAAACCGCAATTTTATAAAAAGAAGAGTCGCCGCTTAATTTTGTAGCGTTGAACAGCAGCTCCAGGTTCATCATGTTATCAATAATTACGGGATACTTCCATTTATCGGTATTGTGATCCCAGGACTTAATGACGCCCGCCGTAGGGTTAAACCTTGAAGAAAGCGACGCTGCAGCCTGTATAATGACCGATCGGTAAGCAGTATCATTTGTTAAACGGTAACCATTGCCAAACGGGCCGTAAATCATAAAGCCTAAATCATGTGTACCCTTGTTGAATTGTTCGTTTTTTAGGTCTTCAGTATAGCGACGGGCAAGATTAAGCCATTTTTTATCTTTGGTAAACTCATAATAATACCACAACTGAGCAGGGAAAAAACCACTGGTCCAGTCTCTGGAAACAACCATTTTTAATTTCCCTTTTTCAACAGTACGGGGCGATACCTTTTCAGGAGCCGATTTCCTTGCCGCATCTACATGGCCGATGAGCAAGTCGGTTTGTTTGGTTGCAGATTCAAAAGCCTTGGAGACCTTCACCTTTTGCGCCTTCACCAGGCTGCCAGACACCAGCAGCACCAGCATTAGTTTAAATGATAATTTCATACGGGATTTATTTATTTGGTTATTGTAGGATGCTAAATATAAGCATCTTGAGACACTTAAGCCCTATTAAAAAATTCCTCAACTAAACTGCTTCCGCGATCAATTTAAAGGGAAATGAATTCAGTTGTCATACCCGGTGAAGTAGCCGCAACAACGCTTTTACCACCATTTAATTTAACTTTGATAATTGCCCTGCCATTGTAAGCCTGCACTTTGCTGGAGCCTGAAGAAGTTCCCAGGTTTTCCATCAGCTTACCGTCACCACTCAGCGTAAAATTAATCCAGTTGGCGGCATCCAGGCATTGCACTTTACGCTGATCCAATAATTTAACCTCAACAGTAGCGATATCACCATCCTGTGCCAGTTTAGTGATGGTTATTGCAGCCGGTTTTTCCCATTTCTCGGTCTGGTAATTAAATTTAATGTCATCAGTAACGGTCACTTTTCCTTTCTTAGCCACCACTTTGATGGTATTTTCACCTTTTAGGAATTGCAGGTTCCAGCGTAAACCTGCAGCAGGATAATCCTGTGAATTACGCTTTTTGGTGCCATAGCTTTTACCGTTTAGAAAGAGCTCCGCTTCAGTACCATTCGAATAAACTTTGACCATTTTTTCCTCGCCTTCCTCACCCCAGCGCACCGGCCAGCTATGCCCATAAATACGCACCATTGGCTTTTCGGTCCAGTAAGACTGAAAAACATAAAAGGATTCTTTCGGGGTGAAATCCCTTTCCACAACACCTTTTTGGTTCATGTAAGGCACAGGATTCTCCGGACGTACCGGTGTAGAGAAATCTTTAAAAGGCCAATAAGCCGTACCGCTTAACCATGGCATCGTTTCCTGTTCTTTCAAGTGCCAGTCGATCAAATTGCTGATATAAGACTCACTCCAGTCCCCATCTTTTGAAACTCTGGCAGCACCACCATAAAGGGAGGCATCCCCTGCCCGTTCATCTGCACTACCGCCCGTTTTAATTTTGGTTAAGGCTTCATTGGGCGTTTCTGAATGACGCATCGCATGGCTGTCGCCACCCCATTCCACATGCAAAAAGCGGGTGGCTTTTTTAAATTCATCTTCCGAAACTTTTTTATAATCAGTATAAGCCCCACGATACCATCCTGCCCAGATAGAGGGTGAATAAACATCGACGATGTCACTGCAAAAAGCACATCTCCTGATGGCTGTCGAGCGTTCAGGATCAAGCTTGTGCGACAATACATTCAACTCCTTCATAAAGGTCCTTATCTTCTCCTTATCAAATTCAGGAAAATCACCGGGCCAGTCGTTTTCATTTCCTAAACCCCAGATAATAATGGAAGGATGATTATAATGCTGTTCAATCATGTTCGTCAGCATGTCTTTTGCTTGTTTTTGGTAAACAGGACCGCCCAAACCACCACGGCACCATGGAATTTCTTCCCAAACCAGGATACCAAGGCGATCACAAAGATCCAGCACAATCCGGCTTTGCTGGTAATGCCCCAGGCGGATAAAGTTAACGCCCATTTCTTTCATCAGCAGCATCTCCTGGCGGATCTGATCCTCAGTCATTGCAGGGCCAACACCAGCATGGTCTTCATGGCGATGCGTGCCCCTTAAAAGCAGGCGTTGTCCGTTCAATAGGAAAGGGCCTTTTTCTACAAATTCAAAGTTTCTGAAGCCTATATTTTCTTTACCCTTATAATTCCCGGCTGCCGATACCACTTCATACTCAACCTGGTATAACAAAGGCTTTTCTGTGCTCCACAATTGTGGTTTTTTTACTTCAAAGCTCCATGTTTGGGCATCTCCCGACAAGTCCTTCAGTGACTTTTGTGCCCGGGCAACCACCTTTCCGTTCGGATCTATCAGTTTAAAATTAATTTGTGCCTCTTTTAAACGTTTAGGGTTATAAAATCTTGTGCTCACCTTAACTTTCCCAAGCTTTCCGCCAGCGTCCACTTCAGCTTTGGCAAACATTTTGTCGACAGAAAGTGCCGGGGTATAAACCAGGTTCAGGTAGCGATAGATCCCGCCGTAAACATTAAAATCAGATAAATCAGAAGGGATCATTTCCAGGTCCCTGGAATTATCCGTACGAATGGAAAGTGGAATTTTGCCTTTAAATTGCTTGTTGTATACCTCCGTTTTTTTAAAGGCCGCTACGGCATCCGTAATATCTACGGTCCACTCATCATAACCACCTACATGCGTCCCCACTTTGGTGGTGTGTATATAAACATCTGTTTTTTGTCCGGCGCCCTCAAAATGTAATAAAGTCCTGCCGGCTGCATAAGGATTTTCAATGTTTAACGTGCTGCGGTACCAGGAGGGGCCCTGGTAATAGTTTACATGAGGATCCACGGCATCCACAGCATTAGCACTATGTGGCAAACTCACTTTTTCCCAAAGGGGCACACTTTCGGGATTTCCTGCACCTACCGGCCTTACGGCTTCCCAGATGCCTCCCAGATCTTGTCTTATAAATTCCCAGTTGTCATTTAGCCTGGAGGCCTGCTGCCCGAAGGAATAACTACTGTTCAGCAAAAAACAAAAAACGAGGATATATCTGGTATACTTTAACATGATTTGGTGAGTTTAAAACTTCTTCAGACGAATCTATTAACATTCAGCATTAATTATTTCGTTAAATCCGCTAAAAAGCCATAAACTTGTTTTCGAAGCGTTTCAAACGTTTGAAATATTTTTTTAACGATGTCCGGTTATGCCTCCAAAAACAGAAGCTATACATATCCTCAAACCTGTTACCCTGAAATTCATGGCAGCAAAATTAAAGATGTCTATTTCTACGGTTTCAAAGGCCCTTCATAATTACCCCACCATTAATGAATACACGCGAAAACGGGTGCAGGAAATGGCCCGGGATCTGCAATATATCCCCAATCAATCAGCCATCTCCCTGCAAGGAAGGAAGTCCCGGATTATTGGCGTCATCCTCCCTCATTTAGGCGACCATTTTTTTACGCGCAGCATTTATGGTATCGAACAAATGGCAAGAGAACAGGGTTACAACGTGATCATCAGCCAGTCGTACGATGACCTTGAAAAGGAAATTGAACTGGCGGATATGTTATTTAAAAGCCGTGTTGATGGCTTAATCGTTGCGATTTCAAAAAACACGGAAAACTTTAAACACCTCGACCAGTTTGAGCAGATGGGCGTACCTGTCGTTTATTATACCCGCAACCCGAGTTTTAACCTTAACTGTCACAAGGTTTTAGGGAATACCTTTCAGGGATGTTATGAAGCCACGAGGTTTTTGATTAACCGCGGGCATACCAATATTGCTTATCTCGGCGGACCAAAAATGATCAATTTTACACATGATCGTTTTAATGGTTATATCAATGCCTTAAAAGATCACCATGTACCCTTTCAGGCAAGTCTGGTTGCTTATACTGATTTTAATAAAGAAAACACCGTGAGCGCGATGGCGAATTTATTCTCAAACCCAGCCCATCAACCGACAGCACTGGTCGCCTTTAAAGAGCCAGTTCTCTTCGATGCCATTAAATATTTACGCCATATCCATCGTCAGGAAGTAGAATGCATTGGCTTTGGCAATAGCCCTTTTATCAGTTATCTAGAAAATCCGCCTTTGGCTTCTGTAGAAGAAAACCCTGAAGATGTAGGCAAAAAGGCCATCCAGCTTCTTTTAAAATTGATGAATAAAGAAATCAGGATGGCCGATTATCAGAAAGTTATGATCGATTGTGCACTGGTCATACACTAGTTCACCGCTTAAACATTTTAATTCTTTTTTAAAATTTCAAAAAGTAATTCCGGTTCGTTGGTGGTAATAAATTCAACCTTATTATCCAGCAGCCATTGCATGTCTTCGGCGTTATTTACCGTCCAGGCATTCAGCGTTAAGCCAAGCTCCTTTGCCTTACTAAACCAGTCGCTAGTTTTATACGCTGTAAAATGATAATCAGCACCGGCAAAACCATCCTGCTTTAATTTCTCTGCAGTGGCATCGCCATTAAGGTAAGCCACTGTAGCTGTTGGTTCCAATGCTAAAACCCTTAACATAGAGGCATAATTAAAGCCTATATATTCTACCCATTGCTGTGCTTTTAATTTCCGAACCATGGCCACAACGGCATCCGCTATCTCACGCATACGCTCAGGATCTTTATCAGGCTTAATCTCCAGGATAAGTTTAGTCCGCACTTGCTTTTTGCCCTCCTTCAAATAACTTTCCAGCGTAGGGATAGATTCGCCGTTTTTTAAAGGAAGTTTTTTCAATGCTGCATAGGTAGAAGTGGCAATCACCATCCCCTGGTGATCGTGATCGTGATTAACCACCAACACACTGTCTTTGGTCATGTGGACATCGAATTCAGTACCATAACACTTTAAACGGATGGCCTCTTTTAACGCTGCGATTGAATTTTCAGGCAGGTTTTTCTTCTTAAAGGCACCGCGGTGGGCAATAACCGGGTTCTTATGCCATTGAAAAGTCTGTGCAAGGCTGGCCGTAGCGAAAAGTATTAAACAGCAGAAAGCAGGAAGGAAAAGTTTCATATCATTTCAATTATTTATGGAAAATACGGTTTTTAATTAAATTGCTAAATTTGCGGCCATAAATTATTTACCATGAGCAAAATTGCTGTCAATTTTTTTAATGAAGACGTTTCCTATACCCTGAAACAAAAAACCCGCATCAGAACATGGTTGCTGGAAACCATTAAAGCAGAAGGTTATTCTTTAGAAGAACTGAATTTCATTTTATGTTCGGATGAATACCTGTTGAATATGAACCAGCAATTCCTTAACCATGACACCTATACTGATGTGATCACTTTTGACAACTCAGAAACACCTAAAACCATCGTTGGTGATATCTTTATCAGTATAGAACGGATCCAGGAAAATGCCAAGGAATTTAAAAGTAGTGTAGCTGCTGAATTGTGCCGGGTAATGGTGCACGGCACTTTACATCTTTTGGGTTATAAAGATAAATCGAAAGCAAATAAAACGCTGATGACACAAAAAGAAGACTATTACCTGAAACAGTTGGAGGAAAATTAATAGCTAACTCCTCCTCTCGAGGACATTACTTAAGCATTGGTAGGGCCTTAGTAGGGCAATTAGCCCTGCCAGTGCCCTACTAAGGCCCTACCAACCCCCTGCCAGCACCCTATTAACCATCAATTTTCCTTCTTTGTTGAACAATCTTTCCTCAGCCTTCGACTAAACCCTGCAACCCCTCCTCCCTTCGTCGAAATATAAATGGCGTTGGTCGTCAATGGGCTGAAACTGGTCTAAATCTGGCAGATCTCCTGAAACGTTTTCGATCTTTTAACGTCTTATTTACAAACAATTAAGGGTTAAACGTTCGCAATTAAAAACAATAAAACACGCAGGAATCATGAAAAATGCCATCAAAAACTTTATCGCTGCCAGCTTAGCTGCAACCGTTATACTTGGAAGCAGTATCGCTGCTAAAGCAGCAAACGGTGAAAACAATACCGCTATAATAGGTTCCGTTAAAAAAATCAATAAAATAGCTGTATCCGGAAATGTAGAAGTGATTCTAATCCAGGATGTAGCCGACCAGGTAAAAGTTTACAATGATTATTATGCCAATAACGCCCTGATCCAGGAAAAGGATGGCCTGCTGCGCATCAGCTCCTTCAGCAGGGATAAATTAATAGTTGAAGTCCATGTTAAAAACTTGACTGCCATTGAGTTAGAAGATAAATCAAGTGTTAAAACCTATGGCAGTTTTTATTTACTAGGTTTAGATATTGCCTTGCGCGATCAGGCCAAAGCAGATATGAATATCAATACTACCCAGTTAACAGTCAATGTAGGTAATGATGCCCAATTAAGTTTAGCAGGTACCGCAGAAGAATTTACTGATCGAACACATGCCGCCACTATTGAGGATACCAAAACAGATGCTTTGCTGCAACTTTACGAGATGGCAACAAGATAACACGTGATCCCTGAATTTGCCGTTTATACGCAGAGAAAGACAGCTTCGGTTGTCTTTTTTTTGTCGTTAATTTTTTGGTTTCCCTGCACACACTTATTAAAAAAAATTATTGCTTACTTTTGTAATAATTTCTTAACTGACAAACCGTTAAAAATATAATTTGAGCACACTAATTGCAGCTGAAGGCCTGGGTCATGCCTATCATGATGAATGGCTATTTAAAAATCTAACACTGGGTATCCAAGCCGGACAACGCGTAGCGTTGGTTGGTATTAATGGAGCAGGAAAAAGTACGTTGTTGAAACTTTTAGCCGAAAGGTTTAATCCCCTTGAAGGTAAAATAGTAAAGAACAAATTCGTAAAAATTGGTTTCCTTGATCAGGAACCTACATTCCCTGATGGTTACAGCATCTCTGATTTTATTTTCTCACTGGAAAATAAACAGCAGCAGCTGATCAAGGAATATGAGGAGCTGATCGAAGATCCCAACCCGGATGAGAACACTTTGAACCGCTTGTACGAAGAACTCAGCGAACATAACGCCTGGGAATACGAGCATGAGATTAAAACAATTTTAAGCCGCATGGGCATTAATCACCTGCAGCAAAAAATTGATACCCTCTCTGGCGGACAAAAAAAACGTATCGCCCTTGCCAAACTTCTAATTGAAGATCCGGAGATTTATGTCTTGGATGAGCCAACCAACCATTTGGATATCGATACGATAGAATGGCTGGAGAAATTGCTGACTTCAGGAAATAAAACCATTCTGCTGGTTACGCACGACCGTTATTTCTTAGACAACGTTTGTAACACGATTGTAGAATTAGACCGTGGTAAGATTTACAACTATAATGGAAACTATTCTTTCTTCCTGGAGAAAAAATCGGAACGTGAAGCTTCTGATGAGAGTACTTTCCAGAAAAACAAAAACCTGCTGAAGAAAGAGTTGGAGTGGATGAGAAGAATGCCACAGGCAAGGGGTACCAAGTCACAGTCCAGAATTACAGCCTATTACGATCTGGACGAGAAGACAAAACAACGTACTGACAATCAAAGTGTTACTTTAAACATGAAAATGTCGCGCCAGGGAAACAAGATTTTAGAACTGGACCATATTGCTAAATCATTTGGTGATAAAAAAATCATTAATGAATTTACCTATACTTTTAAAAGAGGCGACCGCATTGGTCTGGCTGGAAAAAACGGTACTGGTAAGTCTACATTCTTAAACATGATTACCGGTAATCTGCAACCTGATCAAGGAAAAGTGGACACTGGAGATACAACCATATATGGTTATTACAAACAAGGTGGCCTGGCTTTCAACGGAAAAGAAAGGGTAATTGATATCGTTAAATCCGACGCCGAATATATCAAGATGGCAGATGGGTCAACCATTTCCGCATCGCAATTGCTGACGCTGTTTTTATTCCCACCCAAGAAACAACATGGGATGGTAGAGAAACTAAGCGGTGGTGAAAAGAAGCGTTTACATTTAATGAAGGTTTTAATGATGAATCCAAATTTCTTAATTTTGGATGAGCCGACCAATGATTTGGACATTGACACACTGAATGTGCTGGAAGACTTCTTAGAAAATTTCCCAGGTGTTTTAATGTTGGTTTCCCACGACAGGTACTTACTGGATAAGATGAGTGAGCAATTGTTTATCATGGAAGGTGATGGAGTCGTTAATATTTATAACGGCAATTACTCTGAATACCGGATCAGTTTAGAAACAGAAAAGAGCAAGGAAATTAAAACACCAAAAGCAGCAGAAGTTTCAAAGTCTGCCCCTGCCCCTAGCAAGAAGCTGAGTTATAAAGAGCAGAAAGAATTAGAAGATGCTGAAGTAAGTATTGCTGCATTGGAAAATAAAATAGCCGACTTAACGGCTTCTCTATTGAAGATCGACAGCACTGAATATTTGAAGATGCAGGAAGTCAATCAAATTATAGAGACACACCAAAAACAACTTGATGCGGTAACAGAAAGATGGTTGGAGTTGTCTGAAAAAATAAATTAATTATCAAGGGGTGCTGGGTTCAAAACCGGCGAAAATGCTTAAGTAAATCCAGCACCCTAAATAAGACCATATACCGAGAGCTAAGGTATTTCTGACACTCCAGGAGAATACAAAAAGTAAACGTTCCACGTGAAACCCCAAGCCCCTTGAAACCGAAACCAGCTTCAACGTTTCACGTGAAACATTAAAAATAACAGACAATGTTTAAAGAATATGATGTCATCGTTGTAGGTGCCGGACACGCAGGATGTGAGGCTGCAGCGGCAGCTGCAAACTTAGGTTCCTCCGTTCTACTGGTTACCATGAACATGGAGACCATTGCGCAGATGAGTTGCAACCCTGCAATGGGTGGCGTGGCAAAAGGACAAATTGTAAGGGAGATTGATGCCATGGGTGGCTACTCGGGAATTATCGCCGATAAGACCACGCTTCAATTTAGAATGCTGAATTTATCAAAGGGCCCTGCCATGTGGAGCCCCCGTGCACAGAACGATAGAAAACGTTTTGCAGAGGAATGGCGACTAGCCCTGGAGCGCACACCAAATGTAGATTTCTGGCAGGAAATGGTGAGCAGCTTGCTGATTAAAAATAATACAGTGGTAGGTGTTAAAACTTCACTGGGTATAGAGATCAAAGGTAAAACGGTAGTGTTGACAAATGGTACCTTCCTGAACGGACTCATCCATATCGGCGAAAAGAAATTCGGTGGCGGCCGTACAGGAGAAAAAGCAGCAACAGGATTAACTGAGCAACTGACTAGCTTAGGTTTCGAAGCTGGCCGCATGAAGACCGGTACCCCACCCCGCGTAGACGGAAGGTCTTTAAATTATTCGGTGATGGAAGAACAATGGGGTGATGAAAATCCCGGAAGATTTTCTTACACCAATGTGGAGCGGCCAACAGCACAACGCTGCTGCTGGATTACCTATACCAATAGTGAAGTACACGAAACGTTGAAAGAAGGTTTTGAAAAATCTCCGATGTTTACCGGAAGAATCAAAGGCCTGGGCCCGCGCTACTGTCCTTCCATTGAAGATAAAATTAATCGTTTTGCTGAACGGGAAAGACACCAGATTTTTGTAGAGCCTGAAGGATGGAATACCTGCGAAATTTATGTAAACGGTTTTTCTACCTCCCTACCTGAGGATGTACAATATAGGGCACTCACCAAAATACCCGGATTCGAAAATGCTAAAATGTTCAGACCGGGATATGCAATAGAGTATGATTTTTTCCCGCCTACACAGTTAACCTTAACCCTGGAAACTAAAAAAATACAGAATTTGTTCTTTGCGGGCCAGATTAATGGTACTACAGGCTATGAAGAGGCTGCTAGTCAGGGCTTTATTGCTGGTATAAACGCGCATCAGAAGGTAAACGACAAACATGAGCTCATTATGAAGCGTTCGGAGTCGTATATTGGTGTTTTAATCGATGACCTGGTTACCAAAGGAACTGAAGAACCCTACCGGATGTTTACCTCCCGTGCGGAACACCGTTTACTTTTACGCCAGGATAATGCGGACATCCGCCTCTCCCCTATTGGCTACGAACTCGGACTGATCAATGACGAACGAATGGAAATCGTAAAACAGAAAGTTGCCAATTCAGATGCTATAGTTGCCTTCACCAAAAAGGAAGGGATAGACAGAAATGCGGCGAATGAAATGCTCGAGAATTTAGGAACCAGTACCCTAAATCAAAACGTGAAGTTATTCAGCATCCTGAGCAGGCCACAAGTTGGTATTGAAGATGTAAGAAAAGTGAGCCCGGGTTTCGATGAACTCCTAAATCAATTTGATAAAGAAACAGTTGAACAGGCAGAGATAAAAATAAAATACGAGAGCTATTTCGAGAAAGAGCAGGAGATCGTCAACAAAATGCAGAAGATGGAAGATAAAGATATCAATCCAGATTTTGATTATGCCACCCTGATATCCTTGTCAAAAGAAGCGCGCGAAAAATTATTAAAGATTAAACCACGTACATTAGGTCAGGCTTCCCGAATTTCGGGTGTTTCACCGTCAGATATATCGGTTTTGATGGTTCATATCAGTAAATAATTTACAAATCATTGATTATCAATATATTACTTAATTTTAAAAGCGTTTAAAAATCAGCTTCATTTAAAGCGTTTTAAGCGACTTTTAAAATTTCAGATACATAATTTACTAAACGAGTAAAAATTCAATTATAGAGCGTTAAAATGGCTAAAAAAGGTATAGTTCTCATCGTCCCCGTTTTTTTATCGTTAATATTAGTTATGTCCTTAATTTATGGCTGTGGAACCCAAGGACAACTTACTGGTGGCCCCAGGGACAGCATTCCACCGAAGGTTTTGAAAATGATGCCGGAAAACTTACAGACCAACTTTAAAGGGGATAAAGTAGAGATAGAATTTGATGAGTATTTTAAACTTGTCAATGAGGCAAAAGAATTTTCAGTCTCGCCAGAGTTTGAACTCCAACCTATATTAAAGGTAAAAAAGAAAGTCCTGGAAATATCATTCCAGGACACGCTGGAAAAAAATACGACCTATACCCTTAACTTCGGTAAAGGTATAGCAGACATCAACGAGTCCAACGCCATTAAAAATTTCACTTATGTTTTTGCAACGGGCCCGAAACTGGATTCTTTAGGCATCAGTGGAAAGGTGACGAATTCAACGACCGGCCTGCCGGAAATTGAAGCAGTGGTGATGATTTTTCCGAAAGACAGGGATACTTTATTTGGCAAGAAAAAAGCTTTGATTTTCACCACCACAGACAGCAGTGGAAATTATCAGCTGAAGAACCTTAAACAAGATAGCTATAAAATTTATGCGATAAAGGAACAGAGCAGTGATAAAATATACCAGCAGGCAACTGATGAGGTCGGCTTTTTGGAAGCTCCCCTGGTTTTGGATACAAACCTGAGAAACATCAACCTGCAAACTTTTAAAGAAGAAGCTAATTTATTCAGGGTAGTTGACCGGAAACTGAATGATGATGGTAGTATTTTCATGAGCCTGAACCAGCAGTTAAAACAACCATCTGTAAAGGTTATCGAACCAGCAGACCTGGATAAAGACAAACTGGTTAAATTTAATGTGACCAATGATTCCCTTAAAATGTGGTTAAAGGACATGAGTTTTGACTCCACCAGAGTAGTGGTTTTGGATAGTGGGAAGCCTTTAGATACCCTTAAGTTTACCCGAGGTAAAAAAGACACCTACAAAAGAGTACTGACTGCTACAGATAACCTTGAAGGAAATTTACTGAATCCAAACAGGCCTTTAAAATTAACGTTTAACCTGCCTGTAGAAAGTGTGGATGCCAGTAAAATTACCCTTACCCAGGATTCTGTGGTAAAGACGGGTTTAACGCTGGAAAAAGATACGGCAGACTTCCTCTCCTACTACGTCAATTATCCATGGCTTGCCAAACGGAAGTATGAAATTAAATTTAATGGCGGCGCTTTTGCCGGCATCTTTAAGTCCACAAACAAGGAATTCGTAAAGAATTTTGAATTGGCTGGTAAAGATAATTACGGTACCCTGCAGCTCAAAGTGGTTACCCCCGAATTGAAAAAGCAATACATTTTACAGGTGATCGATGAAAATAAAAACCTAATCAGCACCAGTATCATCCAGAAAGATACCACGGTAAAGTTTAGTAATTACAAGGCCGGAAGGTATTGGGTGAGGATTGTATATGATAACAATAAAAATGGCAAATGGGACACCGGAAATGTAGCTAAAAAGCAGCAGCCGGAAAAGATCTATAATGAACCGAAAGAATTATCAATAAAGGCCAATTGGGATAGAAATGAAACCATTACCATCCCAAAAGAGCCAAAAACTATCTGAACCAGTCAGCGTACATGATATAGTTATCAGGTAACTTATTTAATAAAGCCCTTTGCTGTTCAGTAATGGGCTTTATTTTTTTAGCCGGGGTTCCGGCATAGATAAAGCCACTCTCACAAATGGTGTTTTCTAAGACCAGCGCACCTGCAGCAATGATGCAATAAGGCTCTACAACAGCATGATCCATGACGATGGCACCCATGCCGATCAATACATTATTCTGCACTGTACAACCATGTACAATGGCATTGTGACCAACAGAAACCCGGTTACCTATGGTTGTTGATGCCTTGATATAAGTAGCATGGATCACTGCGCCATCCTGTATATTGGTATCATCACCAATGGTGATGGTATTCACATCGCCCCTGATCACTGCATTGAACCAAACTGAGCAATTATTGCCCATGGTTACATCCCCTACTATGGTCGCATTTGGTGCTATAAAACAATTTCCTCCCCAATCGGGAGACTTACCTTTAACGGGCAAAATGACTGCCATAATCCTATAATTATATTTTAAAAAATTGTATCCCTGATTTTCCCCGCATGTTCAGGGTAATCCGTGGTATAATGTAAACCCCTGCTTTCTTTCCTGGCCATTGCTGATTTAATGACGATATAAGCAACCTGTATAACATTACGGAGCTCGCAAAGTTTAACAGACACTTTATTACCTTTATAAAAATCTTCAGTTTCTTCATACAACAAGAACAACCTGCGTAAGGCACGGTCAAGGCGAAAATCAGAGCGTACAATACCGACATAATCGCTCATCAGTTTTTGCGTCTCCCGCAGGTTATGCGTCACCAGGATATCCTCATTACTTTGGGTAACGCCCTGCTCATTCCATTCAGGAATATTGTCGGGGATTACTGTTTTATTAAATCTTTCGAGTGCATCCAGGTATATACGATGGGCAAAAACCGGCGCCTCAAGCAAGGAATTTGAAGCTAAACGATTCGCTCCATGAAGGCCGGTGGAAGAACATTCCCCACAAGCATAAAGATTTTGAATGCTGGAACGGCCATCCTGATCTACCAGAATTCCACCGCACATATAATGTGCTGCCGGTGTAACCGGAATAAGATCCTTGGTCATGTCTATTCCTATAGATAAACACTTCGCATAGATATTAGGAAAGTGTGCCAGAATGTCTGCTTTTTTCCCATGTGTAATATCCAGGTAAACGAAATCTTCACCAGATTTTTTCATCTCCGCATCAATCGCCCGGGCCACAATATCCCTTGGTGCCAGGGATCCCCGGGCATCATATTCATACATAAATTCCTCCCCGTTTTTCCTCCTCAGCACACCGCCAAAACCACGGACCGCCTCAGAAATCAAGAAGGAAGGATACTCACCGGGATGATAAAGTGCCGTGGGATGGAACTGAATAAATTCCATATTCCTCAATTTTCCCTTTGCACGATAAACCATAGCCATCCCATCTCCAGTTGCAATAACCGGATTTGTCGTGCTGGAATAGATATGTCCGGCACCACCAGAAGCCATGATAGTCACACCTGCTAATATCTTTTCCACATCGTTATGCTCTGTGTTAAAGGCGTATACACCAAAACAGTGGATATCTTTTGAACTCTTGTCCACAAACTCACCCAGGTGATGTTGGGTGATCAACTCCAGGCAGAAGTAATGTGTTAATATCTCTATGTTCGGATTCTCGTGAATCTGACGCAACAAAACACTTTCAATTTCATAGCCCGTTACATCCTTATAATGTAATACACGGTGTTCAGAATGCCCGCCTTCTTTAGCCAGATCATAGACCCCTGTAGGATTTTTATCGAAGTTGATCCCGTACTCAATGATTTCATCAATACGCTGAGGTCCCTCAGTAACAACGATTTCCACCACTTCAGGATCACATAGCCCATCGCCAGCAATTAAAGTATCATGAATATGTTTACTAAAAGAATCACCTTTATCAACAACTACGGCAACGCCACCTTGGGCATACTTTGTGTTAGATTCGTCCTCGTTGGACTTTGTAATAATTAAAACTTTGCCATGGCGGGCAGCTTTCAAAGCAAAGCTTAAACCAGCTATACCCGAGCCTATGACTAAAAAATCGACCTTTCTCATTAAATTAAGCTAATTACGGCACTTTGTTAATAACTCCTGTTTATATGTTAGTTTCTTGTCTATATAAATAGAGTAAATATTACAGAATGTTAAAGCTAAGCTAAAAAGGGATTTTGACACAATCTTTTCAGTTATTTTTAAGCAACTTTGTGAGGCTTATTAACTTTTTACCCATAGACAAACAATGAACAAAATTATATGGATAAGTTTTTAGGAGTTATAATATACCGTTGAAAATCAGCTGATATTTTAAAATGAAAAGCAGATATGATGTTGATAACTATGTAATAAATCATTTCTCACTAGAATAAAATAGTAGTTACCAACATTACCAACACACTAATAAACAATAGAATTCTATTTATATTAAATAATTATTAATTATTGAAACGTTGAAAATGGATACCTTAGAAGAATTAAAAAGCAAAGGATTTGTTGAGGAACATATCGATCCAACCCTCGATCTTTTTGAAGAAATAGAAAAATTAAAAAAGGAGAAAAATGCGATAATACTAGCCCATTACTATCAAGAACCTGATATTCAGGATGTAGCAGATTATATTGGTGATAGTTTGGGCTTGTCGCAGGAGGCAGCAAAAACCGAAGCTGATGTGATTGTGTTCGCTGGAGTACATTTTATGGCCGAAACAGCCAAAATTTTATCTCCTGAGAAGACAGTTTTGCTTCCAGACCTGAAAGCAGGCTGTTCTTTGGCTGACAGTTGTCCGCCGCATCTTTTCAAACAATTCAAGGCAAAATATCCTGATCACCTGGTGATCACTTACGTGAATTGTACTGCAGAATTGAAGGCGATGAGTGACATTGTTTGTACTTCTACCAATGCCGTACAGATTGTAGAAAGCCTGCCAAAAGAGCAGAAGATTATTTTTGGTCCTGATAAAAATCTGGGTGCCTGGGTAGCGAAAAAAACAGGACGTGACCTGGTTTTATGGAACGGGGCGTGTATGGTTCATGAGATATTTTCAAGGGAAAAAATCACCAAGCTGAAGGAAAGACATCCTGAGGCAAAATTTATTGCACATCCGGAATGTGAAGAGGCTGTTTTGAAGATGGCAGATTTCATTGGTTCCACCACCGGCTTGTTAAATTATTCCATTAAAAGTGATGCCCGGGAATTTATTGTTGCTACTGAAAGTGGGATCATTCACCAGATGCAAAAGGCAAATCCTGGAAAGACTTTTATTCCGGCGCCACCGAATAACAATTGTGCTTGTAATGATTGCCCTTACATGAAAAGAAATACACTGGAAAAGTTATACCTGTGTCTGAAAAATGGTTTACCTGAGGTCACTGTTCCTGAACATATCATTAGCCAGGCCCGTAAACCAATTGAAAGAATGCTGGAGATTTCAGCCCGTTTAGGCTTGTAAACAATGGCATAATTTAAAATTAAATTAAAATACTAAAATGTTTGAAAATAAAGAAAGGACTGATCTTGCCCTGCTTGGCGAATTCGGTCTGATAAAGCACCTGACTGAGAATTTTAAAATCAACCATGAAAGCAGTATAAAGGGGATTGGTGATGATGCTGCAGTGTTGAATTTTGATGGCAAAGAGGTACTTATATCTACAGATTTAATGCTGGAAGGCATACATTTTGACCTGGCTTATACACCACTGATGCATTTAGGCTATAAGGCCGTACAGGTGAACCTGAGTGATATTTATGCGATGAACGGTACAGCCACTCAGATTACGGTTTCTTTGGGTTTATCGAGCAAATTTCCATTGGAAGCCGTAGAAGAACTGTACAAAGGAATTGAACTGGCTTGTAATAAATTTAATATCGATTTGATTGGTGGTGATACCTCTTCCAGCAAACAAGGACTGGTAATCAGTATTACCAGTATTGGTTATGCAGAGAAAAAAGATATTTGTTACCGCAATGGAGCCGGAGAAAATGATCTATTATGTGTCTCAGGTGATTTAGGTGGTGCTTATGTTGGTTTACAGATCCTCGAAAGGGAAAAACTGATTTTTCTGGAGAACCCGAATATACAACCTGATCTGGAAGGGAAAGATTATATCATTGAACGCCAGCTGAAACCAGAAGGAAGACGGGATATAGTTGATTTATTAAGTCAGATGGAGATTAAACCTACATCAATGATTGATGTTTCAGACGGGCTGGCATCAGAAATTCTGCATATCTGTAATCAAAGTGACGTAGGCTGTACCATTTACGAGGACAAATTGCCTATTGATCCCATGACCTATGAAACCGCAAGGGAATTAGGACTGGATCCAACAGTTTGTGCTTTAAATGGTGGTGAAGATTATGAATTACTCTTTACCATTAAACAGGCAGACTATGATAAGCTTAAAAATGATGTAGACATTACTGTAATTGGCCACATTACTGATAAAAATTCGGGTGCTAAAATGATATCAAAATCAAATATCGTTCATGAATTAAAAGCACAGGGCTGGAATGCCTTCAAGCTATAATTCATTCTCGGCTAACAAGGCTGGGTCCAAAAACTTCGAATCTATTTGTTTGTTGGTTTTTGCACCCAGCTTTTTAATTTTCTCAGATGTACTGGCCAGATTTCCTGCCCCTGTAGAGAGTTTGTTCATGGCTTTGTCATAAGCATCCTGACTCTGCCTGATGTTACGTCCTATGCTATCCATATCGCTTAGGAAGCCAACAAACTTGTCGTACATGCTTCCGCTAAGTCGGGCAATCTCCAAAACGTTCCTGTTTTGCCTTTCTTGTTTCCAGAGACTGGCGATGGTGCAGAGGGTGGCTAACAGGGTTGATGGGCTTACCAGAACCACTTTACGCTCCCAGGCATAGTTAAATAATTCGGCATCTTTTTGAACGGCCAGTGCAAAAGATGATTCAATGGGTATAAAAAGCAACACAAAATCCGGGGAATTGATCTGATAAAGATCATGGTAATTTTTTCCGGAAAGTCCCTGTATATGTGCTTTTATGGATAAGATGTGTTGTTTTAGCTGTACATCCTTTTCAGTTTCCGTTTCTGCAGCAACCAGCCTTTCGTAAGCTACCAAAGAAACTTTAGCATCAATCACCAGGTGTTTATCATCAGGAAGATCCAGGATTACATCCGGTTGCAAACGCAGACCGTCTTTGCCTGTATAAGTGGCCTGTGTACGATATTCACGGTCTTTAACCAGGCCTGAACGCTCCAGTACACGTTCCAGGATCACCTCACCCCAGTTACCCTGTTTCTTATTGTCGCCTTTTAATGCTTTACTCAGCGTATTTGCCTCTTCCTGAATTTGTTTAGTCTGTAGCATCAATTGGGAAATGACCCCTTTCAAGGTATGCCTTTCTTCTGATTCAGATTTATAAACCTTTTCTACTTTTTCTTCAAAAGCTTTGATATTTTCTTTTAAGGGATTGAGAATATGGTCTAAATTCAGCTTGTTCTGGTCTGTAAATTTACTGGTTTTCTCTTCCAGTATTTTATTGGCCAGCTGTTCAAATTCCAGTCTTGATTTTTGATGAAGTTCATGAATGTAGTGTGCTTGCTCTTGTTGTTTCTCCACCATACTGCGAAGGTTTTCTTCTGCTTTATACAGTTTGCTTCTTTCTTCAAAAAATAAGACCCTTAAATCATTTAATTCATCTTCTGCCTTTGCTTTTTCTTCCCTTAACCAGGTAATCGCTTTCTGATGTTCCTGCTCTTTTAGTTCCAGTAAATATGTCGATGGGGTGTTAACCGGCTTTTTCACCAGAAAAAAGATCATCACCAATAAAATGACCAGGAGCAGTACAATTGCAATGAGTTCCATTTGCTAATATTTTTATCAAAAATGAGTATTAAATATCTATATAACAAATATATTAGTAATAATTATTGTCCCAATAAGCTGCATTTTTACTTTCAATTGCGGAAATTTCAATCGTTATAAGATAAGTTAAATCTACAGGAGTAATTTTATATCCTTTGTGATTGAATATTAAAATAGGGAACGCTTTTTGATTACACCATTTTGAAAAACATACCCTTAGAGAAATGGAAACGTATTTGATAGCGATTGTAATCATGCTGGTCATCAGCATGGTGGTGCAGTGGAGTTTTAGAAAAAAGTTTTCCAAGTACACTGAAATGCAATTAAGTTCGGGGTTATCGGGTAAAGAAGTGGCGGAGAAAATGTTATTTGATTATGGTATATATGATGTGCAGATCATGAGCACAGACGGACAACTCACAGACCATTACAACCCAGGTAATAAAACAGTTAATTTAAGTACAGATGTGTATCATGGAAGAAGCATTGCGGCAGCAGCAGTAGCTGCACATGAATGTGGTCATGCCGTGCAGCATTCCCGGTCTTACCACTGGCTGCAATTCAGGTCTAATATGGTTCCGGTGGTGAGTATATCTTCTAATCTGCTGCAATGGGTTTTGATACTAGGTGTGCTGATGATCGGTTTCACTGGGAATTCCTTTATTTTAACCTTTGGTGTTTTGGGCCTGGTATTAATTACCTTATTTAGCCTGGTAACCCTCCCAGTTGAATTTGATGCCAGTAAAAGGGCACTGTTATGGTTAAGTACCAACAGGGATGTGATGTACACCAAAGAAGAAAACAGGAAGGCAAAAGATGCTTTATGGTGGGCTGCGATGACTTATGTAATAGCCGCGATGGGTGCACTGGCCAACTTAATTTATTATACTTCAGTACTATTTGGCAAAGGAAAATAACAAGCGCCATTGGACCACAGCGCTGCTTATTTTAATTCAATTTATAGGGAACTATTAATTGGAATTCAGGAATATCAACAGTAAATTCTTTATCAACCACCACTCTTGACATGTAATAATGTCCTTTCATGCTGCCAATTTCAGTGGTGAGCTGGCAACCAGAGACATAAGCATGCGTACTTCCTGGCTCCAGGACCGGCTGCAGACCTACTACACCTTCTCCCTCTACTTCTCTGATGGTGCCATTGGAATCAAATATATGCCACTTCCGTCTTTTTAACTGGATGGTATATTCTGATAAATTCTCAATTTCAATTCGATAAGCAAACATAAATTGCTCACTAGCAGGATTCGAATAATCATCCTGATACATCGTTTCCACGGAAATCTTTACGTCCTGAGTTATTGCAGTGACCATTTTAAATCTGTTTTATAATTGGGTTTCAAAAATCAAGCCATTTCGTTAACTGGCTCAATATGTTCGTACTTATAAGCTATTTCGTCAAGCAGGCTGTGGATCACTTCTATGTTTTCCTCCTTCACCAGTTGCATTCTATAACCTTTAAAATCAGGTAAACCTTTAAAATAATTAGCATAATGCCTTCTCATTTCAAATATGCCTACCCTTGGTCCTTTCCATGCCAATGATTTTTCAAAATGGGTTCTGCATACGGATACCCTTTCCTGCACCGTAGGGCCAGCCAATAATTGTCCGGTTTCAAAGAAGTGTTTAATTTCCCGGAATATCCATGGATAGCCAATTGCTGCTCTGCCCACCATAATTCCATCTACTTCGTATTGCATGCGCCATTCTGCAGCCTTCCGTGGACTATCGATGTCACCATTTCCGAATATAGGAATTTTAATTCTTGGATTCCTTTTGATATCCCTGATCATCGTCCAGTCGGCTGCACCTTTATATAATTGGGCACGTGTACGTCCGTGGATCGTTAATGCCTGAATACCAATGTCCTGTAACCTTTCTGCAACGATATCTACGTTTTTCGTGTTGTCGTCCCAGCCTAATCGGGTTTTTACAGTAACGGGTAAATGCGTGGCTTTTACGACCGCTTCTGTCATTTTAACCATCTTATCGATGTCTTGTAACAAACTAGCCCCAGCACCCCTACAGGCCACATTTTTAACCGGACAACCGTAATTGATGTCCATCAGGTCGGGGTTGGCCAGACTCGCTATTTCCGTTGCTTCGCGCATATGATCAATCTCGCTTCCGAAAATCTGAATGCCTATAGGCCTTTCATATTCGAATATATCGAGTTTTTGACGGCTTTTGGCCGCATCACGGATCAATCCCTCGGATGATATGAATTCCGTATACATCATATCAACACCACTTTGTTTACAGACGAATCTGAACGGCGGATCACTCACATCTTCCATCGGTGCAAGTAATAAAGGGAAGGCTCCCAAATCTATATTTCCTATCTTTACAGACATTTTTCTATCTTCAAACCAAAATTTAAAGTACAAAGGTACAAATAATAAGAATAATGAGTTTTCTATACCCCGAAAAGCATGAAAAAAGTGCTTATATACAATTACTTATCCTGTGTGGACTGGCTTTAAGCGGCTTAATCGTCTTTTCCTTCATTGGTTTGATTATTCTCTATGGCATGTATGGTCAGGCTGTTCTAATCGATCCTGTTGCCTTCGCCAGTGGTGATCCTAAATATTTAAATGGTTTAAAAATATTTCAGATCTTATCTTCGATAGGATTGTTTTTAGCACCGCCCCTGCTCCTGCCTTTGATTGAGGGAAAGAAAATAAAGGATTTTTATGATTTTAAAAAGACACAACCTAACCTGATTGCCTTACTGATCCTCACCATGTTCGTGTCTATGCCTTTTATGGAATGGACAGCCCTGTGGAACCAGAAAATGCATCTTCCTGAGTTTTTAAAGCCATTGGAAGTATGGATGAAAGCCAAGGAAGCGGAAGCAATGCGGATGACCATTGTATTGTTGACCGTTAATGGAATATGGGACTTTCTGATCAATCTTTTTATGATTGCAATGCTTCCTGCCGTGGCGGAAGAATTGATGTTCAGGGGTGGTGTGCAGCGTTCTTTTAACCGTATGTTTGGTAATCCTCATGTGGCTATCTGGCTTTCGGCATTCATATTCAGTGCCATCCACATGCAGTTTTATGGCTTTCTGCCCCGGATTTTGCTGGGTGCTGCCTTTGGTTACATCTACCTTTGGAGTGGAAGTTTATGGTATGCCATTTTAGCGCATTTCTTAAATAATGGATTTGCGGTATGTATGGCCTGGTATTTACAATCCAAGAACCAGCCTTTAAGCGAGGTAGAGCAAACATTTCATTTTCAATGGTATGGTTATGCCATCAGCCTGATCATCACGGCTTTATTTTTATGGAAATTTAAACAAAATACAAATTATGGAAAACAGTTGGGTTAAAGTTTATACCACGGAAAATGCTTTTACGGCAGAAATTATTAAACAGGGGCTTATTGAAAGTGAAATTCCAGCGGTTGTTTTGAATAAACAGGATTCTTCTTATAAGAGTTTTGGCGTACTTACAGTAATGGTACGCCCTGAAGATTTTGATAAAGCCAATACATATATTTTAGAAAACAATTTATAATGAAGACCCGTGCAATTACAGCGTTCTTTTTTACGCTGGTGATGTTGGCTTCCATCTTCCTGGGAGCTTATACTTTTACTGTTTTTTATCTGCTGCTGAGCCTGCTGGCGCTGATGGAATTTTATAAACTCATTAAAACTTCCGGACTCAAACCTCATGTTGGTATCGGACTGGTAACCAGTGCGGTTATCTTCCTGGTTCTGGCTTCTTATTACTTTTTAAAATTCGAAACCCGTTACCTGCTGTTATTAATTCCGCTGGTCTTTTCTGTCTTCATTTCAGAACTTTATAAAAAGGAAACGTCCCCTTTTGGAGACATCTCTTATACCATTATCGGATTGATCTATGTAACTGTTCCTTTTTGCTTTTTTTATGCCCTGGGTTTTGCATTTTCTGACGATGGTTACAACTTCCATTTACCCCTTGCTTTTTTACTGATGCTGTGGGCAAGTGATACAGGAGCTTATTTGTTTGGCAGGAAATTAGGAAAGACAAAGTTATTTGAGCGCCATTCTCCTAAAAAGTCCTGGGAAGGATTCTTTGGCGGGGTATTTACCAGTACCATAGTGGCGATTATCATCTCCCTGTTTTTTAAGGAAATCAGTATGACTGTCTGGATAGGGATGGCTGTTTTAGTGGTTACTTTCGGCACTTTGGGCGACCTGGTGGAGTCCATGCTGAAACGGAGCCTGAATGTAAAGGATTCCGGAAACTTATTGCCTGGCCACGGTGGACTTTTGGACCGTTTTGACGGACTGCTCATTGCTGCTCCCCTGGTGTTTACTTATTTATACCTTGTGCTTTATTAAAGGCTTATCTGCCTGCTCTCAGCGGCTTTAAAAGGTATTCAAGGCCGTTGAGTTTAATTTCATACAGGGTACCCAATAATTCTCCCAGTTTACCGGGAGGGAAACCTTTGCTGTGAAACCATACCAGGTAAGTTTCTGGCAGGTCGCAGAGGATCCAGCCTTTATGTTTGCCAAAAGGCATGCGTATGCTCACCAGGTCTTTCAGGATTTGTGGGTTCATCTATTTAAGGTGTTAATGTTTTTAGCGGTTATTCCGCAACCATATTCAGCATTTCTACGGCATCATCTACGGTGTTCAGATTCTCAAAGGCAATCCTCAAAGAGTTCTTTACCTCTTTGAGGTTGCATAACCGCGGATGCATTTGTGCAAATTGAAGTATTTTATTGAACATAGCAGAATCAAAAAAAGCACTTTGCTTATCTGGAATGAAATAACCCCTGACCACCCCTTTTTTAAAACTTAGCTTTTCAAAACCCAGCCTTTTAGCCACCCACTGCAGTCGCAACACGTTGAGCATGGTTTTAACAGGTATTGGTACCGGTCCGAAACGGTCTTTTAAGGATGACTCGAAAGCTTTTAACTGTTCTTCGTTGTCTATTTTAGACAATTCTGTATACAGGTTATATCTTTCTGTGATATTCGTTACATAATCATCCGGGATATAGAGTTCAAGATCAGTATCTATTTGGGTGAAACTGACAAAGGGGCGTAAGGGCTCATCCTTGAATAAATCTTTAAATTCATCTTCCTTTAGTTCCTGGATAGCCTCATCAAGGATCTTATGGTACATCTCAAAGCCTATCTCCGCAATAAAGCCACTTTGCTCGGCTCCTAAGAGGTTACCGCTGCCCCGGATGTCCAAATCCCTCATCGCAATATTAAAACCGCTCCCAAGGTCTGAAAACTCTTCAATGGCGCTTAACCTTTTACGTGCTTCAGAAGTCAAGGTGGCTAAGGGTGGACTCAACAGGTAACAAAAAGCCTTTTTATTCGACCGGCCTACCCTGCCGCGCATCTGGTGTAAATCACTCAAGCCAAACATATGGGCGTGATTGATGATGATGGTATTGGCATTAGGGATATCTAAACCGGCCTCTATGATGGTTGTTGCCACCAGTACGTCCTTTTCACCATTGATGAAATCTAGCATAACATCCTCCAGTGCATCACCGTCCAATTGTCCGTGGGCAATACCAATCCGTGCTTTAGGCACCAGTCGCTGGATTAAACCACCCAGTTGTGGCAGGTCATTTACCCTGTTATGGATAAAAAATACCTGTCCTCCGCGGTCCAATTCAAACTGTACGGCTTCCTGGATCAGTTTGTCGTTGAAAACATGAAGTTCTGTATTCACCGCCTGCCGGTTAGGCGGCGGTGTGTTGATGATAGAGAGATCTCTTGCGCCCATTAGGGAGAAATGGAGGGTCCTTGGAATGGGTGTTGCCGTAAGGGTTAGCGTATCGACATTGACCCTTAAAGACCTCAGTTTTTCTTTGGAGCTCACACCAAATTTCTGTTCCTCATCAATGATCATGATACCCAGATCTTTGAACTTCACATCTTTACTGAGCAAACGGTGTGTACCAATGATGATATCGACCTTGCCTTCTGCCAGCTTGGCAAGGGATTCTTTGATCTGTTTGCTGCTCTTAAAACGGTTGATGTAATCTACAGTAACCGGGAACTCTTTTAAGCGCTGAGAGAAGGTTTTAAAATGCTGGGTGGCCAAAATAGTGGTTGGCACTAAAATAGCCGCCTGTTTACCGTTAGCCACCGCTTTAAAGGCAGCCCGCACAGCTATTTCTGTCTTTCCAAAACCTACATCCCCGCAAATTAAGCGGTCCATTGGATGCGGCGCCTCCATGTCTTTCTTGAAGTCGTTGGTGGCTTTTTCCTGGTCGGGGGTATCTTCGTAAATGAAAGACGCCTCCAGTTCAGTCTCCATATAACCATCAGGCGAAAAAGCGGTACCGACCTGTGATTTCCTTAAGGCATACAGTTTGATCAGGTCACGGGCAATGTCCTTAACTTTTTTTTTAGTAGTTTTTTTCAGCTTGTCCCATGCTTCCGTACCCAGTTTATTGAGTTTAGGTGCAGCAGCATCTTTGCCGCTGTATTTGGCAATCCTGTTCAGGGAGTTGATGTTAACGTAAAGCAGGTCATTGTCGGCATATACCAAACGGATCATTTCCTGTGTTTTGCCATTAACTTCCACCTTTTCCAGGCCTGCATATTTGCCGACACCATGGTCAATATGGGTTACAAAATCACCGGGTTTTAAATCGCGTAACTCTTTCAGGGTAATCGACTGGCTGCGCTGGTAACCTCTTTTAAGTTTGTATTTGTAGAAACGGTCAAATATCTGGTGGTCTGTGTAAAAGGCCAGGTGTTGCTGAGGATCTATAAATCCTTCTCTTAAAGGTAGGTGGACCGGCGTAAATTTGGCAGTTTTATCGATATCATCTAAAATGGCATACAGCCTTTCGGTTTGTTTGGGTGCCGCACTGAAGATGAAATTATGAATGTCCTGTTTTTCATTTTCTTTAAGATTATGGATCAACAGGTTAAAATCTTTGTTGAAAGAAGGCTGTGGCTTGGTATCGAAAGTGAGCACATGCGCTGTGTTATAGAAGTACTGTTTTCCAAATTCAACCAGGTAGAAGTCCTGAAGCATATCTGCCACCATTTTTTCATCCGTAAAGCTATACTTAGGATCGATCCAGTCAGGATTTTCATTTTTTTCCTTAACAGGAAGTTCTTTCCAGAGTTCTGCTGCTTTTTTATAGCCACCTTTCACAATATCAAGGGTAAACTCTACATCCTTAAACCATAACTGGGTATCTTTTTCTATGTATTCCAGTAAACTGATGTTATTTTCTGTGAGGTATTTGGATTGCACGTTTGGAATAATCATCAGGCTCTTGACGTCCTCTACAGAAAGCTGAGACTCAATTTCGAAGGTGCGGATGCTCTCCACGATGTCACCAAAAAACTCTATCCGGTAAGGAAGATCATGGGAAAAAGAGAAAATATCTACAATACCCCCGCGGATGGAAAACTGACCAGGTTCATAAACGAAATCTGTTCTTGAAAAGTCATAATCGATCAGGAATTCATTGATGAACTCAATGCCTAATTTAGTATTGACACTAATTTCAAGGGTGTTTTTCTCTAGTACCGCCCTGTCAATTACTTTCTCTGCCAGCGCTTCAGGATAGGTCACCACGATTTTACCAAATTCGGAATTATGGTTAAGCTCATTGAGCACTTCTGCCCTGCTCAATACATTTGCCGTATCAATTTGTGTGAAATCAAAGCCTTTGCGGAACGAGGACGGAAACAGGAGTACTTCCTTTTCTAAAATATTTTCTATATCAGATAGGAAATAGGCAGCTTCTTCTCGGTCGGGTAAAATAAAAAGTTGTGGTTTATGCAGTAAAAGATAACTTGCTGCAGCAATTGTAGCATCAGCAGAACCAACTAATCCTTTAAGCTGTACTTTATTACCTTTCGGACCGTTGAGTGCTTTTGCCAATGCGACAATGCGGTCATCTGTTTTATATCTGTTAATCAGGTCGCGGATGTTCACAACACAAATGTAATATTTATGAATTGCTATCGTGTAACAATGGGTTAAGATTTACATCTAAAAATAAAAGCACCAGATGAAAACGCGGCTCCGAATACCAATAGAACTGATTTTTTGGATCACCGCATTGGTTTTTCTGGCAAGCGCCAAGGTCCCGGAGCAACATACAGCAGCACATTTTACGTTCTGTCCGTTGGCAAATCTGGGTATAGACTGGTGCCCTGGTTGTGGCATCGGGAGGTCTATCACCGCTTTGTTTCATGGGAACCTGGGTTTAAGTTTTCAATTGCATTGGTTTGGTCTGCCAGCCTTAATCATTTTGTTATACCGGATAAGCATTTTAATCAGGTTACAGTTTAGTAGAAGCAGAAAAAATAATTTAGAGAGAAAGGAAAAGAGTTATGTTTAGTTCACCGTTCATGATGCTGCCGGGTATCACACCCCAGGAATATTCGTACTTGCAGTCTGCAACTACCGGATTTAGTGAGCAACAATTAAGAGGTTTTTTGATGATTTATAGCAGTAAACGTAGAAATCCTGACGATATGGTGCTGTATTGCATCCTGGGCTTCTTTGTGCCGGGATTACCCAGGTTCCTGCTCAACCAGATTGGTATGGGGGTTTTGTACTTCTTTACCTGGGGTTTATGTTTCATTGGTACCATCATTGATTTGATTAATTATAAGAGTCTGGCCTTTGAATATAACCAACGCATGGTTTTTGAGAGTTTACAGATGATAAAAATGGGAAATTTAATGTAATTTTACTTCATGAAGTTATCGTTGTTAACCAGGTTTCTGGAAAGCTATGCCCCATTAAATTATCAGGAAAGTTACGACAACTCCGGATTGATTATCGGAGATAGTGAACAGGAGATCTCAGGCATGTTAGTTGCGCTTGATTGTACTGAGGAAATTGTCGAGGAAGCGATTCTTCATGGTTGCAACGTGATTATTACCCACCATCCTATTGTCTTTAAAGGTTTAAAAAGGCTTAACGGTTCAAATTATATTGAAAGGGTGGTCATCATGGCCATTAAAAATAATATTGCACTCTATGCCATCCATACCAATCTTGACCATGTACACAACGGGGTAAGTGGTGAGATCTGCAAAAGATTAAGTCTTAAAAATCCCAGGGTATTGCGGCCTAAAGGTGATTTATTAAAGAAACTCGTTACTTTTTGTCCTTTTGAACAGGCATTGCAGGTAAGAGCCGCTCTTTTTCATGCTGGTGCCGGACAAATTTCAGATTATAGTGAATGTAGTTTCAATACCGAAGGCTATGGAACGTTTAAAGGTAGTGAATATACCAATCCCTTTGTAGGCGAGAAAGGTGTTCACCACCAGGAACTTGAGGTGAGGATAGAAACCATTTTTCTGGCCCAGGATGAGCGGAAAATTATTGTTGCCCTTCTGGAGAACCATCCTTATGAGGAAGTCGCCTACGACATCTATCCGCTGGATAATAAATTAAGTAATGTAGGTGCAGGTATGGTCGGGTGGCTCGAGGAAGGCATGGAAGCAGAGGAATTCCTAGATTACTTAAAAGATCGAATGGAATTAACGGTGATCAGACATACAAATCCGCTACCTAAAAAGATCCGCAGAGTTGCCGTTTGCGGCGGTTCAGGAAGCTTTTTATTAGGTGATGCCATAGCCGCGAATGCGGATGTCTTTATTACCGGTGATTTTAAGTACCATGAGTTTTTTGACGCCGACAAAAAATTGATGATTGCTGATATCGGACACTTTGAGAGTGAACAATTTACATCTAATTTGTTAGTGGAAATTATTCAAGAAAAATTCCCTAACTTTGCAATCCGTTTAACGGAGCATAATACAAACCCCATAAATTATTTCTTTTAATGGAACAAACTGTAGAGCAAAAGCTTAAAGCTTTATACGAATTACAAACCCTTCATACAAAAATCGATAAAATACGTCAGATCCGAGGTGAATTACCTATGGAAGTTGCTGACCTGGAAGATGAAGTTGCCGGACTGGAAACCCGCATTCAGAAATTCAAAAGCGAGCTTGATGATATTGAAGATGCGATTGTAACGCGTAAAAATATGATCAAAGAGTCTCAGAACCTGATCAAAAAGTATGAAACCCAGCTAAAAGATGTTAAAAATAATCGTGAATACGATGCTTTAACGAAAGAGGTTGAAATCCAGACCTTGGAAATCCAGGTTTGTGAGAAAAAAATCCGTGAACATGGATTTGAAATTGCCCAGAAAACTGAGGTTTATGAAAAAGCGTTAGCGGACCTTGATTCAAGAAAAAAAGATCTTGATATCAAAAAAGGAGAATTACAAACCATTACCGCAGAAACGGAAAAAGAAGAAATAAACCTGAATAAAAAGTCAGATAAAGCTTCAACTCAAATCGAAGAAAGGCTATTGATTGCCTATAACAGGTTGAGAAAAAATGCCAACAATGGTCTTGCTGTGGTAACTATCGACCGGGATTCTTGTTCTGGTTGTTTTAACCAGATTCCGCCTCAGCGTCAGTTGGATATCCGTCAACGCAAAAAGATCATTGTGTGTGAGCACTGTGGCAGAATTTTAGTTGATGAAGCTTTAACGCAGGAATTAGCAGAACAACAATAAGACATTTAAACATAAAAAAACGGCCTGATAAATTTATCAGGCCGTTTTTTTATGTTTTTAGCATATTATGTTCATTTCATTAAATGATCAAAAATCATTATTTTGGGTCAAAAATCTTTGTTTTTATGATGTTTAATCTACTACTACCTACCTGTTTCCACACATAGGTAATCAATCTGGCGATCAATTGTTTTGAAACAAGTAATTAGAACTTGTAAACGAAGGCATTAATATGCATTCCCGCACCAACAGATGCAAATACAGCATATTGTCCTTCCTCCACTTTATATCCATCTACCTCACCTTTTCTTACGAGATCCAATAGCGTCGGAATGGTTGCAACGGAACTGTTCCCCAACCAGGAAATGGTCATCGGAACAAGGTTTTCCGGTACTTTATCTATGTTGTAAAGTTTAAATAAGCGTTTCATGATGGCATGGTCCATCTTTCCGTTAGCCTGGTGGATAAACACGGTTTTAATCTGTTCTATGCCTACGCCAGCCTTATCCAGTGCTTTTTTTACCACCTGCGGAACGTTAATTACTGCAAATTCGTAAAGTTTTCTGCCTTGCATTTTGAGGTAGGTATTATCCTGACAGGCCTCCGGATTATTGCTCTTTCCCATGGTCAGCAAATAGCCGTAATCTGCAGCAAAAGTTTGGGTTTTATGTGCCAGTATTCCTACAGGCTCCTCACTTTCTCTTGCTTCATACACAACGGCGCCTGCGCCATCTGAAAATATCATACTGTCTCTGTCGTGAGGATCAATGATTCTGGACAATGTTTCTGATCCGATAACGAGTACCCGTTTGGCATCACCACTTCTGATAAGGTAATCTGCCTGTATCGATCCCTGTATCCATCCAGGACAACCGAATATGAGGTCGTAAGCTACACAGTCAGGGTTTAAGATGCTGAGCTCCTGTTTGACTTTTGCAGCAAGGGCAGGCAACATATCCATTCTGTTACTGTCCAGCTTTACGTCACCGAAATTATGGCAGAAGATGATGTGATCAAGACTTTCTTTGTCGATGCCCGCATCATCAATTGCGTTTTGAGCAGCAATGGAAGCGATGGTGCTGTTGACATGTAGGGTGTCGACATACCGTCTTTCGACGATCTCGGTAATTTCTGTGAATTTTGATATTATTTCTGAATTTTCCTTTTCCAGTTTCAGCCCGTTTTCGAAAAATGTGGCGCCCAGGAAGGAGTCTCCGGCTATTTTAGTTTCAGGGATATAACTTCCTGTTCCTGCGATTATAGAGTATAGGTGCTTGTTATTGTTCATTTTGTACTACATACTGTTTTAGTATACAGTATAAAATTAACATTAATTAATCAAAGAACAAAATTAACTGAAATCGTCAACCAGAAAAACGAAGATCTCTTTTGGTCCATGTGCACCTAAAACAAGCGTCTTTTCTATGTCTGCCGTTCGGCTGGGGCCAGTGATTGTACTGACCATGGATGGTAACTGTGTCCCATATTTACTTTTGAGCAAAGCAAAAGCTTCTTTCAAATCCGGGACTAATTGTCCGGTTCTGGCAATCACAAGATGATGGTGGGGGTAGATGCTTAACCTTCGGCCAGCTTCTCCATGATTTGACACCATTACAGAGCCATTACGAGCAATTAAAGCTTCACAGAGTGTAATGCCAACCTCGGCCATTTCGAAGTCCTTATCGGTCTTATAAAAGGGGAATTCATAATGTTCAAGCAATGCTTGTAATTCAGGTTCCCAGCAGTAGATTTTTCTCCAGTTATACTTATCAGCAAGTTCCAGAATGTTTTCTATGAAATCAATTCCATTTTCGCAGAAAATAAAATTGCCGGACATGGCACTAAGCTGTTCGGCAAATTGTACTTCCAGAATTTCATCATTACTTTTATACAGCGCTGTGTCTTCCAGGTTAGGATACGGATTATCTCTTTTTTCAAGGAGTGCTTTCCGGATCTTCTTTAACATCAGCTCTTTAGAAGTAATATTTTCTTGCATAGGAATTAAATTTGCTGCCGTTCCAGGAACGGCAGCAGGATATAATTTAATTTGTCACTTTCGGTGTAGGATTGTTGGTGTTGATTTCAGACGGATCTGCGGTTTCACCAACACCATCATGCAACAGACCTTCAGCTGCAGGCGTCTGATCTCCGGTTCCATTTACAAACTCATCGTAAGTGGTGCGGTGATCGAATGGACGTTTGCCTAAAATCTCTTCTAAATCTGCCTGGAAAAGGATCTCTTTTTCCAATAATTTCTTAGCAAGTTTTTCTAGACCAGCGCGGTTATCTGTAAGCAGTTTTTTAGTTCTTTCGTAGGCATCAAAAATTATTTTACGAACTTCTTCATCTATCAGCTGAGCTGTATTTTCAGAATAAGGTTTATTGAAGTTATATTCATTTCCTGGGTCATGGAACGACACATTACCTACTGCAGCATTCATACCATAAAAGGTAACCATTGCATAGGCTAATTTAGTAATGCGTTCAAGGTCATTTTGTGCACCGGTAGAGATCTTACTGAATACAATTTCTTCAGCTACACGTCCACCCAAGGTCATACACATGCCATCAGTTAGTTGTTCCGTAGTATATAGAAACTGCTCTTTAGGAAGATATTGAGCATAACCTAAAGCAGCAACACCACGAGGTACAATGGAAACCTTAACCAATGGATCCGCGTGTTCAAGGAACCATCCGGCTATAGCGTGACCAGCTTCATGGTAGGCAACAATTTTCTTTTCTTCAGGTGATATGATTTTATTTTTCTTTTCCAATCCACCGATAACACGGTCAATGGCATCCTGGAAATCTTGCATGTCAACCGACGTCTTATTGCGTCTGGCAGCAATCAAAGCAGCCTCATTACATACGTTTGCAATTTCAGCACCAGCAAAGCCAGGCGTTTGAGCAGAAAGCTTTTTAGCATCCACTACTTCGGCGGTTTTGATAGGTTGCAAGTGAACTTTAAAGATCTGCTCACGGCCTACTAAATCCGGTTTGTCGATAGAAATCTGACGGTCAAACCTTCCAGGTCTTAACAATGCTGAATCCAATACATCAGGACGGTTTGTCGCAGCAAGGATAATGATTCCTGAATCGGTTCCAAAACCATCCATTTCCACTAACAACTGGTTTAATGTATTTTCACGCTCGTCATTTCCACCCATCATGCTATTTTTACCACGCGCACGGCCAATGGCATCCACCTCATCAATAAAAATGATACAAGGAGCTTTATCTTTGGCTTGTTTAAATAAGTCACGTACCCTTGAGGCACCAACACCCACAAACATTTCGACAAAATCAGAGCCTGAAAGTGAGAAGAAAGGCACTTGGGCCTCGCCAGCAACAGCTTTGGCTAGCAATGTTTTACCAGTACCAGGAGAACCTACTAAAAGGGCTCCTTTAGGGATTTTACCACCCAGGTTGGTATATTTCTTAGGATTTTTAAGGAAATCGACGATTTCCATTACTTCCAGTTTTGCTTCTTCAAGACCGGCAACATCGTTAAAAGTAACGTTTACCTGGCTTTCCTTGTCAAATAAGGTTGCTTTAGATTTTCCAATATTGAAGATCTGTCCGCCACCACCACCGGCTCCACCACCCATTCGGCGCATGATGAAAATCCAGAATCCCGCAAACAATAAGATTGGAACAATAATAGTAAAGAACCACGAATTAAAAGTGCTTTGTCTGGTTTCTTTAACCGCTAACACACGTGCATTTTCCGGAATATCCTTTTGTGATTCTTTTAGCTGCGTATCCAAACCATCCATAGAACCTGCCGTAAAGTAAACGGTTGGACCTTCTGCTGCCCCAAAATTACTTTTGGTACGGTATGGATCATACTTAGGATCTTTAATTTTATCTTTTTTAATAAAAACATCAGCCCTTACCAGGTCTTCATATTTATAAGCCACAATCTTTTCTACGTCACCGGTTAGAAGCATTTGTGTTTCAAAAGTTTTGTAAGGCACAGGCTTGCTGGTGTCGGCATTGAAAAGGAATTGAAGTAAGATCAATCCCAAAATAATGGCAGCATAAACCCAAAAGATATTGAATTTTCCGCCTTTTTGCGGCTTCTTAGGAATATTCGGAATTCTTTTAATCAATTTGGGCTTCGTAGTTTCTTTATCTTTTATCATTGATTCAAAATGTTATATATTAATTAAGCGCTTTGGTAGGACGTCGTCAGAGCATCGCCCCATAAATCTTCAATTCCGTAAAAATTCCTCTTCTCGGTTTTAAAGATATGAACTACAATGTCAAAATAGTCAAGAATTATCCATTCGGCATTGTCTTGACCTTCTTTGCGCCAGGGATTTGATTGGGTTTTTTTGTAAATTTCATCTTCTACGCTATCCGCGATGGCTTTTACCTGTGTAGAAGAATCTGCATTACAGATGATGAAATAATCTGAAGCAGCACTATTAAGGTTTCTTAAATCCAAACGCACAATATCGTTACCTTTTTTTTCCTGTATACCATATACAGCTATTTCAGATAAGTATGTTGAAAGGTTTCCTATTTTCTTTTTTACCATTAAATTTTTTAGTTTTGATCAACAACAAATATAAATCAACACTTGCAAAATAACACTTTTTCAACACTTTTTGTTGGTCAAAATCTTATCAAATTATCAGATGTCGATTCTACTAATAATTATTTAAAATTATTGGTGTCAAAATCCGAGCCATTAGCAGAAGGTACTGTAATTATGGCAGATAATCAATTTGCTGGAAGGGGACAACAGCAAAACTCGTGGCAGTCTGAACCCGGTAAAAACCTTACATTCAGCCTATATTTAAGGCCTGCTTTTCTTCCTGTTCAAAAGCAATTTCTGTTAAATATGGTGGTGAGTGTGGCCTTAAATGATGCTTTAAAGGAACTGGTAGGGGATGACATTCAAATCAAATGGCCCAACGACATCTATTTTCAGAAGAAGAAATTAGGGGGTATTTTAATAGAAAACCTCTTGAGCGGGCATACCTACAAAACCGGAATTATCGGCATAGGATTAAATGTGAATCAAGCCGTTTTTTCAGGCGCTTTGAAAGACCGCGCAATTTCTCTATCACAAATTTTACATAAAGATGTTAATTTGATTAAGCTATTAGCGGTTATTTGCAGTCATATTGAAAGTCAGTATTTAAAATTAAAATCAAACAAGCATTTTTCATTGCAAGTAGATTACCTGGAGCGGTTAATGTGGTACAATCAACCTGGCAAATATCTGCATAATGGCCAGGTATTTGAAGGCGTGTTAACCGGCGTAACGGATCAAGGCTTGCTGGTGATTAAAAGTAAGGGCATTGAAAAAGCCTATAATTTTAAAGAGGTTGAATTTTTAATTGAATAAACCTGAATTGCAAAAAAATGATGACAGCGGGCATCACTTTTAAATAAATTTTAGATGAAACCATCATCACCTTATGATAGCTTCATCACCTTTAGATAACAATAGATAACAAACCATATAATGATGAAAAAAGTAACATTAATTTTAGCATTCTTTTTTATCTCCTTTGGCGCTTTTGCTCAGATAGAAAATCCGGTTACCTGGTCGTACGGACAAAAGAAAATTAGCAAGACTGAAGCTATTATTTATTTAAAAGCGACTATAGAGGATGGCTGGCATATTTACTCCCAAAACATAAAACCAGGTGGTCCGATAAAAACCAGTTTCACATTTGCTCCCTCAAAAGATTTTGTCAAGGTAGGGAAGACCATAGAGCCAAAGCCTGCCACTAAATTTGAAAAGGTTTTCAATATGGATGTAAGTTATTTTAAAAATCAAGTAATTTTCCAGCAGAAGGTAAAGCTCTTAAAGCCAACCGCCACCATAAAAGGCAAGCTGGAATATATGGTATGTGATGAGACCAAATGTCTACCGCCCACCGAAGTAGAGTTCACTGTCCAGGTCAAGTAATTTTTATAGATTTTATGACATCGAATTGTAACAAGCGCAACCAAACTGGTCGCGCTTTTTTTGTTCCAAAAAAATTATCGCTAATTTCACCGCCTTATAAAAAACTATGCAAAGGTTTATATTATTTTTAGGCATATTTCTCACCCTTTTCACACTTAACCTGTCGCCGGTCAATGCTTTCCAGCAGGATCCGGATAGTACTGCGGTTTTTGAAGAAATAGAATTTACAGAAATAGGCTCGGCTGCAGACACAGCGGCAAATAATCTTCGAAAAGACACAGGTCAGGTTGCTGACGTTAAGCCTGATACACAGGTCGCTACAACAGCAAATACGCCTGTTAAAGTTGGTGATGATACAGAGAGAACTTTATGGCAAACCTTTCTGGAGGGATTAGCCGGTGGTTTAATTGCATTCCTGATGCCTTGTATTTTCCCGATGGTGCCTTTAACGATTAGTTATTTCACCAAAAGAGCAGGCAGCCGGAAAAAAGGAATCGGTCAGGCCATTATCTACGGAATATCAATTATCATTATATATGTGGCCTTCGGACTACTCATTACCGTATTTTTTGGTTCTGCGAAACTGAATGAATTGAGTAGCAGCGGATGGTTTAATTTTGCCTTCTTTATACTGCTGGTTGTTTTCGCCATCTCCTTTTTTGGAGCATTTGAAATTACTTTACCGAGTTCTTTGGTAAATAAAATAGATCAGAAAGCCGATACCAGTAAGGGTTTGGGCGGTATTTTCTTCATGGCAGCATCGCTTGCCCTGGTGTCTTTTTCCTGCACAGGCCCAATTATAGGTACGTTATTGGTTCAGGCGAGTGCTAAAGGCGAAATCCTTGGCCCTGCAGTAGGGATGTTTGGTTTTGCCCTTGCCCTTGCATTGCCCTTTACTTTATCAGCTATTTTTCCGGGCTTCTTAAACAGCATGCCAAAATCGGGCGGCTGGCTCAACAGTGTAAAGGTCTGCCTTGGGTTTTTGGAGCTGGCATTAGCCTTAAAATTCCTTTCTGCAGCAGACCTGGTATGGCATTGGGAATGGTTCGACAGGGAAGTCTTCCTGGTACTCTGGATCGTGATCTTTATTTTGATGGGAATCTATATTTTAGGAAAAATTAAGTTCGCTCATGACAGTGATTTGCCTTATGTATCGGTGCCAAGACTATTCTTTGCCATCATTTCCCTTGCATTCGGTTTGTATTTAGTACCAGGATTATGGGGTGCCCCAGTTAATATTTTAAGTGGTATCGCACCGCCGATGCACACTCAGGATTTTATTCTTGGCGGCAATACTTCCAGTAGCACCACGAGTGTCAGCGATTTTCCGTCTAAGGTGAAATATGACGACGTACTACATCCGCCCCATGGTTTTAATGCTTTCTTTGACCTTGATGAGGGCATGGCTTATGCTAAAATCGTTGACAAACCGGTACTCATAGATTTTACCGGTCACTCTTGTGTTAACTGCCGGAAAATGGAAGATCGGGTGTGGGTAGATGAAGAAGTAGCCCGGTTGATTAAAGAAGAATTTGTGCTGATCCAGTTATATGTGGATGAGCGAGGCATTAAAATGCCTGAAAATAAAGTACATTATTCTGAAGTCCTCCGCACTAAAACTACGGATTTAGGCAAATGGAACAGTGATTTCCAGGCTTCGGTTTACCAAAGTAATTCCCAGCCATTTTACGTGATGGCCGGACAAGATTTAAAACCCCTCGTAGCACCGGAAGGCGCTATATTTGATGCCAAAGCCTACGCTGCTTTTTTACAAAGCGGTATAGATAATTATAAAGCGAAAGTAAATGAATAAAATTAAAAATATAGGGGTTTTAACCTCAGGAGGAGATGCTCCAGGAATGAATGCTGCCATCAGGGCAGTGGTTAGGGCTGGAATTTATTATGATTTAAAAGTTACGGGGATTTTAAGAGGATTCGAAGGACTTGTTCAGGGTGATTTTATTGATATGGACCGCAAATCTGTGGCGAATATTATTCAGCGGGGAGGCACAATCTTAAAAACCGCACGCTGTGATAGTTTCCGTACACCTGAAGGGAGACAAAAAGCCTATGATCAACTTATAGCTCATAACATCGATGCCCTGATTGTAATTGGTGGTGACGGTACCTTCAATGGTGCCAACGTTTTCATGAAGGAGTTTGATTTTCCAATTATTGGTTTACCTGGTACAATAGATAACGATCTCGCTGGTACAGATTTTACAATAGGCTATGACACGGCAATCAACACCGTAATTAATGCTGTAGATAAAATCAGGGATACAGCAGAATCACATAACCGCTTGTTTATTGTAGAAGTGATGGGTCGTGACTCCGGTTTAATTGCCCTTCGCAGTGGTATTGGCGCTGGAGCTGAGGCTATCCTCATTCCGGAAGCTAAAGATGGCATGGATGGCTTAATTAACAGGCTGGAACACGGTCGTAAGGATAAAGCTTCCAAAATAGTGATCGTTGCTGAAGGTGACGATGCCGGTGGCGCCTTCAATATTGGAGAAGTATTAAAAGGCAAATTCCCTAACTATGATATCAGGGTTTCCGTATTAGGCCATATTCAAAGAGGCGGCCGCCCAACCTGCATGGACAGGGTGATTGCCAGCCGATTTGGTGTTGCGGCTGTAGAAGGTCTTTTGAGCGGTCATACTGGTGAAATGGTTGGTCAGATGAACCGGGAAATTGTGTTTACTCCCTTTGATCATGCCGTCAAACATATAGATATCGAAGAAGTAAGTCCTGCATGGTTAAAACTGGTGGAAATTTTATCCCTGTAAAACTTAAGCCTTTACATAGAGCTTTTCCAGGACCTGCTTCCACGTGTCTACCCTTTCATAGTCGTTAATCAATAGATTATGAGGTGACGAAAACAACAGCGTACGCCCTTTGAAGTTATTGAAATTCTTGATCCGGTCGTCTATCAGGACGTCGGCATCAATTATTTTATTGCCGCAGAAGATGATGTTTTCCCAGGAAATAAATGGAAAGTGATCCGTCAGCCAGTCCAGCTTATCTTCCAGCGAATTCCTGAACTCCATTGCTGCCGAAACTATATAAACTTCGTGTTGTTCCTGGAGTTTCTTCAGGGCTTCAACGCTGCCCTCAATAACGTCCAGGTCTCTAAAAAAGCCCTTTTCATTGATGTATTCATACCATTTACGGTTCAGGTGTTCAGGTACATGGTGGTAAACTTCGTTTCCCGGATCAATCAAAGTATCCAGTGGGATGCCATAATCCCTGTTGTACAGTTTGATGAATTTTTTCAAAGGATCGGCTAGTACTTCATCCATGTCTATCGCTATTCTCATAAGGCTGTCTTTGTTCATTTCAAATATCTTTAATTGAGGCGGGATTTGTACATATGAATTTTAATTTGTTGCATCTTGCTTGCCATTAGTATTTTACTTACTTTTGCATCCCCGCAAGCATTCAGCTCCGGGACTATGTTGAATACATAAATTAAAGTAAAATGGCAACTAAAATCAGATTGCAAAGATTCGGTAAAAAAGGAAAACCTTTTTTCCACGTAGTGGTAGCGGATTCCCGTTCACCAAGAGATGGTAAATTTATTGAGCGTTTAGGTTCTTACAACCCAAATACCAATCCTGCTACCATTGATATTAACTTTGAAAAATCATTAGACTGGATAAACAAAGGTGCACAACCTACGGATACTTGTCGTGCTATCCTTTCTTACAAAGGTGTTTTATACAAAAAACACTTAGAAGGTGGTGTTAAAAAAGGTGCATTAACCGCAGAACAAGCAGAAGTTAAATTTGCTGAATGGTTAGGTACTAAAGGTGAGCAGATTGAAGGCAAAAAAGATAACTTAACTAAATCTAAAGGTGAAGTTAGAGCTGCTGCATTAGCTGCAGAAGCTAAGAAAAATGCTGATCGTGGCGCTGCACTTGCATTGAAAAATGCACCTGTAGAAGAAGTAGTTGAAGAACCGGTTGCTGATGAAGCTGCTGAAGAAGCTCCTGCTGCTGAAACTGCATCAGAAGAAAACAAAGAAGAAGCTTAGTCTTTTTTAATGTTAGAAAAAAGCGAAGGAGTCATTCAGTTGGATCCCCTTCGCTTTTTTTATTTACCACCATATTTATCGCCATAAAACGGCGGATATTATATCATCATGAAATTGGAAGAAGCGCATTACATCGGTTATATTACTAAAACAAAAGGCCTGAAAGGGGAGTTACAGCTGTATTTTGAATACGATGCGCCTGAACTTCTGGATCTGGATGTAGTTTTTGCTGACATCAACGGTAAGATGGTTCCTTTTTTTGTTTCGTCTGTTAAGTTACAAAATAACAGCACCGGGAACATCTATTTCGATGATATCGACCATATCGACAAGGCGCAGGCACTGGTGAAAAAGAAAATATACATTGCTGCCGACAAGATGCCTGACCGTGAGGACGAGGATTTTCATTATTTTGATCTGGTAGGCTTTACCGTTTCAGATGAAACACATGGTGAGCTCGGTGAAATCCTTGAAGTCAATGAATATCCGCAACAATTCGTCGCTACGGTCACTTATCAAAATAAAGAAGTGCTGTTTCCGTTAAACGATGATATGATCATTGAAATTGACGAAGAGAAACAAACCTTACTCGTTGACCTTCCCGAAGGTCTATTAGACTTATACCTTAACCCTTAATCGCCATATAATGCGTTTTGACATCATCTCTGTGTTACCAGCTTTATTGGAGAGTCCATTTGCTCATTCTATCTTACAGCGTGCCCAGAATAAGGGCATTGTAGAAATTGTTATACACAATTTGAGGGATTATGCGGAGAACAAGCAAAAAAGCGTTGATGATTATCCATATGGCGGAGGTTCGGGCATGGTGATGTCTATTCCTCCATTTGCCAGGTGTATTGAAGCACTGCAAGCGGAAAGAGTTTATGATGAGGTAATTTTTATGAGTCCCGATGGCGTTACGCTTAACCAGACCATCGCTAACGAACTATCTGGTAAAGGCAACATCATTATCCTTTGCGGGCATTATAAGGGCATAGATCAACGCATCAGGGACCTGTTTGTGACCCGGGAGATCTCTATAGGAGATTATGTGTTATCTGGCGGAGAACTTCCTGCAGCTGTACTGGTAGATGCCATTGTAAGACTGATCCCCGGTGTATTAAATGATGAAACTTCTGCCCTGTCAGACAGCTTCCAGGGCGAGCTTTTAGATGCCCCGGTATATACCAGGCCCGCTGACTGGAAAGGTCATAAGGTGCCTGATATTTTACTGAGCGGACATGAGTCAAAAATCAACGAGTGGCGCCACGAGCAAGCGCTGGCCAGAACGCGTGAACGAAGACCGGATTTATTGAATGACTAATCATTTGCTCAACAGGAATATAATTTTGTCTTTATCCTTCAACTGCTCTTTCAAAGTAGATACCATTTCTTTGTAGTTTCTCAGCTCTAATTCCAAATGTGAGGTCTGGTGATTGGTGTCTGCCACTTTTAAAGCTTCTTTTTCCGTTACATGAGTCGGGTTAGTTTCCTCAAAAAATATAGTAGGCGGCACATCCAAAACTTTGGCCATTAAAAGCAGGTCATTATACTTCATAGAGCCCTTTAGAAGGCTCAGCTTTAACCCGTCGAAGGTTTTGTTCATCTCAACAGAAAGCCAGCTCAGAGACCTGTTATTCTTCTTTAAGATTTCGGCGACTATCGTTTTTAAATACATAGTGATTGAGTTGAGTTTAACAAGCGCTTTAATTTCTAAATCTTTTTTTGATTTTAAGAAAACATTGTTTGGTTCTTATAAATTTAAGCAAAATACTAGATGTTCTATCAAATATTTAAGGAAATAGATCAACAATAAATAGCACAAGAATGTGGAAAATTTAAAGAATGTGGAGAAATTCAAAAAATAGCTTTTATATTCCAAAAAATATCCCTAATATTGCAATCCGATTTTCAATCAACAGAAAGTCGGTTTAATAGCTTAAAATCATGGATTTAGTAAAATTTGTTGAAGAGCAGGTAATCGTAAAAAATGAATTTCCTGCATTCAAATCAGGAGATACAGTGAGTATTCACTATAAAATTCGCGAAGGTAATAAGGAACGTATTCAAATTTACCAAGGCGTAGTGTTACAACGTAACAGTGTAGGTGCTAATGAAACTTTTACAGTTCGTAAAATGTCCAATGGCGTAGGTGTTGAACGTATTTTCCCGATCAACTCTCCTAACATTGCAAAAATCGAAGTTAACAGTCACGGTAAAGTGCGCAGAGCGAAATTATTCTATCTACGTGCATTGACTGGTAAAGCCGCCCGTATTAAAACTAAAAGAGTTTAATTCTCTTCAAACATATTATAGCCTTCCTGGGTTAACCAGGGAGGCTTTTTGTGTTTTAAATAATCCTGGCTAGTTTAGCAAAACAATTGTAAGGTTAATCGCTTTGTAATGAATACCTTATCGATGTGTTATGGTATCATTTCGCTATACACCTCAATGGCGCCTGCAGGATTTTATTAGCCAGTTTATTCTGATCCATCGTAAGGTTGATCAAACCGGACTGGAAGCACTTTTCCCTTTTCCTCCACAGCCTGGCCATTCCCTTTATTTCTTTCCTTATGATAAGGTTACATGCTTTAGTAACACTTATCAGCATATTGTCCAGTTACCTCAACAAACCATTGTCGGGCCACAATTAACCCGTGTTGATCTCTGTATGGGCAGTCACATGCTCATCATTATCGTTAATTTTCATCCTAGCGGCCTGCACCGTTTGTTAAGACGGCCCATGCATGAAATGGTTGATCAGTATTTCGACGCAGCCTTGCTTTTAGGGCCGGAAATTGAACAAGTGTCCATACAATTGCGCGAAGAGTCTAATTTTGACAGGATGATCGCTGTTATTGAAGCTTATCTATTGAAGATGGTAAAGCGGCTAAAGCCCTTATTGCCGGTCGACAGGGTACTTAAGCAAATGCTGGTCACGAAAAAGATGCTCAACATCAGTCAGTTGGCCCAAATGGCCTGCGTTAGTAAAAGACAACTTGAAAGGCAATTTAGAGAAAGAATTGGCCTGTCGCCTGTCTTGTTTTCCAGGCTCCAGCGTTTCGACAATTCGCGTATATTAAGTGAGGAACAACCACAGTTTACCTGGCTGCAGATAGCGGCTATTTGCGGTTATGCCGACCAGACGCACATGATCAGGGCGTTCAAAGACTTCGCCGGTACAACCCCTGAACTCTTAAAAAAGGATATCGAAAAGAGCTGCTGGCGATTACTGTATCGTACGATTGTATAAATGCTCCACAACTATTGTCGTGTTTATGCTATGCACAGGCAGGGGCTTTGTATAAATTAGCTATGATAGATAATTGAAGATGAACATAATACCTGAAGCTCATGAAAACCATCAAATTATTAATTTTCAGTCTGCTGATTTGCTTCACTGCTGTTGGGCAAAGCGCTGATGACGAACAACAATTGAAGGATATCATTCAAAAATTGGAAAACCAATGGAACAAAGATGATTTTTCATTTTTTACAGATGAAACCTATATGCCGGATGCCATTCTAATTAATCCCCTTGGCGCGGTCTGGAATGGGCAGGCAGAGATTGAAAAGGGCATCGCTGTAGTAAAAGACATCATATTAAAAAACTTCAGCACCAAATATACCGTTAAGAATATTCGCTTTATGGCACCTTCAGTGGCTTTGGTCATTGTACATGCCGCAGACCAGACTGAACGGGATGTCTATTTTCCTGATGGCACCAAAGGAGATACGAAAGGTCATAAAAGGGAAGGTATGGCCATCCATACCTTTGTAAAACAAAATGATGTTTGGAGAATTGCTTGCACACAAGCTACACCCGTTATCACTGATGGTCCAATAGCAAAAATCGCTTCTAAGGGAGATTAGCTTTTCAGTTCACCAAGTACAGTAATACCACCTTTAACCATCTGGTTAAGCTCTACGTTAACCTTGGTGCCCAAAGGCAAAAAGATGTCTACCCTTGAACCAAATTTTATAAAGCCAAATTCTTTTCCCTGTTCAACGATGTCACCCTCTTTTACGTACCACACGATACGCCTGGCTAAAGCACCTGCAATCTGGCGGTATAATACCGGAACACCAGAACTGTGCTCTACAACTACTGTTGTACGCTCATTCTCGGTAGATGATTTAGGGTTCCATGCTGCCAGGTATTTTCCTGGGTGATATTTGAAAAACTTCACCACACCGGAAATCGGATTTCTGTTGATGTGAACGTTGATCGGCGACATGAAAATAGAAACCTGCAATCTCCTGTCTTTAAAATACTCACCTTCTTCAGTTTCTTCAATAACCACAACTTTACCGTCAGCGGGACAAATCATCACCTGATCATCCGAAGCAAAAGCGCGTCTCGGATTTCTGAAGAATTGCAGGACTGTTAAAAATAAGGCAAAAGACAAGATATAAATCAGCCAGCGAAGCCAGGTGATATCAGCATATCGGTAGTCAATAAAAGCATTTAAAACAAAAATAAACAACAAAGTAATTGCAATCGTTGTATAGCCTTCTTTATGTATCGTCATTTGGTCAAAAAATAATTTGGCGTAAAATTGGTAAATTTATTCCAACAGACACGCACAACATTAAAATTATAAAGATATAAGTGGTAAATTAACTGTTTTTAACCGCCCGGTAGACGTCTTTCAGGTTTCTTCCAAGCCCGTTATAGTCCAATCCATAGCCAACCACGAACTCATTCGGAATTTCAAACCCAATATATTCCAATTCAGGAATGGTTTTCAACAAGGCAGCGGGCTTATATAACAGCGAACATACCTTCACGGAAGCGGGGTTTTGTAAATAAACTTTTTCCAGAATATATTTTAACGTAATACCCGTTTCTACAATATCTTCAACGATCAAAATATCCCGGTCACGAAGGTTATCAGGCAATCCCAAAACTTCTTTAATGACACCGGTACTGGCTGTCCCATTATAAGAGGAGGCGCGGATAAAGGCGACTTCACAGGAAACCTCAATTTCTTTCAACAGATCTGCCATAAACACAAAACTGCCATTTAAAACCCCGATAATGATGGGGCAACGATCTTCATAATCCACATTTAGTTGTATCCCTATTAAACGGGTTCGTTTACTGATCTGGTCATTCTCCAGAAAGATTTCAAAATCCTTATCTTCTATTTGTATGAAATTCATATTTTATTAAAAAAACTATTGTCCGCCGCTTTGCGGTATTTCCATTTCTTTTTCCCTTTGGCGCTGTTCTCTACGTTCCTGACGCAACTGTTTTTTGGTTTTTTGAACCGTATCTGGTTTCGCGGTAGCTTTTCCGCTGGTGTCCTTAGTGTTTTTAGGTCCAAAAAGCCTGTCGAATAGGTTCTTAGACTCATCCTGCATTTCTATAACCGGCGTATCGTCATCGTCATCAAAGGCGGTTGTATCCAAAGTTGTTGAATCAGGTAACAAGTACTGTCGCAAGCCCTCTCTCAAACGTACATTGTAAAACCCATAACCATTCGTATCGACAGGAGTTAGGCCGCGTCTGGCCATGATATTGCCCATGTACCTGAAATAATTGTACATATAGTCTTTTAAACCCCCATCTCCCCTGAATTTATACATGGCAATTTTCGGTCGGGGCACAATATTGGCTAGAAATATTCCCTCACCAACACTTAAATTGCCTGGCGTTTTCCCAAAATAATGGCGGGAAGCTTCACCGATGCCATAAACATTCCTGCCCATTTCAATGATGTTGAAATAAACCTCCAGCATGCGTTGTTTACTCACCAGGCGGTTATTTTCAATCAGCCATACAATTAAAATCTCCTCCGCTTTTCTGGCCAGGGTCTTATTCCTGCTCAAGAACACGTTTTTAACCAGCTGCATCGAAATGGTACTTCCGCCCCGCACAAATCTTTTTTCCTTAAAATTTACCGCAAAAGATTTACGGATGGACTCCATCACAAAGCCCTTATGGGTGAAAAAAGAAGGATCTTCAGCAGTCAACAAAGCGTTTTTGTAATTACTGGATATTTCCGATAATGGTGTGAAGTTGGGGTTAGAAGGGCCAATCGTAATGTTACGCATCGGTTTCCCATACTCATATGGCGTATAAACAAAGGTGTTGTTTATTTTCTGCAGGTTGGTTTTACCCCATTTCAGTATTTTAAAATTGTTCGGCGTAAGGCTTGAAGTAAATTTTACACTGTCTGGAATGGCAGAGTCAAGGAAAAAATGAAGATCATATTTCACCTTTCCGCTTACTTTCAACCCTTCCAGCGATTCAAAAAGCCCTTGTGGAAAGCCATTTAAAATAGCCTGCGCTTCCTGCTCTGCGGCATGAATTTTAACCTCGTAGATTTTGTTCGGCGACAAGGTGTATTTTAAGTAGGGATGAAATGTGGCGTCTTTTAGATAAACCGTGGAGGTGCTGTCTAAGGCAGCATAGTTCTTTCCAAATAACACATCTGCATCAATCCTTGCCTCGGGAACAACCACATCATTAGCGGCAATCTTTGCATGGTTAATCAATAAGTTTTTAACAGACCATGATCCCTGAACCTTAAACACCCCTGCTCGGTAGTTGGCTTCTTTTAAAACCGTCCTTACGGTGTCGAAGCTTAACTTCGCATTCATTTTTCTGTTCAGGTAGGGTAGTTCAACCTTTTTGTTCTCGGCAAAGAGCAGCACATCCAGGTGCTTTTTAGCCGGATTAACGACGCCATTGACATGCCAGGTGGATTCCTGGTTATTTACCACGATGGTGGATTTCAAATCACCGTCATCAATGGTCGCGGTGCTGGTCATGAAATCTACTTTAGCCGTGTCATTGTCGTTAAACTGAAACAAGAGGTTTTTCACCACCATGTTATCCGGTATTTTATATAAAACCTGGTTCAGCAGGTTTTGTGCAAGGTGAGCCAGGTCGGTCTTGTTTTTAGTCGCCGTACTGTCTTTCTTTTTTCTTTTCAGAATAAAATCAAGGTTGGTCAATGAATCTCTCGTTACCACGGTTACTTTGCCATTGCTCAGTGTCATCTCAGACAGTTTGATATCTCCAACAAGCAGGGGGAACAGCTTCACACCAATGGTAAGATCTTCAATAGTGGTCAGGGTGTCCCTGTCTTTCGGCACCACCGTGATATTGCTCATGTGTAGCGTACTTAATCCATTAAAGCCGGCAGAGCCAATTTTAACTTCTAAGCCATAACTTTTATCCGCTTTGTCTATGGCCTTTGCGATAAAGGTTTTTAAGAGGTCAGATCTCTTGCTATAAGCAACAGCGCCGGCAACAATAAAGAGGGTAAGAAATATGCCTGCTATCCAGGCACCAATTTTTATATATTTTTTTGGGATCTTAATTTTCGGTAAATCCATGCGATAATATAGCAGTATTTTGATTAACGATAAACACAAATGTTTATTTCGTGTTAAAATTACGCTTAAAAACCCTAAACTCAATTTATTGTAAGGGGTTTTGGTTATTTTTGGGTAATGATTATTACGAACGAACAAGTTTTAGCCGCCCTGAGAAATGTGGAAGATCCTGATCTTAAGAAAGATCTGGTTACTTTGAACATGATCAAGGACCTGAAAATCGCAGATAAAGAGATCAGCTTTACGCTGGAATTAACGACGCCGGCTTGTCCTATGAAAGACATGCTTACCAACGCGTGTCTAAATGCCATTAAATACTTCGTGGCGCAGGATGCCGTGGTTCATATCAATGTTACTTCCCGGGTTACCAAACCTGCAGATACAGCACAGTTGCGGGGCATCCGCAATATTATTTTGGTTTCCTCAGGTAAAGGTGGGGTGGGTAAATCTACCGTAGCCAGTAACCTTGCGGTAACATTGGCTGCAAATGGGGCTAAAATAGGCTTAATCGATGCCGATATCTACGGTCCTTCCGTTCCGATGATGTTTGGGTTAAACGATGCAAAACCTTCTGCCAGAGAAACAGCAGATGGAAAAACGCTGATCGTTCCCATAGAAAAATACGGCATTAAGCTGCTTTCTCTGGGCTTCTTCGCCAATCCTGATCAACCTGTGCCATGGCGCGGACCTATGGCATCCAATGCGGTGAAGCAATTGTTCAACGACGCAGATTGGGGTGAACTTGACTACCTGATTGTAGATTTGCCACCGGGCACCGGTGATATTCATATCACAATTACACAAAGTTTCCCAATAGCGGGGGCGGTAATTGTGACCACACCACAACAAGTAGCACTTGCCGATACAAGAAAAGGCTTGCTGATGTTCAAAATGCAAGGTATTAACATCCCGGTTCTGGGCGTTATAGAGAATATGGCTTATTTTACGCCAGAAGAATTGCCGGATAACAGGTATTATATTTTTGGAAAAGATGGCGGTAAAGCCCTTGCAGCTTCCTTTGATGTGCCCTTCCTTGGGGAGATCCCTATTGTTCAAAGTATCACCGAAGGTGGCGATAGCGGTAGGCCGGTAGCCTTGAACGAAGGTAGTGTTTTAGCAGCCTGCTTTTCAGAAATAGCCGGCAGAGTGGCACAGCAAGTGGCAATTAACAATGCACAAGGTGTAATTGCCAAATAATTAGTATTTTTATAAATCATAGATAATATAAACAAGATAGTCAGATGGATTTAATAGAGCAAGTAGAGCAGGCATTGGAAACAATCAGACCTTATTTAAAAGCAGATGGGGGAGATGTTGCCATAGAGGAAATTACATCAGATAATGTAGTTAAACTGAAATTATTGGGGAATTGCGGATCTTGTAAAATGAGCTATATGACCATGAAAGCAGGCATTGAGCAAGCCATTATGAAAGCAGTACCGCAGATTACTTCTGTTGTCGCTGTTGACCTGGCAGAACCGGTTTAATACCTTTTAACAATTTTTAACTATTCATTGCTATTATTACCTTTACTTTCGTAGAATGAAGTATAATTTTACCATTTTATTGTTATTTCTTGTTCTTGGGGCTTTTGCACAACAAAAGCCTTCAGGAAGCAAGTTGATACAGTTTTCTGGAATAATTACAGATGTAGATAGCAATAGGGTTGTGCCCTATGTAACGATGAGTAATCTTAATACCAATGAACAGCGTTCTGCCAATTATAAAGGGTACTTTTCATTTGTTGCACATCCCGGAGATACCATTGTTTATACAGCTGTAGGTTTCACCAAAACACAGCTTGTCATTCCTCATGATCTTCCTGAGGACAAGTATACTGCGATGGTGAAAATGCAGAGTGAAATTGTTTACCTGCCCACGGTAAACATTTATCCATGGGCAACGGCGGAGGAATTCACCAAGGACTTTTTATCGATGAAAGTTGCGGATGATGACCTGGAAATTGCAAAAAAGAACTTAAGCAGACAAAGTTTAGTCGGCATGGGACAGACCTTGTCCAGGGATGCGGGAGAGATTTCTTCCATAAACTGGAGATTGAACCACGACAGGGCCTTAAACAAGAATATGGTGCAAACGAATCCATTACTAAATCCGTTTGCATGGGGTAAATTAACGCAGCAAATCTTAAACGGGGATAAAAACCGCTCAGAAGATTAGCGTTTCTTAGTTACTTTAGGGAAGCGCATTTTATACTCTGTGTGCACATTTCCTTTAGCAATGTTGTCTAATTTAGCCTTTAGCATTCTTTTACGCAGCAAGCTTAATTTATCAGTAAACAACTTACCTTCAATATGATCATATTCGTGTTGTATTACACGTGCAGGCATACCTGAAACTCTTTCCTGGTGCAATACCCAGTCTTCATCATAATATTTAATTAAGATGACTGGTTTGCGCATTACATCTTCTCTGATGTCAGGAATACTTAAGCAGCCTTCATTAAAAGCCCATTCTTCGCCAGATTCTTCTACAATTTCTGCGTTGATCAGTACTCTTTTAAAGCCTTCTTTTCCGTCTTCATCAGTCCCGGTGTCAATGACAAACAGGCGGATGGGTAAACCAATCTGAGGGGCCGCTAATCCAACTCCACTGGCTCCATACATGGTTTCGTACATATCGCTGATGAGTTGTTTTAGATCAGGGTAAGTTTGTTCTATATCCTTACAAACTTTTTTCAAAACCGGATCGCCGTAGGCTACTATTGGAAACTTCATGGCACAAAAATACGAATATTAGGTTAAAGGATAAAAAGTTAGGGCACTAAGATTTTTTTCATCGAGGATTTCGTTGATAATATCGGCCATTTCTGGCCTGCTTACGGCCTGTATCTTGGTAAAAACGGTTTGCAGATCGTCAATATTGTCATAATCTATTAAACTTTTTGCCATAGAAACGATCAATCCGATCCTGTTTTCCTCCCCTAAAGCAATTTGTCCGATAAATTTCTGCTTAGCTTTCTGCAGTTGGACGTCAGTTAATGGCTTTTCGCGCAGCCGTTTTAATTCTTTAAAAATGAGGGAAAGCGCACGTTCCACTTTTTCTTTATCCGTACCAAAATAGATGGTAAATAACCCGGTATCACTTAAAGGGCTGTAACCACTTTCAATGGTGTAGGCAATACCATATTTTTCACGGATCTGTAAATTCAGGATAGAACTCATGCCATTACCTCCCAAAAGATTGTTCAGCAACAATAAACCGGTTTTATTTTGATGATGCAAGCTGTAAGCCTGACTCCCTAAAACGCTGTGTGCCTGTGAAATCGGCTTCTGGAAAATCAACTCTTTAACCGGATTGGTGATCGGTGCCGCTCGTTTTCTTTGTTTTAAATTAGCGGGAATATCGCCGAAATACTTTTCGCCTATTTTTACCAGTTTAGCCAGAGAATAATTGCCCAACACGGCAATCACCACCTCATCAGTATGGTAATTGGCGGCCATAAAGTCATCGATATCCTTTCTTGATAATTTGCTGACACTCTCGTTCGTACCCAAAATATTGCGCCCAAGGGGATGGCCATCAAAAAGAAGGTCTTCAAAGTCATCATAAATGGCTTCTTCCGGCTGATCAAGGTAAGAGGCAATCTCATCCAGAATCACACTCTTTTCCTTTTCCATTTCTTCCTCAGGAAAGGTAGAATGAAAAATTATGTCATTAAACAATTCCAGGGTGCGGTCGAGGTAAGGATTTAAAAATGAAGCATGTACGCAGGTATATTCTTTAGTGGTATAGGCATTTAAATCCGCACCTACACTCTCCAGCCGGTTCAAAATCTGGTTGGTACTCCTTTTCTCGGTACGTTTAAAAATCAGGTGCTCTATGAAATGGGCAAGTCCTGATTGTGATTCGCTTTCATCTCTTGAGCCACTGTTGATGATGATGCAGGCATGGGAGATTGCAAAAGGAGAAGGCACATGTAAAAGACGTATGCCATTTTTTAAAGTATGTACGTTATAGACCATAATCAACGCAAAGATACGCAACTGTAGCATAAGCTGTTTACTGTCAAAATGTCAAATATTAAGATTGGAACACAGCTTGCTGTAAGGGAGAAGTAAAACAAAAATTAGTCTAAACATATGAGCATAGAAGAAAAAGGAAGTATTTCCATACACACCGAAAACATTTTCCCCATCATTAAGAAATTCCTGTACTCAGACAATGAGATTTTTTTGCGGGAGTTGGTTTCCAATGCGGTTGATGCCGTTCAGAAAATAAAACGTTTAGCAGCACTAGGTCAGTACAATGGCGAGCTTGGCAATCCACAAGTAGAAGTGGCTTTGGATGAAGAGAATAAAACCATTACTATTTCTGATAATGGTTTGGGAATGACGGCCGAAGAGATTAAAAAATATATCAACCAGGTGGCTTTTTCCGGGGCAAGCGAGTTTGTAGAGAAATTTAAAGACGCCAAAGATGCCAATGAAATCATTGGTAAGTTTGGTTTAGGCTTCTATTCTGCCTTTATGGTGGCTGATTTAGTTGAAATTCAAACCCTGAGTTACCAGGATGGTGCAGAACCTGCACGCTGGGTTTGTGATGGTAGTACCTCATATGAAATCACAACAGGTACCAGAACTACACGTGGTACAGACATCATTCTACACGTTAATGAAGAATCAGCAGAGTTTTTAAGCAAATTTAAACTGGAAGAAATTCTAGATAAATACGGTAAATTCTTACCTGTGCCTATTAAATTCGGTACTAAAACAGAACAGGTTCCTGATGGTGAAGACGAAGAAGGTAAACCTAAATCCACTTCGGTTGAAGTTGATAACATCATTAACACCACCAACCCGATCTGGACAAAAGCACCTGCAGATTTGTCAGACCAGGAGTACCTTGATTTTTACAAACAATTATATCCTTTCTCAGAAGATCCATTATTCTGGATACACCTTAATGTAGATTATCCATTTAACCTGACCGGTGTGTTGTACTTCCCTAAAGTGAAGAACGATTTCGAAATGCAACGGAACAAGATCAAGTTGTTTTCGCGCCAGGTATTTATTACCGATGAGGTAAAAGATATTGTGCCGGAATTCCTGATGTTGCTGCACGGGGTAATTGATTCACCGGATATTCCTTTGAACGTTTCCAGAAGCTTTTTACAAGCTGATAAAAACGTGAAAAAGATCAATAGCTATATCACTAAAAAAGTAGCTGATAAATTAGGTGAGCTTTTCAATAAAGACCGTAAAGGTTACGAAGAGAAATGGGGCGATATCGGTCTATTTGTGAAATACGGTATGGTAAGTGAAGAAAAGTTTTACGAAAAAGCGAAAGACTTTGCCTTATTGACCAATACTAAAAAAGAGAATTACACCCTAGAAGAATACAAAGAAAAGGTAAAAGATAACCAGACGGATAAAAATGGCCAGGTGGTTTATATTTACTCAACCGATCCATCTAAACAAGATAGCTTTATCCAATCGGCTAATAAAAAAGATTATGATGTGTTGGTGATGGATTCACCGATCGATAATCACTTTATCCAGGGATTAGAGAGTAAGCTGGAGAAAACAGCCTTGAAGCGTGTTGATTCAAGTGTTGCCAGTAAGCTGATTGAAAAGGATGAAATCACTGAATCTGTATTAAGCGAAGAACAGGCAAAACAGGTAAAGGAAGTTTTTGAAAAAGCAATTACCAAACCAGGGATGAATGTAGAGGTGGTAGGTTTAAATCCGGATGAACTTCCGGTAACTGTAACCATGGACGAGTTTATGCGCAGGATGAAGGATATGGCACAAATGGGTGGCGGTATGAGTTTCTATGGCACCATGCCTGATAACTACAAAGTAGCCATCAATGGTAACCATAAGCTGATCTCCCGTATCTTGAAAACCGAGAATGAAGAAGAACAGAAAGTTTTGGCTAAGCAAGCCGTAGATTTAGCTTTATTAACACAAGGAATGCTTACCGGTGCTGAATTAACAGCCTTTGTAAGCAGAAGCGTGGAGTTGATCTAAGCAATTAATCAATCATATTTAAAGCCTGTCGCATTCATCATGCTGACAGGCTTTTTTGTTTCCCTTTTATCGTTCACTTGCATTTCAATTAAGGATCAATAAAGGATCCCTAAAAGATGAGTTGCACATAAGAAGGTCCCTCTTTGTGCGGCCTCATTTCCGCGCTTACGATTAATGATCCTTAACTCTTCAGCGAAGTTACCTTAAGCAGTAACTCGCCAACAACTCATTTTACTACTGTTTCCTCATCTGACTGAATAAACTAAAAGCCACCACCGCAGAAATGGCGACTACAGCACCCAACAAAGTTCTACTGACTGTTTCTGTGGGAAATTGCTCGCTGACATAGCGGCCGGTTCTGGGAATAGCGATTTCTTTGAATTGATCTACCAGTTCTTCCAGGCCTTCTGAAAGCTCCTCCCCACTCATGGTCGGACCATGTCCCGTTGCTGCAATGGCAGGCCTTAAATCACGCAGCTTGCGTACCGAAAGCGCTGCAGAGATCCAGTTTGGTGTAAAGTATTTTGGTGGCCCTGATATTGCTTTCCGGTTACTGAATACTGAAAGGGCAGATTCTGCCTTGGTGGTTACGAAAGCATCCCCGGCTATTAAAACTTTATCCCTGCCCCTGAACAGGGAAATATGACCGGGCGTGTGTCCCGGTGTATGGATGTAAATCCAATCCGGCATTTTAGGCAGACTGCCATCTTTGGCTAAGGCATGAATGCGTGACCCAAGGTTGATCGGCTTGTTGGGGTACATCACCGACAACAGACTCATCAAACCGCCCCCAACAGAGGGATCAGCAGGTGGATAGGCATTTTGACCAGTTAAATAAGGGGTTTCCTGTAAATGGGCGTAAACCTGTACATTCCATGTTTTCAATAGTTCGTGCAATGCACCTACATGGTCGAAATGGCCATGAGTTAAAATGATGGCTGCCGGTGGGTTGTCTTCGCCGAAAAGCTCTTCCGCCATCTTTTTGATCCTGCAGGTACTGCCTTTGAGGCCGGCATCAATTAAAACCCATTCATCAGGGCCTGTCGCAACCATGTAAATATTTACAAAAACGATCTTCATGCCCCAAATGCCAGGCGCAACTTCCGTATATTTATGATCTTCCATACTTTATGTAGTTATAAGGTATTATTTAAACAACAATCTGCAACACAGGTTTTACTTAGTTGATATTACAATGAATAAAAAGATTTTTAGTAAAAAAGGCATAGTCAATATATTATTCATTTCGGCGATTTTAATTCTGCTGTTTGTTCCTTCAGCCAAAGCTTTTTTATTACAGGGTTTAATGGAAATAGGGCTGTTTAAGCCTGATACGGATGTAAAAGCTGCAAGTAGTACCACAGATTTAGCAGGCGTCAGATTTAAGGATGCTAAAGGAAATGTCGTTGATCTGGGTGCTTTAAAAGGCAAGGTGGTCTTTGTTAATTTTTGGGCCACCTGGTGCCCTCCATGTATCGCAGAAATGCCTTCTGTCAACAAACTCTATGAGCAGTTTAAAGACCATAAGGATGTGGTTTTCCTCCTTGTCGATGCTGATGGCGAATTCGAAAGGTCGCAGCAGTTTATGGACAAGAAAAAGTATGAAATGCCTGTATATGCAGTCGCCAGCCCTATCCCCAAAACTATTTTTAAAGGGTCATTGCCGACTACAGTTGTCTTTGATAAAATGGGCAGGCTCTCTTACCATGGCGAAGGTGCAGCCAATTATGCCGATCAAAAGTTCGTTGATTTCATCAATCAGTTAATTGAGATGTAGTATTTGTGTTAAGGAAAGTATTGACATCGCCCCTTGTCAAACCTCTAAATATGCCCCCGACGTAAATTAAGCTGTGAATTGAAACAAATCTGTATAAATTTGCTTTTGATTCCAGAATACAAAAAATTAAATAGATAGTTATGCAATCACCATTCGACATTACCATAGGAAACATTGATTACGCCGTTTTTCCGGAAGGAGAAGACAAGTATGTGATTTTTAAGGATGGTATAGAATACGTTCATATTCAAAAGGATACCGAACTTCAGTGGATTAAGCTTGATCCGGAAACGGAGACCCCTTTATTTGAATCTGATGAAGAAATCAATAACATTGGAAAAGAAATTATGGCCTACGTTCCTGAAGAGGATGAGGACGAAGATGATTTAGCAGAAGATTTCCCTGAGGAAAATTAACCAGCCCAGCTTTCTCTATCGAGGCTGCGGTAATGTATAGCTTCTGCCAGGTGCTCCAGTTTGATGTCTTCACTTTCATCCAGGTCTGCGATGGTTCGCGAAACCTTGAGGATCCGGTCGTAAGCCCTTGCGGATAAGCCCAGTTTTTCCATCGCCTTTTTGATCAGCATCCTTCCAGCCTCATTGATGTCACAAATGTTGCGGACCATGTTAGGGCTCATTTGTGCATTACAGTGAAGGGAAGGTGTTCCTTCAAATCTCATCTCCTGTAATTCTCTTGCCTTGATCACCCTCGTCCGGATTTCCGCACTTTTCTCTGCCACTCTTAAAGAAGACAGGTCATTGAAATTAACCGGTGTAACTTCTACATGCAGGTCAATCCGGTCTAACAATGGACCAGATATTTTACTTAGGTATTTCTGCACCATGCCAGGACCGCAAATGCAGGCCTTGTTGGGGTGGTTGTAAAAACCACAAGGACAAGGGTTCATCGAGGCAATCAGCATGAAGCTTGCAGGGTATTCTACGCTAGACTTCGACCTCGAGATGGTGACCTGCCGGTCTTCCAGGGGCTGGCGCATCACTTCCAGTACAGCGCGTTTAAATTCCGGCAGTTCATCTAAAAATAAAACGCCATTGTGTGCCAGGGAAATTTCCCCGGGCTGCGGGTCGGCACCGCCGCCAACCAGGGCCATATCTGAAATGGTATGGTGGGGACTGCGGTAGGGCCTTTCCGTCATCAAGGATCCTGCAGCTGTTAACTTTCCGGCTACTGAGTGAATTTTTGTGGTTTCTAGGGCTTCTTGCAGGTTTAGGGGCGGTAATATGGTGGGCAGTCTTTTTGCCAACATGGTTTTACCGGCACCCGGCGGACCGATCAGGATCAGGTTATGTCCGCCTGCAGCCGCAATTTCCAATGCCCTTTTGATGTTTTCCTGTCCTTTGACATCAGAGAAATCCTGTTCATAATGGTTTACATTGGCAAAAAATAACTCGCGGGTCTTCACAATCACCGGCTCAAAAACAGTTTGTTCATTAAAAAAGGCGATGACTTCCTGGAGGTTTTTCATGCCGTAAACTTCCAGCTCATTGACGATGGCGGCCTCCCTGGAATTGTCGGCGGGCAGAATGAACCCTTTAAAGCCTGCCGACCTGGCCTGGATGGCAATCGGCAAGGCTCCTTTGATGGGCTGTAAGCCGCCGTCTAAGGAGAGTTCTCCCATAATGAAGTATTGGTGGAGGTCTTTTTGTTCAATTTGTCCTGAGGCGGCTAAAATCGCGATGGCAATAGGGAGGTCGTAAGAGGAACCTTCTTTACGGATATCGGCCGGCGCTAAGTTGACCACGATCTTTTGCCTGGGCATCCGGAGTCCTGCAGTTTGAATGGCACTTTCTATCCTGCGCAAGCTTTCTTTAATGGCGTTGTCAGGCAAACCGACGATATGGTACCGGTTACCGCCCCCAATACTTACCTCAATGGTAATGGTCAGGGCATTGACACCAAACACAGCACTTCCAAAAGTTTTTACCAGCATATTTTCAAGATCAAATAAGCCAATGTAAATGAAATGAAGATCAGGTTGGTTGGAAATTTTAGAATATGTTTTTCTGCAAGCGGCGGTTCTCAAAATACTGCTCATAAAGCATGTTTTTCCTAAACAGCAGCATTAATCCATCGCCGCTTCCGTATGCTAATGAATACGCTCGGGATTTCGAGTTCGCATCTAACCTGGCTAAATAAAAATCTGGAAGCAAAATCATACGCCTTTTCACAGCCTTCATTTCTTCTCTCAAGTTGGAGATGAGTTGTCCTGAGCGGATTTGGTACACGGTATCTAACCTCATTTTAAATTTAAGCGTCTTTAAATCATATGGACCGTTCACAAACTGCTCGCCAGTTCGACATTCCACACGGAAAAAATCCCTTGATTTTGTGATCCTGATATCTAGCTTCGAGACAGAGCCCATGTGTCCGTTAAAGAGGTCAAGCTTAATGCGATCAGTTTCGGCGGCTCTCTGCAGCTCATTTACGAGTTGATTACATAGTGAATCTAGCTGTCCGTTTCGATCCTGACTGAAAGCGGCAGTTGCTAAGGAAATCATTATTAAAAGAGCACCTATTTTCATTGGATTTAGTTTGTGATTTAAAGGTGGTAAAGCTATCCTCCCAAAAGCTAAGGTTTTAATTCTTTATTTAATAATTTTATCAGAATTTTGAAGGTGTAAATTCTCCTTGAGGTCAATTTGTCTCATCAAAAAAGGCCGTTCATTTTTCAATGATACGGCCTTTATAAGTCAATCAGGATGTTTCCTGTTACATTTTTCCTTGCGGCATTTTTGGCATATTTCGCATCATCTTAGCGGCAGCAGCCGGGTTAGAGAACTGTTTCATCACCTTACGCATATCTTCAAACTGTTTGATCAGTTTGGTTACATCTTCTACTTTATTACCTGATCCATTAGCGATGCGTAAACGCCTGCTCGGATTGATACTGTCTGGATTCTCTTTTTCGTACTTAGTCATCGATTGAATGATGGATTCAACACCTTTAAAGGCATCATCCTCAATCTCTACGTTCTTCATCATTTTACTTACACCAGGTATCATGCCCATCAGGTCTTTCATGTTACCCATTTTTTTGATCTGCTGGATCTGGTTGTAAAAATCGTTGAAATCAAATTTGTTCTTCCGGATTTTCTTCTGTAGTTCAGCAGCTTCTTTTTCGTCGAATTGCTCTTGCGCACGCTCAACAAGGGAAACCACGTCACCCATCCCTAAAATACGGGATGCCATACGCTCAGGATAGAAAACATCCAATGCTTCCATTTTTTCACCCGTACCTATAAATTTAATAGGCTTGTTAACTACAGATTTAATGGAAAGGGCAGCACCACCGCGGGTATCACCATCAAGTTTGGTTAAAACAACCCCGGTAAAATCTAACCTGTCGTTAAATGCCTTAGCCGTATTCACCGCATCCTGACCAGTCATGGCATCAACCACAAACAGAATCTCATGTGGCTTCGTACTGCTTTTAACAGCAGCAATCTCATTCATCATTTGCTCATCGATGGCCAGACGACCCGCGGTATCAATAATGATGACGTTGTTATTTTGCGCTTTACCTGCCGCAATACCTTCCAATGCAATGGCAACCGGATCTTTGGATTCCTTATTGGCATAAACAGGGACGCCAATCTGCTCACCAAGGATTTGCAGCTGGTCAATAGCTGCCGGACGATAAACGTCGCCCGCTACCAGTAAAGGTTTTTTTCCTTTGCTTTTTAGAAAATTAGCAAGTTTACCGGAAAAGGTAGTTTTACCAGCTCCGTTTAATCCTGCAATTAATATAATTGTTGGGTTATTTTTTAAATCTAGTTCGGTCACTTCACCACCCATCAGGGCTGTAAGCTCATCGTTCATCACTTTCGTCAGCAACTGACCTGGTGAAACCGCCGTCAATACATTTAAGCCTAATGCTTTTTCTTTAACATCATCCGTAAAAGATTTGGCTGTTTTGTAATTTACGTCAGCATCCAAAAGCGCTTTGCGGATTTCCTTCATGGTCTCAGCCACGTTAATCTCCGAAATGCTTCCTTGTCCTTTTAAGACTTTAAACGCACGGTCCAGTTTATCCTGTAAATTCTCAAACATTTTATTAGTGCTTAGTGTTCAGTTTTTTGTAAGTAGGCAAAGTTATTAATTTTGCTTGAATCAGAAGTGATATTATACTAATCTTTTATCTCGGAAATACAAAAGTGAGTCCGAGTGCTAATGTTTGACTTCCCTGTATCTTACTATCAGAATTCCGGTCATATAAACCAACACCTGTAATAGAGGTATTCATGAAGCGGTTTACTTTTGCAGTAAGTGCCACATCCAGCCTGTGGTTGGTATAACCAAAATTATCATAGGGTATAAAAGCCATGTATTTTGATTTCAGGTTGATGTTCTTAAAGATATCCTTATCATAATTCATAACGATCTGGAAAGCGAGGTCATTTCTAACGGTATAACCGGGTGCTACTCCATAGTCTTTAACACTTCTTACACTTTCGTCAAGTACAAAGGTCTGTCTTGCAGTTCCTGTACCAATCCTGGTAGAAAAATATTGATTAGGCTTGTATTCAAAACCGATAGATTCTGTTAAATATCCCGGAGACATGAATTTAGAGACGTGTAGCAATCTTTCTTCTACGCCATCGACCATTCTGTAGGTATATCCATCATCAAACTGCGACTCAAAGTTGAGGGAAGCGAAGAAGTACCAGTTTTTAGATAATTGCATGGCCGCTTTATGATCCCAGTAAATCCTGTCGACCGTTTTCTTTTCCAGCTGACCCCTGCTTTTCACTTTTCCATAGTTTAAGATGGCTTCTTGGGCATAGCTGAAATTCTCTTTCCTATACTCAGTTTTATAATTGATCAAACCTGCCAGAGCCATGGAGTTTACCCCGCCATTTTTCCAGTTATCACTGAAGGCAGCCTGGTTTAGGTTAATCCCCACAGAAGTCCTGGTGTTCCAGTAATTAATTTTTGCATCTACGACCTTGGGCGCAAGGCTAAGTGGTTGGAATTCTAAATTACCCGTTCTTGCCGGCAGGGGGCTGCGTTTCAGTTTAATATGAAGATCTTTCGTATTAATCGGGACCGTGTCAATTTCCTGTGCAAATACGTTGCTGGTGAAAATTGAAATAAACAGTAATGTGCTGATATAAAAACCTTTCATTATTACAAAGAAAACAAAAATGTTCCTTTTTGAAGACCTAAAAGTAAACTAATTGAAATTTGGGTATATATCTCTAACTATTTTAAGGGGTTAATTCTTCAATTACAGGTTGTTTCAAGGGCTTTAAGCGCAAAGCGGCGGGGTTTCGTTTATAGGCTTTATAGTTGTTCTTTAGGAAAACCACAAAAGCATAATCTGAGGCAGATAACACAAATTCATAAGTCGGCCGGTATTGCTGCATAAAATCACTCAGTTCAAAGTCACTGATCCCTAATATACGTCCAACAAATTCTGGGCGGAACCGGAAATCAATGATCTGTTCCTTGTAATCTCTTTCCAGGATCCCCTGTAAGCGCCTGGCATTGGCTCCCTTGCGACTCAAGAGGTTGTATATGGCATCTATGCCTAAACCTACGCCACCACCACCTAGGTTCAAGAGGTCCTTCGAGCTGCCCCTGTCGGTGGCATATTTATATTCTTTAAGCGTTTTCTCGTATTTTTCCTGAGGCGTAGGCATGCTCCCTACAATTTTTACTTCTTTTAACCTGATAAAAAGCGGGTTTAGCTGGAAGAGGACCGAGTTCTGGCCTTTATAGACGATGGTGTCTATGGCATATCCTTGTAAGGCAGCAAAAAGCGTATCGCCTGGGATGGCTTTGAAGGTGAATTCTCCTTTGCTGTTGTTGTACAAAGCATCATCATTACGGGAGTTGTAGATATAAACTTTTGCCAGGCGTTGCCGGGTGTTTTTATCCATCACAAAACCCTGAAAAGTTTTTTGCTGAGCAAATGCAGTGCAGGAGAAAATAATAAAAAGTATATAGAGTCCTGTAAATTTCATTCCTTATGCAAAACTACAACAACTGAAGCTGCAATGCTTTATATTAACATTATTTAACGACCTGTAACTGCTGGCCGATTTTAATGCCCTCATTAAAAAGGCTGTTTAATGATTTAAGCTCATCCACCGTAATATTGTAACGTTTTGAGATATTGTATAATGTATCACCCTGTACAACAGTATGGTGCTTTCCTGTGGTGCTTGTATTTGCTGAAGCGGCGGGAGTCGCTGGTGTCACTGGTGTCGCAGGACTAGCTCCGGCTTCTGGTGCGGTTACTTTCCTCGTGGCAGGAACATCCACAGGTTTAAACTTTTCGTTTTCCTTCGGTATATTCTCGTTAATTTCTGAAAAGATACGGTCTTCCCTCAGGATTTTTTCCCTCTCGGTTTCCGGACTGTCGTATTGATATAATTTGTGTCTGTTAATCAGGTTGATCAGCAAATCCGGATATTTAGGATTGGTCGCATAGCCAGCTTTTTTTAAGCCGTAGGCCCAGTTTCTGTAATCATTCCGGTCGAGCTCAAACAGAAAGCTATAGCGTTTTCTTTTTAAAAACTCAGAATGGTCTTTATAGGATTCGCGTGCGTCTTTATAGACCCTGAAACAGTCATTTCTACTATCATCATCTTTATAGTAACCCTTTCCTTTCCACTCAGATGTGCATTTGATACCAAAATGATTATTAGCATACCTTGCCAGGCTGCTGTTTCCATTGCCTGACTCAAGGATTCCCTGCGCCAGGATGATGCTAGCGGGAATACCAGATGCGTTCATTTGACTGATAGCGGCCGCCTTAAAGGTGTCAATATAGCTTTGGGTGGTATAGGTATTGTAATTTGGATTGGCTTTCGTTGCCTGTTTCTCAATCTGCCGGTTATTCTTGCTGTATTTTTGTGATTTACAGGATGCTAGTAAAATGATGAGTATAGGAAACAGTAGCTTGTATTTCATTTTTTATTTCAACTTTGAAACAGGCAGTACGGCCTGCAGGTATTGCACGGGTTTTTTATCGTATTTAAACAGTTCGTATTTTTCAATCAAGGCGATGACTTTTGTTGACCACAACTGGCTTTGGGCATAGCCGCCACGTTGTATGCCTTTAGCCCAGCCAATATAGTTATCTGCGCCGTATTTATCAAAAAGGCGGCTGAATGCACTTCTATTCTGGAGTACTTCGATAAAATGATCATAGGAATCCTCCACGGTGCCATAGCCTTTATAAGCTGATTTGATTTTTTTACTGTAGTTTTTACCTTTTACGCCGAAGTGGTTGTTGAGATTTTTGGCGATTTTGCTCGTGCCGGCGGCAGATTCGTGAATGGCGACTGCAAGAATGATACTGGCCGGGATCTGGTTTTCTCTCATGAGTTCCTGCGCATAAGCTACATTGTTATTGATGTATTGTAGCGTGGTTTGTGCTTGGGATGCAGCGGCTGTAAACAACAGGCTGATCCAGATAAACATTAGCTTTTTAATCATATTACTTTTTTCTTATGATGAATAATCCGTCGCGTACTGGTAATATCAATTTCTCTACCCGAACGTCGTTTGCTATCTTGTCATTAAATGTAACAATATTTTTAGTGTCTTTATCTTGTTGGTTATTAAGGACTTTTCCACTCCATAGCACGTTATCCACAATTATAAGTCCTCCAGGCCTCACCCGGTCGAAGATCAAGTCGTAATAAGTACCGTTGTTTTTCTTGTCCGCATCGATGAAAACAAGGTCAAAAACCTCATTTAGCGTATTTATGGTCGTGGTGGCATCACCCAGTATATAACTGATCTGCTGGTCGTAGCCTGATTGTGCAAAACTTTTTCTGACCATGTCTTCCAGTTCCGTGTTGATGTCCAAAGTGTATAACATTCCGTCATTGCTTAAGCCTTCGGCAAGGCATAAGGTGGCATAGCCTGTAAACGTGCCTATTTCAAGAATTCTTTTGGGACTGATCAGTTTACTGAGCATGCTGAGTACCCGGCCCTGGTAATGGCCGGACAACATCCTGGGCATAAGCACTTTCAGGTTAGTTTCCCTGTCAATATGCTGCAACAGCTCACTTTCTGGCTCACAATACCTTAGTAATAAATGCTGCAGGTCTTCATTAATCATGCTCATATGGTTGTAATTAACGCTGTTCCTGCATGAAATATTGTAGGATGATTGTTGCGGCAATGGTATCTACCCGATCTTTGTCCCTCCGGTCCTGCTTTTTCAGGCCGCTTTTCATGATGGTTTCGTGGGCTAATTTGGAGGTAAACCGCTCATCTACCCAGAATTGGGGGATCTCAGGGAAGTTCTTTTTCAGCGTTGTTGAAAATCCTTTTACATGTTGTGCGGAAGCTGATGGTGAGCCATCCATTTGCATGGGATTCCCGATTACAAAAGCTTCCACCTGTTCAGTGAGGAGGTATTTCTTTAAAAATTCCAGTATTTCTTTAGGGTGTATGGTATCAAGACCTGTGGCAATAATTTGCAATGGGTCTGTAACCGCTACACCGATACGCTTGGTACCATAATCAAATGCGATAATACGTGCCATTTTACAAATATGGCGAAACCATATCAAAAAATTAGTATTTTGCACCGGATGCAATTTAAAGAGATCATCGGACAAGAGGCTATAAAGCGGCAATTGATACAAACAGTTGCTGATAACCGAGTGAGTCATGCCCAGCTGTTTCTTTCCAGTTCTGGCAGTGGTGCCTTGCCCTTAGCCATTGCCTATGCGCAGTACATAAATTGCCTTGACAAATCTCCTGTAGATAGTTGCGGTGTTTGTTCTTCCTGTCGTAAATATGCCCGTTATATCCATCCTGACCTGCATTTCTCCTATCCTTTTTTTGCTTCGAAAGATATTAAAACTGCTGTAGATGTATTGGAAGAGTGGCGTAGTATGCTGCTCCACGATCCTTATTTTGATTTGGATATCTGGCGTTCCCAGCTTCAGGCTGAAAACAAGCAGGCCAATATTAACATCGCTGAGTGTCATGATATCATTAAAAAGTTAAGTTATAAAGCTTTTGAGGGGGAGACCAAAGTGCTGATCTTATGGCTGCCTGAATTTTTAGATAAAGAAGGCAATGCTTTATTGAAAATTATTGAGGAACCGCCTAAAAACACCTTATTCCTGTTGGTTGCGAATAACCAGGAGCAGATCTTGTCGACTTTATTGTCCCGTACCCAAATTGTTAAAATACCCAAGCTTTCTGATGCGACAGTGGAGCAATACCTGGTGGAACATCATGGATTATCGGAACAACAGGCTATCGAATACAGTTTTCTGGCAGACGGAAATCTGATCGATGCAAAACTTTTAGTGGAGCAAAGCCACAACGATCATGCAGAAAAGTTTGCGGAATGGTTAAGGATGGGTTATAGCAACAAAGGACTGGATTTAATTGCCTTTGTAGACCAGGCGGCCAGCTGGGGAAGAGAGAATCAGAAAAACTTTTTAAAATATGGTATCAGTTTTCTGAGAGACTGCAGTTTACTATTGAGTGAGGCCGGCGCACTGGTGAAATTGCCGCCGAGGGCATTGGAAACGGCAAAAAAGCTAAGCACCCATGTGCTTAATTTAAATATGGCCGGTGCTATTATCAGTGAATTGGAGACTGCTCATTACCACATTGAAAGGAATGCCAATCCAAAAATTCTGTTTTTAGATGTATCTTTACAATTGGTTAAAATAATCAAATTTAAAACGTTCCCGCAAGGGACTCAATATATATAGTTAATTATGGGATGTGGAAGTTGTTCAACAGGAGGCGGTTGCGCCCCTGCTGGCTGTAAAAGTAATGGCAATTGCCTTACCGGTGGCTGCCAGAAATTAGAAGTTTACGATTGGCTGTCGAATTTAGACATGCCCTCAAATTATATACCTTTTCAAGTTGTAGAAGTAAAGTTTAAAGGAGCAAGAAAGGAGTTTTTCCTGAATAATGATAACATTTACCTTGAGATCGGAGAGCTTGTGGCTGTTGAAGGCCCAACAGGTGGCTATGATATTGGCCATGTTTCATTGACCGGCGAATTAGTCAGGACACAAATGAAACGCCGAAAAACGGCAATGGACCAGGTTACCAGGAAAATTTACCGTAAAGCTTCAGAAGCTGATGTGGAGAAATGGAAATTGGCCAAGGATATGGAATGGGAAACCATGCACAAAGCACGCAAGCTGGCTTTGGACCTGCGTTTATCTATGAAAATCTCCGATGTTGATTACCAGGGAGATAAAACCAAGGCGACTTTTTATTATACAGCTGAAGGCCGTGTAGATTTCAGGGAACTGATTAAAAAGATGGCTGAAACTTTTAGAATAAGGATTGAGATGCGCCAGATTGGTATGCGTCAGGAAGCCGGAAGATTAGGCGGAATTGGGTCATGCGGACGGGAATTATGCTGCTCTACCTGGTTAACCAATTTTAAAACCGTTTCTACCGCTGCTGCCAGGTACCAGAATTTATCGCTGAATACCTTAAAACTTGCCGGTCAGTGCGGTAAATTAAAATGTTGTTTAAACTACGAGCTTGATACTTACCTGGATGCTTTAAAAGATATTCCAGACCGTATAGAGAGTTTGCAAACGGAAGTCGGAATTGCCCGTCACCAGAAAACGGATATCTTCAAGAAGTTAATGTGGTTTAGCTATGCGAATCAGGAAGACTGGATTCCTTTGAAGGTTGACCGTGTGAAGGAAATTATGGCCATGAACAAACGTGGACAAAAGCCTGATAACCTGAAAGAAGAAGCCGTTTTATTAGAGGCAACTGCTGTTGTAGAAAAAGTGCATGATTATGAAAACGTGGTAGGGCAAGATAGTTTGACCCGTTTGGATGATAAAAAGAATAAACCAAGCCGCAACAAAAACCCAAATCAGCGCAACAATCAAAATGCTGGCAGAACTGAAAGAGGGCCACGCCCTCAGCAAGCCCGGAAAGTTGCCGACGGCAGTAAAAAGCCTGATCAGGTAAAAAGTAGTGCAGAGCCTGCAAGAAGAGCGCCACAGCCGAAAAAAGCTGTTGATGAAACTAAAAAAGTAGTCGAGGCACAACCCGGACAAGCTGTTGTAAGTAAAAACAAAAGCAGGAATAACCGCAGAAGAAATAACAGGAATGCTGATAAAAACGCAGATAAATCCTCAGATAAACCTACGGATAAACCAGGAAATGAATAAAGTAAAGTGCCTGGTTGTTGCTGTCACTATTATAAGCTTTAGTTTATTAAGTGGATGCATCAAGAATAATAACGTCGCTGATGTCAATGTTTCGATGCCAAAACATCGCTGGAGTTATATTGATAAGGTTACTGCCCAGGTAGATATAAAAGATCATACGAAAACGTATGATCTTTTCTTTAAATTAAGACATACGGCAAAGTACCGCTATTCAAACATCTATATATTATTTCACTTCAAGGCTCCTGGCGAAAAGGAGGTAACGCGCAGGTATGAATATAAGCTGGCGCAATTAGATGGTCACTGGTTAGGTGCTGGTTCAGGTGATCTGTTCTCCTCAACTTTCCCCTTACTTCGCAATTACAAGTTCCCTGCAGCAGGGAAGTATACGCTTGTGGTCGAGCAAGCCATGCGGGATAATCCCTTACATCACATCAGTGATGCCGGAATAATGGTAAGCACCCATGAAGATCCCGGCAATTAAGGCCCTGTTACAATAAGGGCATCAACTGCTCCAAAGCCATTCCCCTTGAGCCTTTCAACAGGATCAGCGAATCTTTTATCGGATTTTGTGTTAAATAGGCAGCCGCCTCCGCTGGCGTATGAAAGAATAGACCCTCATACTGGTCTTTAAAGGCGTAGAAGTGCTTTCCAATAAAAATTAGCGCTGTTAAACCTGCTTTTTCAGCCATTTTTGCAATCAATTCATGCTGTTCCGGGGTTTCTTTTCCAAGCTCAAACATATCACCCAAAATTGCTGCTTTATGCGTCGCCGTCAAGCCTGATATATTAGTTAATGCTGCAGCCATACTGCTGGGATTCGCATTGTAAAAATCACAGATCAAGGTGTTTTCGGCAGTTTTAGTGAGCTGAGAGCGGTTGTTGTTCGGGAAGTAATTGGCCAGGCCATGATTAATTTCTACTGGGTTCAGGCCAAAGAAGTTGCCTACAGAAATTGCAGCTAATATATTCTCGAAATTATAAGCACCGGTCAGGTTAGCTTTTGCAGGATAAGTTTCGCCAGCATGAGTCCAGGTAAATTCAATATAAGGATCCGTTTTCATCAGCTTGCCGGATATCTTATTGTGGCTGTCTGTACCATAATAAACCACCTTGTTTAAGGAAGCAGCGGCACTCATTTCCATTAGGTATGGATTATCGCGGTAAATAAACACGGTGCCCTCGTTTTGCTTCAAATAGGCGTAAAGCTCTGCCTTTCCTTTTTTAACACCTTCAAAACCCCCGAAACCATCCAGATGTGCCATCCCGATATTGGTAATCAAGCCGTGGGTAGGCTGGGCAATGCTGCACAGGAACTCAATTTCATGCTGGTGATTGGCACCCATCTCAATAACGGCAATTTCGGTTTCTGCGTTGATCGATAAAATGGAAAGCGGCACACCAATATGGTTATTCAGATTGCCTTTTGTGGCAAAAGTCTTCAGTTTCTCGGAAAGGACGGCTTTCAGCAGTTCTTTAGTGGTTGTTTTTCCGTTACTGCCTGTTAGGCCAATAACAGGAATATTTAACTGTCGACGGTGATAACGGGCAAGTTCCTGGAGCGCCTGGAGGACATCCGGCACTAAAATACAGCGCTCATTTAACTGAAAAGCTGCATCATCAATCACCACATAAGCTGCACCGAGCTGCAGGGCCTGTGCAGCAAAAGTATTGGCATTAAAATGTTCACCCTTCAATGCAAAAAAGATACAGCCTTCACTGATGTTCCTGGTGTCGGTTGAAAGGCTAGGGTATTTTAAATAAAGCTGGTAAAGATTCTGTATGTCTGACATCCGGGATAGATAAAGCGAGTTTGTAGCTTGTTGTATTTGTAGAGGTAAAATTACATTATGCTTCACAAACAAAAAATAAACTTTAGTAAATTGGCTGTATATTTATATATATGAAGTCATTTTTACTCTCGCTGCTTTTTATTTCAGGTGTTTTAGGTGCAAAAGCACAAACTCAAACACCTGATCAGTACTTAGGTTACCCTTTAGGCAGTCGTTTTACGGTTCATCAGAAAGTAGTGGACTATTTTAAGTATGTAGCAGCTCAACATCCCAATATAAAACTTCTGAACTACGGAAAAAGCTATGAAGGAAGGGAATTATTTGTGGCAGTTATCTCTTCTGAGGCCAATATGAACAATCTGGAGTCCATCAGACTGAATAATGTAGCCATGAGCAAGGCTTCTAAGCATATTGATGTCAAGAAACAGCCTGCCCTATTGTGGCTGAGCTATAACGTGCATGGAAATGAGGCCAGTTCCACGGAAACGGCCATGAAAATGATTTATACTTTGTCGCAGGGTACAGCGGCCAACATAAAGCAATGGCTAAATAATACAGTGGTAATCATTGATCCCTGTTTAAACCCCGATGGGAGGGACCGTTTTGTGAGCCACTTCAATTCGGTGGTAGGGAGTGTCCCTGACGCAAATCCTTATGCACGTGAGCACCAGGAGCCATGGCCAAGAGGGCGTTCAAACCATTATTACTTTGATTTAAACCGCGACTGGGCCTGGCAAACACAGCTAGAAACACAAAGCCGCATGGCGCTTTACCAGCAGTGGATGCCGGAAGTGCATGTGGATTTTCATGAACAAGGATATAATGAACCCTATTATTTTGCTCCTGCAGCAGAGCCTGTACATGAGCATGTCAATTCCTGGCAACGGGAGTTCCAGGTGCTGATCGGGAAGAACAATGCGAAATACTTTGATCAGCAAGGCTGGCAATATTTCACTAAAGAACGCTTTGACTTGTTATACCCCTCTTACGGCGATACCTATCCATTATACAACGGCGCTATTGGGATGACTTATGAACAGGGTGGCATTGGTGCCGGCCTGGCAGTAGTTACTGCAGACGGCGATACGCTGACGCTGAAAGACCGTATCGACCATCATTTTACCAGCGGCATGGCAACCATTGAAACTGTTTCCACACATGCAGAAAGGCTGGTGCAAGAGTTCAAGAACTTCTTTGTGCAGTCGGCTGTTGACCCTGCAGGTGCGTATAAAAGTTATGTAGTAAAGGCAAATCATTTACCGAGGCTTAAAAAATTAGCCGAATTGTTAACCAAAAATCATATTGAATTCACTTATGGTGGCGACCGTTCCCTGAATGGCTTTGATTTTGAAACAAGGAAGAAAAAGTCATTTAAAATAGAAAGGAATGACCTGGTCATCAATCTGCAGCAGCCAAGGTCACTGCTGGCGGGCGTATTGTTTGAGCCGCAAACAATGGTTAGCGACTCCAATACTTATGATATTACAGCCTGGGCCTTGCCTTATGCTTATGGTTTAGAAGCCTATGCTTTAAAAGAAAGCGTGACTGGTAAGTTCAAAAGCCTGGAAGAAGTTCAACCGGTTTCCGTCCAAACAGAAAATCCTTATGCCTGGGTTTTTCCATGGAACGGCCTTGATGATGCCAAGGTGTTAATTGCCTTGCAAAAAGCAAAGTTAAAAGTACGGGTGGCAGAAGAAGGCTTCAGCAGTGGAGGCAAATCCTATCCTGCTGGTACCCTATTAGTTTACAGAAGGGAGAATGAGCAACAGGCAGGCACACTCAAAGCCAGGATGCAGGCTATCGCTATAAGTGCAGAGATCAGTTTAAACACCATTGGCTCGGGTTATGTAGATAAAGGAAAAGATTTTGGATCTTCGGTATATACGATTTTAAAAACGCCTAAAGTTGCTGTGGTTTCCGGCACAGAAACCTCCTCGCAGTCAGTCGGTGAGATCTGGAATTTCTTTGAACAGGAATTACACTTCCCGGTTACCATGATTAATGTACAAAGTCTTGCAAGGCTAAATTCAGAAGATATCAATGTGCTGGTGATACCTGACGGAAATTATCCTAAAAACATGGGCGAGCAATTGACTACATGGGTACAAAACGGTGGTAAATTGATTTTAATGGAAGATGCCATTAATGCTTTTGCAGGCACTAAACCATATGAAATAAAGGCCAGGGAATTTTTAAAACAGGAGCAGCCAAATACACGTTCCTATGCTGAAAAAGGCAGGGATGATTTAAATGATGCCATACCGGGAGCGATTTATAAAGTGAATCTTGATCAAACTCATCCGCTTACCTTAGGATTAAACCCCTACTATACCTTAGTAACCGCAGAAAAAATCTATGAACCATTGGTAGAAGGCTGGAATGTAGGCATGCTCAAGCAAGGGGCCTACGTGACGGGCATCGCTGGTAAAAACGTACAGAAAAAAATTGAGACAGGACTTTTATTCGGCGTGCAGCCCATTGGTAAAGGTAATGTGGTTTACTTAGGCTCCAATGTGTTGTTCCGCCTTTTTTGGGAAAGTGGTAAACAAATGTTTACTAATGCCATATTTATGGTCAACTAAGCTATCATCTTTAAATCCATTCCTTCCATAACCTAATACCGTGTTTACACAATTTATCTGTTGTAAATACGGTGTTTTTATTTGCTTAAAGTCCCCGAAGTCATCTTTCCCTTACTAAATTTAGGAAACCACCTAAATATTTATATACATCTCTTAATTAATTAGTTACGGTTTATTTATTTTAATAAATTGTAAGTTTTTTCAATAAAATATGCTTGTTTTAAATTCTTTGTATTGGTAAATTAGTGTAAGATTTTACCTAATTTTTAAAACCATGAAAAGACTACTACTTTGTTTGTTCGTATTCATGCTTTTTTCAATTTGTGCAGTCGCACAGCAACGAACAATTACCGGAACGGTAACTGGCAGAGAAGATGGGTTACCCATTCCGGGGGCTACAATTAGAATCCGCGGTGCACAAGGCGGAACGCAAGCTGATGGTGAAGGAAAATACACCCTTTCAGTCCCGCCGGAAGCAACAGCACTCAACTTCTCATCCATCGGCTATATCACGGAGACAGTTAACATAGGTACCAGTAATGTCATCAATGCAAGTTTAGTGAGTGATGCTAAAACGCTTGGTGAGGTGGTAGTCACTGCCCAGGCCATCCGAAGGGAAAAAAGGACCCTTGGTTACTCTGCACCTACCGTTAGTAACGAAGAATTAACCCAGGGACAAAATGCCAGTGCGATCAATTCCCTTACCGGACGGGTAGCTGGTGTTAACATCACCACCACATCAAATACACCGGGAGCCTCCTCCAGGATTGTTTTGCGTGGCGGTTCTTCCATTTCTGGTAATAACCAGGCCCTGATGGTGATCGATGGTGTGCCTATAGACAACTCTAGTGTTATTGGCGGTGAAAACGAGTTAGGTAGTGTCGACTTTGGTAACAGGGGAAACGATATCAACCCGGACGATATTGCTTCGGTAACGGTCTTGAAAGGACCTGCTGCTGCTGCCCTTTATGGCTCCCGTGCCTCAAACGGTGCCTTGATCATTACCACCAAAACCGGTAAAAAAGGAGCGGACAAAACGGAGATTACATTTAGCACAGCTACGGCTGCTTCCTCGATCTTAAAACTGCCCGATTTTCAAAACGAATACGGGCAAGGCTATTACGATGTGATCTCTGATGATGGTACCGAGGCCACCTATTTCAATGACCCGAAGGAAAACTGGAGTTGGGGTGCGCCTTTTACCGGAGAAATGCAGGAATGGGGGCAACAGATAGATGGTGTACGTTTGATGAAACCTTATGCTGCAATTGAAGATAATATACAAAATTTTTTCAAAACAGGATATTCCACGGACAATAACTTAAGTTTTTCTGGCGGTGGCGAAAAAACCAGTTTTTACCTGGGTTTAAATGCCTTAAATTCCAATGGCATTTACCCTGGGGATAAAGATGTGTTCGACCGTTATAATGTTCGTTTTAATGGCAATGCTGAATTCAGCAACAAGTTCAATGCCGGTATTTCCTTTAATTACTCCAAAATCAGCAGCAACCAGGTAGCCGGTGGACAGATAAATAGCTCAGTTTACGACAACGTGCTGCAAACCCCAAGGGACATTCCTCTTGAAGATTTGAAGGACCTTAACAATAAATATTATGGATATGGAATTGTTACCGCTGACGGGGTAAGGCATGATGATCTATATGGCTATTATGGTGCATATGCCATAAATCCTTATTATGTACTTCAAAATTACGATAATTTCGATGATTTAAACAGGCTTACCGGGAACTTTAATATCGGATACAAACCTTTTGAATGGTTAAATATTACCGAGCGTTTAGGTGTGGATACCTATTCGGACCGAAGAAGGTTGTTAGCGCCGAAATACAATTTTTTTCCTGCTGACGAGGCTGGTAATTATTCTGAGGATAACGTTCAAAACAGCAATGGTTCTTATGAAATTGATCAATACAATATCAATGAAGTTGTTCATGATTTAATGGTTACAGGTAGCCATAAATTTAATGACGATTTTGAAGGCTCCTTGATGATTGGTAATAATATCCGTATACGAAATACCAATACTGTCCTTACCTCTACAAATACAGCTGGTGGTTTGGTGGTGCCGGGTTATTACAACCTGGCGAATAGTAACGGTCCGGTGGCAGTATTAACTGATAACTGGACCAGAAGAAGGCTATTTGGTTTATATGCAGATTTAAACTTGTCCTACAAAAATATGCTTTTCTTGCAGGTAACCGGCAGGAATGACTGGTCTTCTACATTACCTGAAGAGAACCAATCGTTCTTTTATCCAAGTGTGAGCGGTTCATTCTTATTTACTGAACTTTTGAAAGAAAGTCCTATCACTAAGTTTCTTGATTATGGAAAGATCAGGGCCAGTTATGCGCAGGTGGGTAATGATACAGACCCTTACCAGCTTTTTACCACCTTTGCCAGGGGCGAGATCCTGACTGGCCGTGGTAGTACCACCTTCCCTTTTGGAAATGTTGCTGCATTGATGGCCAATACAACTATTGGAAACGAACGACTTAAGCCAGAAAAAACAAGTTCATTTGAGGTTGGTACAGAATTGGGTTTCTTTGACAACAGGCTGGCAGTAGATTTTAGCTATTATGCCAACAGTTCAAAAGACCAGATTTTAAGTATTCCAATTGCCAATTCAACAGGTTATGGCTTTAGTGTAGTCAACGCTGGTGAGATTCAAAACAAAGGAGTGGAATTAAGTCTGAGGGGAACCCCGATCAGAACAGGCAATGGTTTATCGGTTGAACTTTTTGCTACCTATACCAAAAATAAAAGTGAGGTCGTTGAATTGTTGCCAGGTGTAGACCAGGTTGTTTTAGGTGGTTTTTCGGGAATGGCGATTGTAGCAGCCGTAGGAAAATCATATGGCGAGTTTTATGGAGTTGACGATGCTAAAGATGCACAGGGAAGAACCATCGTAGATCCGGGAACCGGGTTGCCGCTGCCTACCGAATCAGCACAATACCTGGGAAGTTATAATCCTAAGTACCAGGCTTCTGCGGGCGCAAATATAAAATATAAAAACCTTTCCATGAATGTACTCTTTGATACTAAACATGGTGGCGTATTTTATTCCAGAACCAGAAATTTAATGGCCTTTGTCGGTACTTCTGAAGAAACCGGCGGAGACAGGATTGGTGTAATTTTCCCAAATTCAGTTTATTTAGATGAAAATGGAAACAGTGTGGTCAATACGGATGTGCTTTACAATAAGCAGGATTACTACCCAGACCTTAATCCTGGTCACGACATCGTTGATGCTACTTATGTTAAATTACGTACCCTTTCTCTTTCCTACACCTTCAATAAACAACAGCTCTCAAAAACACCTTTTGGCCAGCTGACCATTGGTCTTTACGGCAACAATTTATTCATCTGGACACCAGGTGAGAATAAATATGCTGATCCGGAGGTTAACTCTGCCGGAGCCGGAAATGTGCAGGGCTTCGATTATACAGCCCAGCCTTCAGTTAGAAACTATGGACTTAATGTAAGAGTATCATTTTAACGCAGCTACCCATGAAAGCACAATATCAAAAAATAGCTAAAAAACTATTTGTTCTGCTTATGATCGGCACAGTCGGACTTGCTGGATGTAAGAAGTTTTTAGATGTGAACGAAAACCCAAATAATCCAGATACTGCAAGTCCTACTTTATTATTGCCCACTGTGCAAGCAGCAGTAGGACAGCTGGTTGGTAATCAGTTCCAGCTGTATGGAAATATATGGGCGCAATACTGGACTCAGAATCCAACTTCATCTCAATACAGGGCATATGAACAATATAACGTAACGAATACAAATTTCGATTGGCCCTGGTTGATCCTTTACCGTAATGCCTTGCAAAATGCACAGCTGATTATCAATAGTAATACGCCAAACAATGAGCATTTGAAAGGGATGGCCTATATCATGAAAGCCTATACCTATCAGCTGGCCACTGATGGATTTGGTGATGTTCCGTTAACCGAGGCTTTGAAGGGGAATGAAGCTGGAAATCCACATTATGACCCTCAGCAACTGGTTTACGACAGTATTTACAACTATATCGACCTTGGCCTGGCCGCCTTCGATGCCACAAATGCCACCTCACCTGGAGAACAGGACCTCCTTTTCGGTGGTGATATAGAGCTGTGGCGCGCGTTTGCCAACACTTTAAAACTAAGGGCCTATTTAAGGTTGTCGCAGGTAGATCCGGCTAAAGCACAGGCAGGAATAGCAGCGTTATATGCCACAAATCCGGTGTTTTTAACCCAGGATGCCAGTATTGCTTATACCACTACCGGTGGAAACGATAATCCTTTGTATAATGAAATGGTTGCGCTCAACAGAACACAAAATATAGTAGCAAGTGGTACCGCAGTGCAGCAATTTAACAGAAATAATGACCCAAGGCTTTTTGAATTTTATGAGCCGAATATATCCGTTGAGACCGGCGCTCCCGAAGACACCATTGCTTATATCCCTCAGGGAACCTACAGGGCTAATACATTAAAACGTGTATCACCACCTTCTGCACTGGTTGGCGGCAGGGCTACAGACCCGCTTTCGGCGACGGCACCTGTAAAGCTTATTTCTGCTGCAGAAAGCTACTTCTTGCAGGCTGAGGCTGTAAACAGGGGCTGGGCAACTGCTGGCGATGTAACCAGTTTGTTTAACCAGGGTATTACAGCAAGTTTTGCTGCCACAGGCATACCGGGAGAGGCAGCGGCATATATTGCTTCTGCTCCGGATGCCCAGTTAACAGGAACTCCGGCAGAGCAGCTCAGGTTGATCATCACGCAAAAATATTATGCCATGTGTGGTTTCCAGGGCTTTGAAGCATGGACAGAATGGCGAAGGACCGGTTACCCTAATTTTTTGGTTGTGTCTGCTGCTTCTATTATAGGGGAAGGAAGGCTGCCCTTACGCTTTTTGTATCCAAGTTCTGAGGTAAACACTAATTTAAATTTTCCTGGTTCTGTACCAGTTTATGAGCCAGTATGGTGGGATAAATAAGGAAACTATATAATTTTCTTGAATCATGAAAAAGCATATACAAACTTTGTTCGTATTTATGCTCCTTGCGCTATCAGGGATAGCGCAACAACGGACAATTACCGGGAAAGTCGTCGGAGATGACGGTACACCACTTCCCGGTGTAACCATAAGAATTAAAGGTGCTCCCGGGGGTGCTGTAACAACTAATGAAGGAACATATACCGTTAGTGCGCCCGAGGGAACAACCGCTTTAGAGTTTAGTTATATCGGCTTTGTGCCCCAGACTGTTCCTCTTGGCACACAAAGTGTCATTAATGTAACCCTTGTTTCTGATACCAAAAGCTTATCTGAAGTTGTGGTAACAGCCTTGGGTATCAGAAGGGAATCTAAGGCGCTGGGCTATGCGGCACAAAGTGTGCAGGGTGAAGACCTTACCAAGGCAGCTCAGACCGATGTTTTGAAATCTCTCTCCGGTAAGATCGCTGGTGTACAGATTACCTCTTCATCAGGTACACCTGGTGCATCAAGTTATATTCAGTTAAGGGGTTCCAACACCTTAACCGGCGATAATCAGCCGCTGTTCGTTGTAGATGGCAGCCCCATCAATAATGCCCAGAATTTCTCGGGAGACCCTTCAGATGACGAGAATACCTTGCTGTTTGGGGCAACAAACACCAATAGGGGTGCGGATATCGACCCGAATGAGATTGAAAGCATCACTATATTGAAAGGGCCAGCAGCAGCAGCAGTTTATGGGATTGAAGCCGCAAATGGAGCCGTTTTAATCACCACTAAAAAAGGTGTGGCCGGAAAAATGCAGGTGGAATTTAACACTGGTGTATCTTTTGACGAGATCAACCGCATGCCTAAACTTCAATACCAATGGATAAAAGGACAAGGTGGTCAAATTGCACCATTCACTTCCACCAACAGGTATTCATGGGGTGCAAAGATTGATACCTTATCATGGGATGGCGTGCCTAACGAATACGACCGCAATGGTAACATTGTAAGCAGTAATAGTCCGCTTGCCAGAATTCCATTTGTGCCTTACGACAATTTAAACAACTTCTTTAGAACCGGAAGTACCTTTACCAATTCCGTGTCCCTGTCTGGTGGTAATGAAACGGCAACCTACCGGGCTTCCATCAGTAATTCTTACTCCAATTCCATCGTTCCGGTGCAAGATTTTCAGCGAACTTCGGTAACCTTCGCCGGTCAGCTGAAACTCTCTGAAAGGTTAAAAATTGGAACCACGCTGAATTATATCACCAGCGATGGCAATATGCCACAACAAGGCAGTAATACATCAGGAATCATGCTTGGCTTAACGCGGACGCCGATATCGTTTGATAACTCCAACGGTACAGATGATGCAGAAGATCCGGCAGCCTTTTTATTGTCTAATGGGTTGCAGCGGTCTTATCGGAACGGTATCTATGATAACCCTTACTGGACCATTAACAAGAACCCTTATACTACTTATTTAGATAGGTTACTCGGCAATCTGCAGGTAGATTATAATATGGGCAATGGATTTACGGCCCTTTACAGGTTTGGATTGGACACCTACGCAGATAACCGGCATCAATATTTCGAGCTGCAATCCGGTGCCTATCCGGGTGGCAGGATCTTCGATGACCGCTACACTTACCGAAGTTTAAACTCTGATTTGATACTTGGTTACAGAAAAGATTTCTCCGAGCAATTACAGCTTGATATAAAAGTAGGTAATAACTTTTATGGCAGGAAACAAGATCAATTATACACCCAGGGGGATGGTTTAGTGGCTCCCGGCTTCGATAATATCTATAATGCAAATTCTATAAAGTCGGCTAATTTCATCGAGCCTTATCGGAAAATCGGGTTGTATTACCTCATCAATTTATCCTACAAGGATATGCTGTTTCTGGAGACCACTGGCCGTAACGACTGGACATCCACCCTTCCAAAAGGTAAAAATTCATTCTTTTATCCTTCAGCAAGTTTAAGCTTTGTGTTTTCTGAGCTGGATGGGATGAAGGGAGGAGAAGTGTTGACTTTTGGTAAACTGCGGGCTTCATTTGCACAAGTGGGTAAAGATCCGGGACCATTTTTAACACAAACTTATTTTGTTCCACTGACCTATCCAGATGGCTATACTTCCGGTATTTCATTTCCAAGCAATGGCGTTTCAAGTTATGGCTTAAATGAAACCTTAGGTAATCCAAACCTAAAGCCCGAAAAAACAACAGCATGGGAAGTTGGTGCGCAATTGCAATTCTTTCAAAACCGCTTAGGCCTTGATGTTACGGCCTATACCAGCAAGGGAAATGACCTCATTTTGGATGTGCCTATTTCAGGCTCCAGTGGCTATCAGTTCATTACTTTAAATTCAGGTTCTGTGAGGAACAGAGGTGTGGAAGTACAGCTTACAGGAGTACCCATTAAAGCAAGAGATTTCGAATGGGCAACTTTTCTAAACTTCAGTTTAAACAGAAGTAAAGTGCTGGCGCTTGCTCCCGGCGTGAACCAGATCACACTCAATGGATTTACCGGAACCACGATATCCCAGTTGCCAGGCGAGCCTGCAGGTTCAATATATGGCTATGGCTACACCAGGGATGATAATGGAAATATTATTATTGACGACCGCGATAATGTGGGCTATCCAATTAGTAATACCAATGTGCAGAAGAAAATCGGGGATCCTAACCCGAAGTTCCTGATGGGTTTTGGAAATACATTTACCTATAAAAATGTCTCTTTGTATGCTTTGGTAGACTGGAAGTTCAAAGGGGATATCTGGAATGGCACAAGAGGTTCTCTGGCTGCTATTGGTACCTCAGACCTTACCAATAACAGGGGTACACAAACTGTATTTCCAGGTGTTCTTGGCCATTTGAATGAAAATGGAGACCTGGTGCATTTTGATGCTGGCGGCGCAGAAGTGCCCGGTGGCGGAGCGGTTAATGCCACTAGTGTTCCGTTAGATGAAAGCTGGTATCTGGGTGATGGTGGCGGTTTTGGTAACCTGGTGGAATCCTTTATTGAAGAAGGATCTTACATAAAATTAAGGGAAGTCACCCTGTCATATGATTTCAAGACGCTTTTTTCGAAAATGAGAAACCCATTTGTGAAGGGCTTATCGGCCGGCCTGTATGCAAGAAACATTATCATCTGGTCACCTTATCATGGTATTGACCCTGAAACAAGTTTAACCGGTGCAACCAGTGCCCAGGGAATTGATTATTTCAATAACCCCGGAACAGCAAGCTACGGCCTGAATTTAAGATTTAAATTTTAGCTTCATCACCTTTAAAAACAAATTTATACGCGATGAAAACTTTGATAAAAAAGATAGCAGGTCGGTGGTACATGCTATTAATAGGTTTAATGCTGGTGCCATCCTGTAAAAAAGACTACTTCTACGATGACATCAATGTAGATCCTTCCGAATTGCAGGATCCTGCTCCATCCAGTCTGGTGCCGGGAATTATTCTAAGTACAGGCTATAACTGGGGAGGTGATGCATCCCGTTTTTCTTCCATATTTATGCAGCAGGTTACCGGTGCTGCCAACCAATCGGTTTTGGCAAACAATTATGCGGTGTCATCAGATGATGTAGATAATATGTGGACTGCGGGCTTGTATGGCGGAGGAATAATGAATAATGCAAATGCCTTAATCAATATAGCAACACGTGAAAATCAATTACATTACGCAGCTTTAGGCCAGGTAATGATGGCTTTTAACCTGGGCCTGGCAACAGATGTATGGGGAGACGTGCCCTATACTCAAGCATTTAAAGGTATCGAGAATACACAACCCACTTATGATACCCAGGAACAGATTTATGCATCCATTGATCAGTTGCTGACCAGTGCAATCACGTCCTTAGGCACAGAAGAGGAGTCGCCGTTCCAGCCTGGTTCTGAAGACCTTTTATTCGGAGGTGATTTGGAGCAATGGTTAAGGTTTGCCCATTCCTTGAGAGCGAAATTCTTTTTACACCTTGCAAAGCGCGACAGGGCTAATTACGACAGGGCCCTGACAGAAGCTGCATTAGGTTTTCTGCCCGGTGAAAATGCTGAAGTGAGATTTGCAGGCACCAGTGTGACTTCTGAGAATCCCTGGTACCAGTTTAACACACAAAGGGCTGATATTGGTTTTACTGGCAATATTTATGATATGATGGCTGCGGCTAGTGATCCCCGTTTGGCGGTATATAGTGATGGTGCAGAAGGATTAGGAACGCTGTATGGCAGTAACAATTCGTCGGTATTTTTAATGAGTTACGACGAGCTGAAGTTTATTGAAGCGGAATGCCATCTTCAAAAATCGGCCAGTGATGCTGGCGCCGCTGCTACAGCCTACAATGAAGGCGTTAGAGCCAACCTGAGCAGGACCATCAGCAATGAAAGTTATGCCGCCACTATTGCCAAAACCGGAGCTAATATTACTTTGGCAGACGTGATGACTCAAAAATACATTGCCTTGTTTTTAAGTCCGGAGGTTTGGACCGACTGGAGAAGAACTGGTTACCCAACGCTCGTTGCCCCTGAGGGTAGTTCTTTAGGTGGAGAACTGCCAAGATCATTGCCTTATCCTTCTGGAGAACAGCGTTATAATGTAAACGCACCCCGGAATACCAGTTTGCTAAGACGTGTTTGGTGGGATGTAGAATAAGGTCTTTTTTGTGATGTGCATACAAATATTACGATTGCATACAAAGAGTTGAAATTAACATATAGTTAGCTAGTAATGCTTATTAGTTATGTTATTTACCTCTTTTGAATTTGTCTTAATTATGTAAAAAGTGCTTTTTAAAACGCTTGCTTATGGTTCAATATTATTAACTATTAAACACTGTAAACTCCTGTAAATCAGTGTGTAAAATACTGAGTCGGCCGTATTTAAAGGTGGAAATTCGATATATTAGATATTATTATTATTCACCTAAATAAAAAGACTCATGAAAAAACTTTTACAAAGTTTGCTCGTGTTGCTGCTCTTTGCAGCGTCGGCCGCAATGGCTCAGCAACGAACAATCACAGGAACAATTATTAGCAAAGAAGATGGGCAGCCTATTCCAGGCGTTAGTGTAAAGATTGGAGGCTCAAATGCCGGCACAAGTGCCAATGCGGAAGGTAAATACGCCATCACGGTTCCAGCGGGCGCCACAGAATTGATTTTCTCTTCCTTAAGCTTTCAGACTCAAACCAAAACTATCGGCAATGCAACTGTTATAGATGTAGTTTTGGTCAGTGACGCACAATCTTTATCCGAGGTTGTGGTAACCGCATTGGGCATCCGTCGTAACAAGAATGAATTACCCTATGCTGCTCAGGAAGTGAAGGGCGATGATTTAACCCGTACCAGGGATGTCAATTTTATCAACGGCTTATCGGGAAAGGTTGCTGGTCTGGACATCAAGCAATCTAATGCCATGGGTGGTTCAACCAACGTGGTGATGCGGGGTTATAAATCATTGACAGGTAATAACCAGGCATTATTCGTTATTGACGGTGTACCTATCAGCAATGCCAATACCAACACCACCGATCAAACGACTGGTCGCGGTGGTTACGATTATGGTAACGCCGCTGCGGATGTTAACCCGGATGATATTGAATCGGTAAACGTATTGAAAGGCGCTGCGGCTTCTGCTTTATACGGCTCAAGGGCAGCAAATGGTGTTATCATGATTACCACCAAGAAAGGCAGAAAGAATTCACTTGGCATTACTGTTAACACCGGTGTTACCTTCGGGAACATAGATAAAAGTACTTTTGCCAAGTACCAGAAAGAATATGGAGCAGGTTATGTAAACGAATACTCAAGAGATGGCGATGGCGAACTCGCAGGATATGAATCTCCCGACCGGAATTTCTGGTACAGGGATGTATTTGGGCAGGGAAGTAGCTTAATCACACCATTTACAGAAGATGCTTCTTACGGTGGTGCATTTGATCCAAACCTATTGGTTTACCAATGGGACGCATTTGATCCGAATTCTCCAAACTTTGGTAAAGCAACACCCTGGATTGCAGGTGCTAATGACCCCAGCACATTTTACAAAACGGGTGTTAACTCCTCTCAGAGTGTAACTTTAGATGGTGGTAGTGAAAAAACCACCTTCAAATTTGGTTACTTAAGAAACGATGAGACAGGCGTATTGCCAAATAGCAAAATCACCCGGAATAATTTCAACTTTAATGGTTCCCATGATATTATTGAAAATTTAACGATCAGCGCTTCAGCGAACTACACCAATGTAAAAGGGGTAGGGCGTTATGGAACTGGTTATGATAGTGCCAATCCGAACCAGCAATTCAGACAGTGGTGGCAAACCAATGTTGACATCAAAGAGCAAAAGGCTGCTTATGAGCGGGAAGGTAAAAACATTACCTGGAACTGGGCGAGTGAAGAAGCAGAAGGACCGATTTATTCTAATAACCCTTACTGGCAGCGCTACAAAAACGTTGAAACAGATTCAAGAGACAGGTACTGGGGTAATGTAGCCGTTACCTGGAAACCCCTTGAGTGGCTAGATGTAATGGGTAGGGTAACTTTTGACGGCTCAAGTGAACTGCAGGAAGAGCGTATTGCAGTCGGTGGATCAGATATTTCTGAATACTCCAGATTTAACAGAACAGCATCTGAGGCCAACTATGATCTATTGGTTAATTTCAACAAAAATATTAACGAAGACATTACTTTCAAAGGCTTATTGGGTAGCAACTTGAGAAGAAATTACCTCTCTTCTATTTTTGCTGAAACTAATGGAGGACTTGCGATTACCGATTTCTATGCATTATCCAGTTCAGTCAATTTAATTAATCCGCCTGTTGAAAAATATGAACGTATTGCTGTGGATGGGTTATTTGCCAGTGTAAACCTGGGATATAAGGAGTTGATCTTTGTAGATGGTAGCATCAGGCGTGACCAGAGTACCACATTGCCTACTGAAAACAATAGCTATTGGTACCCTTCTGTTGCAGGTAGCTTTGTGTTTTCTAATCTATTAAAGGATTTATCGTGGTTAAGTTATGGAAAGGCTCGCTTAAATTATGCTGAGGTGGGTAACGATGCCGCTGCACTGAGTTTGTATGATACTTATACAATCACTACTGTGTTTGGCAGTAATATGTTGACCTCACTGCCGATCAATAAAAATAATGCTGACCTTAAACCTGAGCGTACCCGCAGTGTGGAGGCCGGAGTGGAGGCCAACTTCATGGATGGCAGGTTCGGCATCGATTTCAGTTACTACCGCTCTACTTCAGTAGATCAGATCATGGCCGTTGATGTTTCCACAACGACAGGTTATGGCAGAAATTTCGTGAATGCAGGTACAGTTAGAAACGAAGGTGTCGAGCTTTCGGCATTCGTACTTCCGGTCAGGTCACCCGACTTTTCCTGGACGCTTAATTTGAATTTCTCTAAAAATAAAAATGAGGTCGTTGAATTGTATCAATCGAATACCAATCTCCAGCTAGGAACGTTCCAGGGAGGTGTTACCCTAAATGCTACTGTAGGTCAGCCTTTCGGTACTTTAAGAGGTCGTGACCTGGTGTACCTTAACGGAGAGAAAGTTGTTGGCGAAGATGGATATTACACTTTCGGCCCACCAAACTCTGTGATCGGGGATGTGAACCCTGATTGGCAAGGGGGTATCCAAAATAACTTCCGATATAAAAAACTAAGCCTGAGCTTTTTAATTGACATCAAAAAGGGAGGCAGTGTATTCTCGCTCGACCAGTACTATGGCCAGGCAACAGGTGTTTATCCGGAATCTGCCGGTTTAAATGATCTGGGCAATCCAAAACGACTTCCTATCAGTGAAGGTGGTGGTGTGGTTTTACCAGGTGTGCAAGCTGATGGTTCTCCCAATGCCATTAGGGTGGAAGCATTTGATAACGCTGTTACCCCCTACGGATATGCTAACAATCCACAAGCAGCCTTTGTATACGATGCAGGTTTTGTGAAGTTGCGTGAAGCAGCCCTTACCTATTCGTTGCCGACAAGCTGGCTGGGAACCTCAGCCGTTAAAGGAATTGATCTTTCTTTGGTTGGCCGTAACTTATGGATTATTCACAGTAATGTTCCTTATTCTGATCCGGAAGCTGGTTTGAGCTCTGGAAATATACAGGGATATCAAAGTGGTGCCTATCCATCTGTGAGAACACTTGGTTTCAACGTGAAATTTAGATTTTAAGCTCAAGTTTTAGACTTACAATTATGAAACCATCATAAGCTTACCGCCTATAAATAGCAATAAACAAGCTTATGATAGCTTCATCACCCTTACATAGCAAAAATTACTCCGATGAAAAAACTATTAATATATATTTTGCCAGTGATGCTGTTGGTTTCCTGTGCAAAGGATTTAGATGAATATAATGTTGATCAGAAAAATCCGTCCTCAGTCTCTGCTGCCCCTTTATTTGGTAATGCGCTGATCGAATTAACCGATAACCAGACCACCTCCAGTATAAACATTAACGTGTTTAGGTTATGGACACAGCAGTGGACCACTACCACTTACCAGGATGAGCCGCGGTATAATTTTGTGACCCGGAATATATCTTTAAATTATTGGACACCTTTTTACCGTGAGGTTCTGCCCGATTTAAAAGAGAGCAAAAGGCTGACTGAAGCAGATACAGATCTTAGTCCGGAAGTGAAGAATAACCGCATAGGGGTAATTGAAGTCACCTCAGTTTATGCCTGGATGGTGCTCGTGAACACCTGGGGTGATGTCCCTTATTCAGAAGCACTGGCTGGTATCAATCAACCTAAATACGATAAAGCAGCAGACATTTATGCAGATTTATTTACCCGCTTAGATGCTGCCATCGGTTTAATGTCCCCCGGAGCTAACTTTGGTTCAGCAGATTTGTTATATAATGATGATACTGCAGGCTGGATAAAGTTTGCACATAGCTTAAAAATGAAATTGGCGATTACCGTTGCTGATGTGAATGAGGCTACTGCCAGAGCAGCAATTGAGGCTGCGGCACCAAATGCCTTCACCAGTAATGCGGATAATGCTACCTTTCAGTATTTAAATGCGCAACCGAATAATAACCCGATATCGACTGAAATTAACCCGATTTTTACCACAAGGCAGGATTACATTGCCGGTAAAACAATGACTGATAAATTAAACGCCTTGAATGATCCTCGAAGACCTTTTTATTTCACTACAGTGGGTGGAGCTTACGTAGGGGGTCTGATAGGGGTTAATAACAATTATGCAAATTATTCCCATGTTAGTGACAAAGTTTCTGCGGCAAATTTCGAAGCTATACTGCTGGATTATGCGGAAGTAGAATTTATTCTTGCGGAAGCTGCTGCCCGGTGGGGAATTCTAGGAACGCCTGAACAGCATTATACCAATGCAATTACGGCTTCTATTACCTATTGGGGAGGAACAGCTGCAGATGCCGCTACTTATCTAGCGCAGCCGGCTGTTGCTTATGCGAGTGCCGCAGGTAATTATAAGCAGAAAATTGGCGAACAGAAATATCTTGCGCTTTTTAACCGTGGCCATGATGCCTGGACGGAATGGAGGCGGTTGGATTATCCGCAGCTTACACCAGCGGCTAATGCTTTAAGTGTTATCCCATTGCGTTTAACTTATCCAACCAGTGAGCGTACCTTAAACCAGGCTAACGTGGAAAGCGCTGCTTCATCGATCGGTGGCGATGAAGTGGGGACCAAGTTATTTTGGGATGTACTTTAAAATTTAGCAATTTTTACCATAAAAGCCTGTCTCATGATGAATGAGGCAGGCTTTTATCGTAAGGGTAGGTAGACATTCATTAGGCAATCCTAATAACCTTTAGGAACGGGCAATCCGTCTTTTCTTAAACCATGACCCGCTTAATTCTTTAATATCTTGGAAGACGATCCTTCGTTGACAGTCAGACTGTTCTAAGAATTGAAGTCGAAGTATATATACTGCTTTTTTTTTGTGTTAAATTATGTTAAATCAACGGTCGGTTGCTTTAAGAAGCACATTATTAAGGGGTTGCTAGTATCATGTTAGTGTCAAAAATTGGTGGTATATACTTATATTTTTAAGTATACTCCAAAATAATGGAGAGTGATCCTTAATAATGTTAGAAAAACCAATATATTTAGGGATTATTATTCACCTAAATTTAAATTTTTCATGAAAAAACTTCTACTAAGTTTGTTCGTGTTAGTGTTTTTTGCGGCATCTGCAATAGCACAACAACGTACAATCACTGGAACAGTTACTGGTAAAGAAGATGGCTTGCCAATACCTGGAGTAAGTGTAAGAGTTAAGGGTTCAACAACAGGAACGAGTGCTAACGCAGAGGGTAAATTTCAACTTAGCGTTCCCGCAAATGCGACAGTTATTGAATTCTCTTCAATCGGTTATCTTCCACAAACACGTACAGTTGGTACCGAAAATGTAATCAATATTGTTTTAGCAGGTGACGCTCAGGCGTTATCTGAAGTCGTTGTTACGGCATTAGGTATTCAACGTAAGAAAAATGAATTGCCATATGCAGCTCAGGAAGTTAAAGGCGATGATTTAACCCGTACAAGGGATAATAACTTCGTTAACGGCTTATCTGGTAAGGTTGCAGGTTTAGAAATTAAACAGTCTAATACCATGGGCGGTTCAACAAACGTAGTCATGAGGGGTTATAAATCCTTAACAGGAAATAACCAGGCATTATTTGTTATTGACGGCGTACCTGTTAGTAATGCCAATACCAACACATCTGCTCAGGCACAAGGTGGCGGTGGTTACGATTATGGTAGTGCTGCTGCAGATATTAATCCTGATGACATTGCATCTGTTAACGTATTGAAGGGCGCTGCGGCATCTGCTTTATACGGTTCAAGAGCTGCTAATGGTGTAATCATGATTACGACCAAAAAAGGAAAGAAGAATTCTCTGGGTATTACAGTTAATTCAGGCGTTACTTTTGGTAAAATCGACAAAAGTACTTTTGCAAAATATCAAAATGAATATGGTGCAGGTTATGTAAATGAATATTCACGTAATGGTAGAGGTGCATTAGCTGGCTATGGTTCTCCAGACCGTAATTTCTGGTATGAAGATGTTCATGGTGCAGGAAATAGCTTAATTACACCATTTACAGAAGATGCTTCTTATGGTGGTGCATTTAATCCAAACACTTTGGTTTACCAATGGGATTCTTTTGATCCTGCTTCTCCTACTTATGGAAAAGCAACTCCTTGGGTTGCCGGTGCAAATGATCCAAGTACTTTTTACAAAACAGCAGTGAGCTCTAATCAAAGTGTAAGTTTGACAGGTGGAAGTGATAACACAACCTTCAAATTTGGTTACATGAGAAGTGATGAAACTGGTGTTTTACCAAACAGTAAGATCTCAAAAAACAATTTCAACTTCGGTGGTGATCATAACATCACCAAAAACTTAACGATCAGTGCTGCGGCAAACTACACTCAAATTAAGGGTTTAGGTCGTTATGGAACAGGATATGATGGTTCTAACCCGAATCAACAATTCAGACAATGGTGGCAAACGAATGTTGACGTTCAGGATTTGAAAGCAGCCTATGAAAGAGAAGGTAAAAATGCGACATGGAACTGGTCTGATGAAACGGCTTCAAGTCCGATTTACTCTAACAACGTTTACTGGTCAAGATATAAGAATTTCCAGAATGACACTAGAGACAGGTATTTTGGTAACGTAGCCTTGACTTGGAAACCATTAGCATGGTTAGATGTGATGGGTCGTATCTCTTATGACGGATCTAGTGAAATGCAGGAAGAACGTGTTGCTGTAGGTGGCGCAGATCTTTCTTCTTATTCAAGATTTAACAGATCATTTAGCGAAACCAACTATGACTTATTAGTTAATTTCAATAAAAACATTTCTGAAGATATTACATTCACTGGTTTGTTAGGAACCAACTTGAGAAGGTCTAATCTTAACTCAATTTTTGCAGAAACCAATGGTGGTTTAGCAATTGCTGATTTTTATTCCCTGTCAAGTTCAGTGAATTTGATCAATGCACCACTTGAAAACTATCAGCGTGTAGGCGTAGATGGTATTTTCGCCAGCGCAAACTTTGGTTATAAAGAATTCTTATTCTTAGATGCGAGTATCAGACGTGACCAGAGTACAACTTTACCAACCAACAACAACAGCTATTGGTACCCTTCGGTAGCAGGTAGTTTTGTATTCTCTAACCTGATGAAAGATTCAAACTGGTTAAATTATGGTAAACTTCGTTTAAACTATGCTGAAGTAGGTAATGATGCGGCTGCATTAAGCTTGTTAGATACTTATACGATTAAAACAGTATATAATAGCAATATGCTAACGTCTATGCCAATCAGCAGAAACAATGCTAACCTTAAACCGGAACGTACTAAAAGTGTAGAGGCTGGTTTAGAAGCAAATTTCTTAAATGGTAGACTTGGTTTTGATGTAAGTTATTACCGTTCCACATCAGTTGACCAGATTATGGCAGTTGATGTATCAACTACTACTGGTTATGGTAAAAACTTCGTCAATGCAGGTACAGTAAGAAACCAGGGATTTGAAGTTTCTGCTTTTGTTCTTCCGGTTAGAACACAAGACTTCTCCTGGACAATGAACTTCAATTTCTCTAGAAACAGAAACAAAGTGATGGACCTGTATGGAGAGAATGACAACCTTCAGTTGGCATCATTCCAAGGCGGTGTAACCCTTAATGCAACTAAAGGTCAGCCTTTCGGTACATTAAGAGCTGTTGATTTTGTTTATAATAATGGAGAGAAAGTTGTTGATGCAAATGGTTATTATGCTTTTTCTGCGGCTAACCAAATCATTGGTGATGTTAATCCAGATTGGCAAGGTGGTATCCAGAATAACTTCAGATACAAAGATATTAGCTTGAGCTTTTTAATTGATATTAAAAAAGGCGGAAGTGTTTTCTCTCTTGACCAATACTACGGACAAGCAACAGGACTATATCCTATCACAGCTGGCTTAAATGATTTAGGAAATCCAAAAAGACTTCCAATCAGTGCAGGTGGTGGTGTATTGCTACCAGGTGTAACAGCTGATGGTACACCTAACACAAAAAGAGTTGAGGCTTATGACAATGGTACTACCCCATACGGCTATTCTCACAACCCACAAGCAGCATTCGTTTATGATGCAAGTTTTGTGAAATTACGTGAAGCTGCTATCACTTATTCAGTTCCTAGTAAATGGTTAGGTGAAAAAGCAATTAAAGGTATAGATGTGTCATTAGTTGGCCGTAACCTATGGGTTATCCACAGTAATGTTCCTTTTTCTGATCCGGAAGCTGGATTAAGTTCAGGAAATATTCAGGGATACCAAAGTGGTGCCTACCCTTCAGTTAGAAACCTTGGTTTCAACTTTAAGTTTAGATTCTAGGCTACTAATTTATAATTACCAATATGAAACCTGCATGCATTTGCAGGTTTCATAAAAATAAAGAGAAAAATACTGATGAAAAAACTAATAGTACTCATATTGCCGGTTTTGCTTCTAGCATCCTGCGCAAAAGATTTAGGAGAATATAACATCGACGAAAAGAACCCTGTTAATGTTTCGGCAGGTTCATTATTCGGTAACGCCCTAAAGGAATTAACCAATAACCAGACTACGCCTAGTGTGAACGTTAACGTGTTCAGGTTCTGGACACAACAATTGGCGGCTACTACTTACCAGGATGAGCCGAGGTATAACATTACAACCAGAAACATTCCTTTGAACTACTGGACTCCATTTTATCGTGAGGTATTGATGGACCTTAACGAGAGCAAGAAGATTACAGAGGTTGAAAAAGACCTTAGTCCGGCTGTGAAAAACAACCGTCTTGCTGTTATTGAAGTACTGAATGTTTATACTTGGTCGGTAGTGGTAAACACATGGGGTGATGTTCCCTATACAGAAGCTTTTTCTACTGTAAACCAACCAAAATATGATAAAGCAGCAGCTATTTATGCTGATTTATTCAAACGTTTAGATGCTGCAATAGCGATCATGACTCCGGGAGCAAATTTTGGATCTATGGATTTATTGTATGATAACAATACTGCTGGCTGGATCAAATTTGCACACAGTTTAAAGTTGAAGTTAGCGATTACCCTTGCTGATGTTGATGAAGCTGCAGCAAGAACTGCTATCGAAACTTCTGCGCCACTTGCTTTCACCAGCAATGCGGATAATGCGGTATTTAAATATTTAGGTCAAACGCCTAATAATAACCCTATCTCAAATTCAATGAACCCTGCCCTTACCAGCAGACAAGATTATGTTGCTGGAAAAACTATGGTAGACAAACTGAATGCGTTAAATGATCCAAGGGCCGCATACTACTTTACTACTGTAGGTGATAAATATATCGGTGGTGAAATCGGAATTAATAATACTTACAAAAATTACTCACATGTAGCTGAGGCTATTATCGCACAGGATTTTGAGGCAATTTTACTGGATTATTCAGAAGTTGAATTTATCCTTGCTGAAGCTGCTGCGAGATGGGGAATTTTAGGAACACCAGTTGCGCATTATAACAAAGCAATTACGGCTTCCATTACTTATTGGGCTAAAGGCCTTCCAGCTGCTGAAGTTAATCTTATGGCTACTGCCTATTTAGCACAGCCAGCTGTAGCTTATCTTACTGCGGCAGGTAACTACAAACAGAAAATTGGAGAACAAAAATACCTTGCACTTTATAACCGTGGTTATGATTCATGGATTGAGTGGAGACGTTTAGATTTCCCTGTCTTAACACCAGCAGCTAATGCTTTAAGTGTTATTCCAGTGCGTTTAACGTATCCAACAAGTGAGCGTACTTTAAACAAAGCAAATGTTGAAAGTGCAGCTTCATCAATTGGTGGTGATGCGGTTGGGACTAAGTTATTTTGGGATAAATTCTAATTATAACGATTGTTTATACCTGAAAGGGGTGATGTCAATGACATCACCCCTTTTTTTGCGCTTATTTTTGAAATCCGACTAGTATTTCTTGTTATTCTTAACTTAATTTTGGGATCTCCCTTAATATTTTTTGGCTAAACACTCAAATCAAAGTTTTGTTCCTAAATTTTGCATAAAAAACTCATTTTTTTGGGAAAGATCATTTAAACGAATATATTTAGCGATTATTATTATTCACTAAAATTAAAAATTCATGAAAAAACTTTTACAAAGTTTGTTCGTGTTGATGCTTATTGCTTTCACAGCAACGGCACAACAACGGACGATTACTGGTACGGTTACAGGTCAAGATGACCGATTACCACTACCTGGAGTAAGTGTAACCTTTAAGGGTGTTGCAGGCGGTACAAGTACCGACGCAACAGGTAAGTATTCGATCGTAGTTCCGGCAAACGGAACAACATTACAATTTTCTTCTTTAGGATACGTTGCTGAGTCTATAGCAATAGCTGGAAAAAGCGTCGTAAATGCATCCTTAGCACCTGATGCTCAAATGCTGGGTGAAGTTGTAGTGACTGGACTTGGTATTTCAAGAGAAAAGAAGGCCTTAGGTTATAATGTTCAAACTTTAAAAAACGAAGATTTAACTCAAGCGGGAAATGCAAGTTTTGTAGGCGCTTTGCAAGGTAAATTATCTGGTGTGGAAATTAAACCTTCCAGTGGTATGCCAGGAGCTTCTGCACAAGTGACCATTCGTGGAGCAAGATCATTCACAGGAAACAACTCTCCATTATATGTGGTTGATGGTATGCCAATTGCCTCTACTGCTGATTACTCAACAGGAAACAGTGTAACTGGATCAGACGTTGCTAACCGCGCAGTGGACATTGATCCAAATGATATTGAAAGCATGACCGTTCTTAAAGGACAGGCAGCTTCGGCATTGTATGGTATCCGTGCATCCAATGGTGTCATTGTGATTACCACTAAGAGTGGTAAAGGTTTGGAAAAAGGTAAACCAGTTATATCTTTTTCTACAAACTTTAGTGTTGACCAGTTATCTCGTAAAGCTGATCTGCAAAACACATACGCGCAAGGAAGTGCCTTTAAATATTCACCAACAAGTTCCATGTCATGGGGTCCTAAGGTGGAAAATTTACCAGACGATATAGGTTATGGTGGAAATGCAACCAACGCATTTACTAATGCAGCTGGTAAAAAACCGGGACTATATTATGTTCCACAATTAGCAACTGCAGGTTTAAATCCTTGGGTTGCACCTGCTAAATATGATAATGATGGTGATTTCTTTGAATTAGGACACACTTTTAATAATTCATTAAATATTAGTCAGGCTACTGAATCTGGAAACTATTCCATTGGTTTAGGTAATTCTAATCAAACCGGTATTATTACAAATACAGGGATGAAAAGATATACTGCAAAGATTTCTGCAGAAACTAATTTAAGTAAATCTTGGAAAACAGGGTTTTCTGGTAATTATGTTCAATCAGATATCGACAAAGCAAGTTCAGCAAATGATGGTGTTTTGGGTACGGTTTATTCAGCGCCTATCAGTTATAACTTAAAAGGTACTCCTAATCACCTTCCATCAGATCCATATACTCAAATCCATTATCGTTCAGTATCCTTTAATAATCCTTACTGGGCAATGGAAAACAATATTTTTAACGAACGTACCAACAGATTCTTTGGTAATGGTTATGCGTCTTTCAGTCCTGAAGTAAATTGGGGTCGCGAGTCGAAGTTAAACGTGAAATATCAATTAGGAGTTGACTCTTACTCAACGAATTTACAGGATATCTTTGAATACGGAAGTGGAGGAAGACAAGGAACAATACGTAACTATGGCACAACTGCAGCTACCTATAATTCATTGTTAACTGTTAATTATGGTGTGAAGCTTTCAGAGGACATCACTTTGAATTTTCTAGCGGGTAATGAAATTGTTGACGACAATATAAAAAGGTATTCTGAAACAGGTCAAAACTTCAATTTTGGTGGGTGGAAACACATTGACAACGCTAACGTTAAAACGCCTACTGAATCTCAATTTCAGTACAGAACAGTTGGTTTCTTCGCCAACTTAGATTTGGCTTACAAAAGTTTATTGTTTTTAAACGTAACTGGAAGAAATGATATTGTTTCTCGTATGCCGGTAAACAATAACTCTTTCTTTTATCCTTCAGCATCCTTAGGATTAGTTCTATCAGAACTTCATGGGATGAAAGATAATTCGACAATTTCTTATTTAAAACTTAGAGCATCATATGCCCAGGTTGGACAAGCTGGTACTTATTTAGATAATTACTATAGCGCACCAGTTTATGGTGGTGGATTTTGGGCATCTGCTCCAATCGTTTATCCAATTGCTGGAGTTACATCTTATACGCCATTTACAACGTTATATGATCCAAATTTAAAGCCACAGAACACAAAGTCAATAGAATTGGGTGTTGAAGGTAAATTTTTCGATAATATAGTGAGTGTTGACTATACCTTTTCAAGACAGGATGTAGACAACCAAATCTTCCCAGTTCCTTTAGCGGGATCAACTGGTGCGGAAGAGTTATTAATGAATGGTGGTAAAATTCACACCAACGCACACGAGGTTTCATTAAACTTTAACCCGGTAAGAACCAAAAACACCAATTTGACTTTTGGCTTTAACTTCACCAAAATTGATAACTACGTTGATGAGTTAGCTCCTGGTGTAGAAAGTATCTTTTTAGGTGGATTTGTAACACCACAAGTGCGTGCAGGTGTTGCTGATAAATTTCCTGTAATTTATGGTGGTGGCTTTGCAAAAGACGACCAGGGAAGAATTCTTGTCGACGAAAATCCAGCCAGCAAAAATTACGGTATGCCAATGTCTGGTGAACCAGGTGTGATAGGAAGTGTATCTCCAAAGTTTTTGTTAGGAGGTAATGCAGCATTCCGTTTCCAAAGATTTACCCTTAGTACTGTTTTTGAATGGAAAAATGGTGGACAAATGTATTCAGGAAGTAATGGTCTAATGAACCTATATGGTATGGGTTCTGCTACTGAGGATCGCGAAAATGCTTTTGTTTATCCTGGATTTAAAGCAGATGGTTCAGCAAACGACATCTCAAGAGGTGGTTCTGGTGATCTTGGTGCTTACGAAAATCTTTACGCAAATGTTTTAGGAAATATTGACGAAGCCTATATCTATGAAAACTCTTTTGTAAAGATGCGAGAAGTAGCGTTGAATTATAAATTCCCTAAGTTTAACAATAGAACTAACTTAAGTGCATCTGCATTTGCGAGAAACATTTTGATCTGGTCTAAACTTCCCAATTTCGATCCAGAGTCAGCTCAGGGAAATACAAATATGGGTGGCTCATTTGAGCGTTTTTCAGTTCCACAAACTTCTAGTTTCGGCTTAAGTTTAAACTTAACTTTTTAAGGATCACAACATGAATAAAAAAAATATATTAAAAATATCGTTAGGCTTATTTCTAACCGTATTTGTGGCATCTTGTTCGAAAGATACCATGGAAGACATTAATAAAGACAAAAATAACCCAAATGATGTTCCTGCACGTTTTGTAGTTACAGATGCAATTGTTTCCAGTGCATTTAGTGTTACTGGTAGTGATTATGCTTTTTATGCTTCAGTATACATGGAGCATAATGTTGGGATATTTGGTCAAATGTACAACGCTGAGCAAAGGATTGCAGAACCTTATCTTTCCAGCACCTATAACAATACATGGAATGCAGTTTACACCAATCTTTGGGCGTTAAAAACTGTAATCGATAAATGTTCACCAGGTGGAGCAGAAGAAGGTAATTTCCAGACCCTTGCTGTAGCACAAATTTTAAGTGCTTACAACCTGGCTATCCAAACAGATTTAATGGGCGATATTCCATGGTCAGAAGCATTACAACCTGGTGTTATCTTCCAACCAAAATTAGATAAGCAGGAAGCGATTTATGCAGATGTCATGAAGTTTTTAGATGAGGCAATTTTAAACCTTGAAAAAACGACAACCTTTGCTAGTCTTGGAAAACAGGATTTACTGTTTGAAGGAAATAGCGATAAATGGAAAAAATTTGCATATGGCTTAAGAGCACGTTACAAAATGCGTTTATCACACAAAGCTCCAAAATACCAGGAGGTAATTGATGATGTAAACAAATCTTTTGCAAATGCAAGTGAAGCTGCATCTTTTAAATTCAACGGATCTACGACAGTTAATCCATTTTACAAATTTTATACTGATCGTAAGTATTTTGGTGCGAGCACAAGTTTGAACAGTAAATTAGTAGCTAGAAATGACCCGAGAAATACAAAGTTCTTTACTCCTTTTCCAGGGAAACCAGCACTTTTAGCTCCAAACGGTAATCCAGAGCAAGTTCAAAGCGTATACTCTATTTCAGGCTTAATGAGTGCATCTGCTCCGATTAACTTGTTAAGTTTCCACGAACTACAGTTTCTGAAAGCGGAAGCCAATGCAAGGTTAAACAACTTACCTGCAGCGCTAGTTGCTTTAAATACTGGTGTGCAGGCGGCATTTGTGAAAGTTGGTTTAACGAGTGCAGCAGCAGATACTTACTTCACTGCAAATGTAGTTCCTTTATTTGCAGCTAATCCGTTAAAGGAAATCGCGGTTCAAAAGTATTTATCATTCTATGAGGATGAAGCTATTGAATCATATAGTGACTATAGAAGGTTGAAAGCAATGGGCAATGGTTTTATTGACCTTGCTAATACTGGCGCTTTTCCTTTACGTTATACTTATGGTAGCAGCGATGTAACTACAAATAACAATGTAACGACTGCTTATGGGGATGGCCAATATGTCAAAACCGAAAATGTTTGGTGGGCCGGTGGCACACGATAATTCATTATCTTAAAAAGGGAGGATGTGTAAATGCATCCTCCCTTTTTTTTTGCCCCTGCGATAGGTACGAACTTAGCAGGCCATTACCGAAGTCTTAGCAGGGAGCATCGTTAAATAAAGCGAAGGCGTTAAACCATCAGGATCAGGATGCTGCGGATGACGATCAGTAAATCTTAGATAAAAAGTCAAAAAAAGTTTCCTATAAAACCTAAGAAATCTTATTTAGGAAATTTAGGTGTTAATTAATGTTAAATCTTTGTCAGCGGTACTAAAAACACATTTTCTTGTGTTTCTTTCTAAGTAATAATCGGGAATTTCTCCGAATTAAGTTAGTTTAAACGACTTTTATTTTTAGAAAATTAATTTAAAATCAATAATTTTTTTTGGGAAACGTTTTGAAACGAATATATTTAGACATTATTATTCACCTAAATTCAAAATTCATGAAAAAACTTCTACAAAGTTTGTTCGTGTTGATGCTTCTCGCTTTCTCAGCAGTTGCTCAAGAACGGACGATTACTGGTACAGTTACGGCACAAGAAGACGGTCTTCCGATTCCGGGCGTTTCTGTAAGAGTAAAAGAGATCTCGAATATCGGATCACAAACATCAGCTGATGGAAAATTCTCCTTAAGAGTGCCAGCTGCAGGAAAAACCTTAGTGGTTTCTTATCTAGGTTACACTACTCAGGAAGTAGCAATAACCACAACCAATTTAAGAATTTCATTAGTACCAAATGCTACATCTTTAAATGAGGTTGTAGTAACCGCCGGTGGTGTTAGTATCCAACGCCGTCAACAAGGTAACCAGGCGACTACAGTGAAAGCAGAAGAATTAACTCAAGCAAAAGCATTTAACGTTGCGAGTGCCTTAACTGGTAAAGTAGCTGGTTTACAGGTAAACGCAGTAAGTTCTGGTGTTAACCCTAATGTTCGTTTGGTATTACGTGGTAACCGTTCCTTATTAGGAAATAACCAGGCATTGGTTGTAGTTGATAACGTTATCGTTCCAAGCAGCGTGTTAGGAAATTTAAATCCTGAAGATATTGCAGACGTACAAGTACTAAACGGTGCTGGTGCTGCAGCCTTATATGGTTCAGATGCATCAAATGGTGCGTTAATCATCACCACTAAAACTGGTAAAGCAGGTATTACACAAATTAAAGCAAGTCACACGACGAGTTTAGAGGAAGTTTCTTTCTTGCCTAAATTACAAAAGAGATTTGGTTCAGGTACTGGTCCGGATGATGTTCCAACCTATACTGCCTATGAAAATCAACAGTATGGTCCGGCTTTCGACGGTTCATTGAAAGAGATTGGTAAACCATTGCAAGATGGTTCAATCCAGACAGTTCCTTATTCATGGTCAGGAGCAAAGGATGATTTTTGGGATACAGGACTAGTTAATCAATCTGATTTAAGCTTGTCTTCAGGTGATGATAAAGGATCTTATTACGTTTCAGGACAATATTTTGATCAAAAATCGACAGTACCTGGTGATACTTATAACCGTTTCTCTTTCCGTGTTAATGGTCAAAGAGATATGGGTAACAATATCGATTTTAGCTTCAACGCTAATTATGTTCAAAACAGGTATGATTTATCGAATGATGTTGCGAACGTTTTCAATAACGTATTACAAACTCCAGGTCAGATTCCATTGACCAATTACAGTGATTGGCAAAATGATCCGTTTTCACATCCTGATGGTTATTTCAATGAGTACTACCCAAGTCCTTACTTTTCCCTGGCTAATAGCCGCAGTACCGTAAGGAACGACGTTTTAACGGGTAATGCCCAATTTAAATGGACGCCCATCAAACCGCTTTCATTTTTATTCCGCGTAAGTTTATCAACCCATAACTCATCTAACAAATCATGGGTTAATAAATTTCAATACTCTCCTTACCGACTTGGCATAACTTCAAACTTCAGTAACATTGCTGGAGCGGTTGCTGATGGTTCAAATTACAATACACAAATTAACCCAGAGTTCCAGGCACAATATATTGAGCAGTTAAGTGATGATTTCTCTTTAAATGCAATTTTTGGTGCAAGTTTAAGAGACAATCAATCCAAAGGTGTTATAATTGGCGGAACAGGATTAGTTCAACAAGACCTATATAATATTAGTCATATCTTACAGAATCCAAATGCAGGAGAAAATAATTTCCGTGCACGTCAGATGGGTGTGTATGCTGATGCCCGTTTGGGTTTCAGGAATTATTTATACTTACACGTAACAGGAAGAAATGACTGGCGCTCAGTTTTGTCTGAAAAGAACAGGTCTTTATTTTACCCTGCAGCAGACATCTCATTTATTGCATCTGACGCCCTGTCTTTCTTAAAGGAATCAGGTGTTGTGGAAAGTTTAAAATTTAGAGGAGGTATTTCTAAAGTAGGTCTGGTAAACTTAGGTAACCGGGATAACTTCGGTTCATATAGCTTATTAGCCACATTTAATCAGGCCAATGGCTATCCATACAACAACGTAGGTGGTTATACTTTAGGTAGCCGTTTGGTTTCTCCAGATTTGAAACCTGAAATTACGGTATCTATTGAAGGAGGATTGGATTTTGAATTATTTAAATCAAGAATTTCAGGTAGTTTCACGGCTTATAAATCAAACACTACAGATCAGACTGTACCAGTTGGATTAGCGGTTTCTTCAGGATATAGTACTTATTTAACTAATACAGGTGAAGTAAGCAATGAGGGTATCGAAACTTCATTAAGAATAGTTCCTATTCGTACAGAAAGTGGGTTTGAACTTTCCATAGGTGGTAACTATACATTTAATGACAATAAAGTTTTGTCAATCAGCGATGATCAAGAGCAACTTAATATAGGATCGTTGGGTACTACTGGTATTTATGCCGTAAAAGGTAAATCATTCCCGATGTTAAAGGGTACTAGCTATAACAGAGATGATCAAGGCAGAATTATTGTTGACCGAATTACTGGTTTCCCAAGCGTAAATCCAAACATCGTTGAATTAGGTAATACAGAGCCAAAACATCGTGTAGGTCTTGATTTAGCTGCGTCCTACAAAGGGTTCCGTTTCGCTACTTTATTTGAATATAGGGCTGGATTTGTGATGTATAATGGTGGCTCGACTGGATATGACTTCTCTGGAGCAGGTATTAGAAATACTTACTTTAACCGTGAAAGATTTGTTGTTCCAAATTCATCATATCTTGATCCGACAACCAATACTTATGTTGAAAACACCAATATTACAACCAGAACAGGTGGGGTAGATTTTTGGACAAACGGTCCTTCAAACACAGCTGTTGCAGAAAATTATGCTTATTCAGCGGCTTTCTGGAAAATGCGTGAACTTTCCTTAAGCTATGATTTTCCCAAAGCTTTTTTTAGCAATATGAAATCTATCAAAGGCGCACGTATCAGCGCCCAGGGAAGGAATCTATTTATCTGGGCTCCGAAAACTAACATTTACACAGATCCTGAGTTTAGTGCAGCAGGTTCAGAAAGTAACGCAATTGGTTTAACGAATTTAGGTCAAACTCCTCCATCAAGATTGTTTGGTTTAAGTCTTTCTGTTACATTATAATAATTAGAATTATGAAAAAAATATTTAAATATATATTAATGGGGGCTGTAATTGTAGGAGCGAGTTCTTGCAAAAAGTACCTTGATATAAATGAAAACCCTAATAATCCCACAACTTCTACACCAGATTTAGTTTTACCTCAGGCTATTGTAGGTGCAGGAGCTATGGTTAATACTTATAATATTAACCTGGCGGATCAAGGTGGACAAAGAGCAAATGCAGGTGGTTTCGGTGGTTTTGGTGAGGTAGTAACTTACCAGTATATAAACGATACTTTTCAAAGTCTTTGGAATACAGCTTATGGAAATGCAAAAGATTTCGAATATGTGATTAATCAAACGGCTTCACAACCTGAAATGGCTAATTATTCGGCTATAGCTAAAATCATGAAAGCATTTGACTTTTCTAAATTGGTAGATCAGTTTAATGATGTTCCTTACACTGAAGCATTCAAAGGTGCGGATTTGAATTTCACACCGAAATATGATAAGGGTGATGATGTCTATAAAGATTTGGTAAATCAGTTAAATATTGCTGTTAAACAAATCAACGATGCTAAGACTGCAGCTGCCGCTGATCCTGCTTCAATCAATAAAGTCGTTGCATCTTCTGATCCAATGTTTCAAGGTGATATGAATAAATGGATTGTTTTCGCTAATACTTTAAAACTGAAATTACTGGTGAAAATGGCAGGTGTACCTGCTTTACAAAGTTTTACAACACCAGAATTCGCCAAAATGAGTACAAATACCGCAGATTATATAAGCGATGATGTAGTGGTTAATCCTGGATACAGCATCAATGAGGGTAAAAGAAACCCTACTTATAATAGTCTGGCTTATTTAGCTGATGGTACTCGTCCTAATACTTCGAGAATTGCAACTTACTGGATGCTTTCTTTCTATGGTACCACAGATGATGGTGCAGGTAAAATTAATGACCCTTTTAGAGCAAGGGCAATTTTTCAGGGGGCAACAGTTGATGTGGCAAATACTACAATCTTAACTGGTGTAGCTTCCAATCAGTTAGGAGATGAAGGAGATGGTAATGACGCTGCTCCAGGTAACGCTTCTGCATGGTATTCAGGTGGCAATAGCAGCAATGAAGATGCCATTGGTGTTGCAAAAAGTGCAAGCCAGGGCCAGCCAATTATGATTGCTGCTGAAAGTAAATTTTTGCAAGCTGAAGCTGCATTAAAAAATTACCTTTCTATCGGAGGTGGTGATGCAGCTTTGTATAATGCGGGAGTTACGGCATCATTTAATTACCTGTATAAAAACGCAAAGGGTTCAGTTGATGCTTCTAAAATCTTCCTTTGGAGATTGGCTGATGGTAAACCTGATCAGACAAGATCTGTTGCAGGTGATGTAACAACTTATCAAACGCTTAATGCTGCTAGTCCTTTGGTAAATTACACTTTAGCAGCTACACCGGCAGCTAAGTTGGAAGCAATTATTACACAGAAGTATATTGCTTTAAACATGATTAGTAATGATGAAGCCTTGAGTGAGTTCAGAAGAACAACCTTCCCAAAAATTGTAGAAGGATCTTTGTCTCCGTCAGCAACCTTCGCTTCAAGACAATCTACCTCTCCAAGAAAAGATAAACTTACAACCAGAGCGTTGTATCCACAATCAGAGTTTAACCTAAATCCAAGTAATGTACCTCAGGGAATTTCACAATTCACCTCACTTATATTCTGGGACTTAAATTAATACAAACATGAAAAAAAATATAATTAAATCACTTCTACTATTTTTCGCAGTAACGGCCTTTAGTTCTTGCTTAAAAGATGATAGTTTAGTTTTGAACCCGGAAAAAGGCCATAATGTTATTGAATTCGGTAACACCTCTGAAATTGCAGTTCATGGCAGCACCATCCCATTGTATATCCATAGCTATGAAATTGTTCCTGAGGTTAGCTTACCTGTTGTAATCAGTTATTCTGGACCTGAATCTGCAGCTCCAGCAGATATTACAGTTAATGTAGTAGTTGGGGCTCCTTCAACCCTTGAAGCTTATAATAAAGAGCAGGGTACTAAATATGGATTGATGCCAACAAAAGATTATGAGTTGACAGCTAACCAGGTTGTTATCCCTAAGGGACAAACTAAGGCAACTTTAATGGTAAAATTTAAACTTGCAGGTTTCAATTTAGCAGAAACAAATGCGTTGCCATTGACCATAACGTCTGTGTCGTCAGGTATTATTAGCCAAAACTTTGGTACAGCTATTTTTGCTATTGGTGGTAAGAATAAATTTGACGGTATATTTACTTACAAAACCTCGGCCAACACATCTTTAGTTCCAAACGCTAATAAAACAGTTACTTTAATTACACAAACTGCAAATTCGGTGAAACTTTCACCAGGATTATTGGGAACGTATTCAAATGAAGTTATATATACAGTTGACCCAACTACAAACAGAGTTACCGTTACTTGTCCTTCATTAGGAGTTCAAGAACCACAGGACGCCAGAAGTAAATGGGATCCTGCAACCAAAACAATGACTGTTTTCTGGAAACAAGGAAATGGTGGTAGAACTTTTGAAGAAACATTTGTCTACAAAGGATCTAGATAATTAGTTTCTGTTAATAAGTAAGGCTGTCTCTTAAGGGCAGCCTTACTTATTTAAATTTATTTTTAGAATACTTTAATGGTTATATTATCCTTATAAAAACCTTTGATTATGAAAATCTTTATAACCTCTATTCTTATCCTCGCCAGCGGTGCATTAGCCGTTCTGGAAAAAACAGGTAAATTAGTTGATCAATCTAAAGTGAGTTATAATATCAATGATGAGAAGTTGCTGGATGGCGTGTACACCATTGCCGATACTGCTCATGTGACGCGACTCAGAGGGTCTTATGCTCAAAACAAACGTGTGGGTAATTGGTATTGCTTTAATGCACAGGGGAAGGTTGTTTTACGATACAATTATGACTTAAATAAACTCGTTGCTTTAGAGAAGGAAGAGCTTAATGCGGTAGAGATTAAAATCCTTGACAAAAATGCCAAAGTGGCTGAAAAAGCTTCAGTGCCAATTCCGGTATGTTCTATTGACCAATATAAATCTTTAATGGTTGCTGAGCTCAAAGATGAACTTTCTCGTCATGATAAATTATCAGCTGGAAATGTAGATGCTAAAATTACAGCGCTTGTTAAAGCTGATGGTACCGCAATCTATACAGCACAATACAATTTGTCAGGCGTTTCCTATACAACCAAGATTTATCCAAAAGATAAACTATTTACTATTCAATGGCTGCCTGCAGCTTACGAGGGTAAAGCCTTAAAATCTGAATTTACGTTCGTTTCCAGTTTTATGTTTAAACCTGGTGACCACAAACGTTTCATCTGGAACTATTAGTTGAATGATCATCATCACAAACATAGGGTGTTGTTTAAAACCAGCATCCTTTTTTTGTTATCGCCTATTGAGTTCCAGAGATATTAACTTATACGATTCTTTTTTCCAGATAAAAACTCTAATTTAGTGCCATAATTGGATTGATACTTTCAGAATGCGCTATCTCCTAAAAAGAATGCAGGTTATTCTTTTCTGCCTGCTTATTTTTTCTTCCTGTTCAAGCGATAAACCGATAAGCGAAGCAAAAGTATCCATCAAAAAAGAGAATGGGAAGTTCACCTTATATAGAAATGGCGAGCCATTTTACATTAAGGGAGCTGCAGGTGATACCCACCTGGATAAATTGCGCAAAGCCGGCGGCAATGCCATCAGAATCTGGGACACGACTAATGTCGATTCCATCCTTAAAAAAGCGAATGAAAACGGCATCGCCGTAATCATTGGTTTACCTATCCCTGAAAGCCATGCGATGCATCATTACAATGACCCTGCGAAAGTTGCAAAGCAGTTTAATGATATCAAAAATTTAGTCAATAAACATAAAAATGATCCTGCAGTACTCATGTGGTGTGTAGGTAATGAACTGGTATTTCCCTTTAAGCCATCGTACCATAACTTTTATAAAGCCTTCAATAACATTGTGGACATGATCCATGAGGATGATCCCGATCATCCGGTGACGACCACGATGGTTAATTTTCAGCCGAAAGAAATATTCAATATGAAAGTCCGCACCGATGTGGATCTTATTTCATTCAATATTTTTGGTAAAATACATTCCTTTAACCGTGATTTAAAGAGTTTTGCCTGGTTTTGGAATGGAGCCTATCTCATCACCGAATGGGGGATTGATGGGCCCTGGGAAGGAACTGCACAAACGGCCTGGTCTGCCTATATAGAGCCATCAAGCACACAAAAAGCAGCAACTATATTATTTAGGCATAAGAAGCAAATGCCATTAAATGACCCCCGTTTCGTAGGCTCATTCATTTTTTACTGGGGCCAGAAACAAGAAACTACCCATACCTGGTACAGCCTGTTCGATGATCAAGGTAACCAAACGGAAGCGGTTGATCTTGCCAGGACCGCCTGGACAGGAAAAGCCTCTTTGTATAAAGGTCCAAAAATAAAAACAATGCACCTGGAGGGTAAAGAAGCGAAAGATGATATCCTGCTTAAGGCTACAGCAACAGTGAGTGCTGAGGTTTTGATAGAAACTAATGAATCGGTAGAGCAAGCCGGTTTTCAATCCAATGTGCAAAGTATTAAATGGGAGATTTATCCCGAAGATTGGTTTAAAAAAGATAAACTCAATAACTTAAAAAGGCCAAACCCTTTAGAAGGGCTTATCCTGGAAAGTACAGGCTTAAAGGTTTCTTTTATTGTACCTGAAAAAGAAGGCCCTTATCGGTTATTTGCCACTATTTATGATGTTAACGGATATATTGCAACCAGCAATACACCATTTTATGTATTAGCTGCCCAATGAAAAGAGTAAATCCCGTTATCAATCCTTCAGCAAAAGAGCTTTTTACGCTGCGTCTCATGGTCGCTGTAGGCCTGCTTTGCATGGGCCTGTTCATCAGGGAAATATTAAACACAAGAGCTGAATTTATGCCCTTGTATATCATCCTCATCATCACCATTGTGTTTTCCTGTGTCAAGTTCTTGCATGAATGGATACACTATTTGTTTATTACAGTACCTGAAAAACCACAGCAGGAAAAGATTTATACGGTTGACATATTCACCACCTTTTTTAAAGGCGAGCCCTATGCAATGATTGAGGAGACTTTAATTGCCATTAAGAACATCACTTATCCTCATGAAACTTATCTCTGCGACGAATCTGATGATCCTTATTTAAAGAATTTTTGTAAAGAGCACGGCGTCCACCATGTTACCCGTGTGGTGAAGGTCGATGCAAAGGCTGGGAATATCAATAATGCACTTAAGCAGTCATCGGGGGAGTTATGTGTGGTTTTAGATCCAGATCATGTCCCTTTTCCAGATTTTCTGGATCCTATTGTTGATCATTTTAATGACCCGGAAATAGGCTTTGTTCAGATTGTGCAGTCTTACAAAAACTACGACGATGGCCTGATTGCCAAGGGTGCTGCACAGCAAACTTTCCAGTTTTACGGTCCCATCATGATGACCATGAACAAGTATGGAACCGTTTTGGCTATCGGGGCAAACTGTACCTTCCGCCGCTCAGCCTTAGCTTCCATTGGTGGCCATGCTGCAGGTTTGGCTGAAGATATGCATACCGCCATGCAGCTTCATGCCAAGGGCTGGAAATCAGTGTATGTGCCAGCGGTGTTGGCCCGCGGATTGGTTCCTTCTACGTTATCCGCTTATTATAGTCAGCAGTTGAAATGGGCGCGTGGCGTTTTTGAACTCCTGGTGACCTCCTATCCTAAGCTTTTCTGGAAATTTACCTGGCAGCAAAAACTGCATTATGGTACCCTCCCGATGTACTATTTGTCGGGTTTAATGTTTTTAATCAGTTTCTTCATCCCCATCCTATCTCTGGTCTTTAATACCAGTCCGATTAATATTGACTTTCTCAATTTCATGGTTTACGCGGTGCCTTTATCGCTGATGGGTATATTAATAAGGCTATATGTGCAAAACTGGGTGATGGAAGAAGAAGAAAGGGGATTTCATGTGGTGGGAGGCTTACTGATGATTGGCACCTGGTGGATTTTCCTTCTGGGTTTTGTGTATACCCTGTTGAGAAAAAAAGTGCCTTACATTCCTACTCCTAAAGACGGGACGGAAGGTAATAACTGGCCGTTGAGCATCCCTAATCTCGTTGTTATTGGCATTTCCATCTTCGCTATTATTTACGGCTTGAACCAGGACTACAACCCCTATAACCTCATGATGTCTGGTTTTGCAGGACTTAATTGTTTAATTCTGTTGTTTTCCGTGATCGCGAGCAGGCAAAACCAGTTCAGGGAATTAAAGGAACAGCACCCGCTCCTGGCCTCTTCTTCAGGGCATGTATCTGAGTTTAAAAAGTCTTTCTGGCTATTGAGAAGGAAAGTTTATCGTAGGGTAAGAAGCAGCGCGTTGGTCCTCACCTTATTAATTATATGTTTAACTGTTTTTAAAATGAACAGCCAGATCAATCCAGTGGAGAAAATTAAGACAGGCTATTCACGGAAAAATATCCTGATTCCGGGGATCTTCGCTCCCCAGGAAACAAACGGATTAAGCAATGTGAAATTAGTGAAGCAGTATGAAAAGGAAAGCAACCTCCATTTTGGGATTGTATCGCTTTATTTAGCCTGGGGTGATCAGCCTCAATGTGAGTTGCCGATCAAGCTTATGGATTCCATCTATCAATCGTCAGCTATACCGATGATTACCTGGGAGCCATGGCAAAGCCTGTTTGATCAAAATATACGCAGGAATGATCAGGCAAAAATGAGTAAGAAAGGTAGTGCCCAAGATATAGAAAGCAAGGTTTTCGCCAATATTTTAAGCGGTCAGTACGACGATTACCTTGATCATTTCTCAAAACAAATTAAAGCACTACGGCGCCCAGTATTTATGCGCTTTGCTCATGAAACAGATAATCCACAATATCCATGGTCTGCCGCCGGGGGTAACACTGCAGCAGAATTTAAGGCAGCCTGGAGGTATATACATGATTATTTTAACAAAAATCAGGTACAGAATGTAATCTGGGTTTGGAACCCATGGAAGGCTGAAGCGGTAAATAGTTATTTCCCAGGAAAGCAATATGTAGACTGGATCGGCGTGACCAACCTTAATTATGCATCCAAAAATAGCGATAAGGTAAGTTACAGCATGGCGGAACTTTATCAGCCTTTCCACAGAAACCCAGTATTCAAAATGGGTTTGCCTGTGATGCTTGCCGAAATGGGATCACTGACCAATGGTGCTGAGCAAGATCAATGGTTGACAAATGCTTTTAAAGATATTAGCACCAAATTTCCTGAAATCAAGGCCTTTGTACTGTTTAATAGTGGCTTAGATAAGAATACACCGGACGCTGATGGCAAAATGCTTGACTGGCGGATCGATAACTTAAAAAACATGAACCTTGCGGTTAAGCAGAGCAACAAGGAATTGTTCTGGCTGAAAACTGGAGCTTTAAAAGCAGGAAACGTTACTGTAAATTCTATAAAGCATGCAAATAAAGCCTTTGTCGATCAAATAAAGGGGGTGAATTATGCTAAAGGACAAAATTGGTCTACCAATGGACATGCCTTGAAAAAGAAGGAAATCATCGCAGATGTTTTGTCAATGAAAAGCATAGGCATCAACACCATCAAGTACTACGGCTTAAATTTTTATGACCAAACCGTATTGGATGTGACCCAACAACATGGAATGCAGGTTACCTTTAGTTTTTGGATGCCGGATCATGCTGATTTCTCGTCCGACAATGAAACACTAAATGAATTATCGGATAAAATTATTGCGGCAGTTACTAAACATAAAGCAGACCACCATATTGTGATGTGGAATCTGGCTAATACGCCATTAGGCGATATGGCCAGGCAATATGATAAACCGGATTTATTTTATGCAAAAGAAGCTTATATCACCTGGTTGAAGACCTTAGTCAATAAAATCGAGATTGCAGATCCAACAAGGCCGGTTAGTGTCGACGTAGCAGTTGATGGTAACCTGCATGAGAACATAAAGCTGCTAAGTACACAGGTTAGACAAATTGATGCTTATGGCCTGGTCACTAAGGATGATAACACTCATCTCCCGCTTGCTGAGCTTAAAGGGCTTGAAGTGCCTTACTTTTTCAGCAGGATCAGTGCAGCAAATTACCTCGATAGTGTTGGCGGTCAGAAAGGGGCTTTTATCACTAACTGGCAGGATGAAAAATCCCCGGGCTATGTTACCTTCAATGGTTTGAAAGCTGCCTCAGGGCTTAACTATGGAGGGTTCTATCAGTTAGGTAAGCACTGGAACGGTATGCGTTGGAAAGAATCGTCCCTACCTGTGGGGCTTCCAGCGATGAAGGTGCTTTTGCCGGCTATCACCATTACAGCGCATATACCGGCGACCTTTCATGCGGTTATCGCAAACAATAATCAATGGACCTTTGCTAAGGAGCAACAGGAAATCATTTTTAAATGGGAGTTAGTCAAGCATGACAAATACGGAAATCCGCTTGCAGTTGAAAGCTTAGGCAAAGGGGCAAGCATGACAATCACTGTTCCTGAAGACCCTGCCCGGTATAAAATCAATTTATATGGTATCCGAGGTTCGCAGGTGAAATTAGTTCAATCGAGGTTGAATATTCCGCTAAAATAGCTGCAGTTTAATTTCTCCGGTTTCATTGCTGCAGAAAACAGCTTTTTTTCCCAATACCATAGCCAGGTTATTGTTAATATGGCCGGTAGGAAAATTAAAACAAACCGGGTAGTCATATTCTTGAACAGCTTCCCAGATAATCTCTTCAGGTGTTTGTCCGAATGGGATCTTCTCTTCTTCAATTTCGTTAAAAGCACCAACGATCAGTCCTTTTAATTTGGCCAGTTTCCCGCTGCGTTTCAGCATGCGCATCATCCGGTCAATAGAGGCTTCACTTTCGCCCACATCTTCCAGGAAAAGAATTTTATCTGTATAATCCATTTCCGACACAGAACCCTGTACCATCGCCAATAAAGTGAGGTTCCCGCCGATCAGCAGTCCCTCAGCATGGCCTGGTTTGTTTTTGAAAGTACTCGTATATTCATATTCCAGTGGCCCGCCAAATAAAGCTTTCCGTAAAGATTCCAGGGATTCAGGCGTTGCATCATCAAAAGTATAAGGCATCTGTCCATGTATACTCTGTACATGCAGTACCTTATAGAGGTGGGAAAGTAATACGGTGAGGTCACTGAAACCCACAATCCATTTCGGATCTTCATTAAAGATGCTGAAATCGAGGTCATCAATAATACGGATGGTGCCATAGCCACCACGGGCAGCAACGATCGCTTTTATGGAAGGATCATCCAAAAAACACTGTATATCCCGGGTCCTTAACTGATCATCGCCAGCAAACTGGTGATGCGAAGCATACACACTTTCACCGATCACCACTTGCAGTCCCCATTGTTTAAACAGCTCCACAGCATTGTCTATTCTTTTAGGTAATTTTTTGGCTGGTGATACGATGGCAATTTTGTCACCCTTTTTTAGATACGCTGGCTGTTTAATCATTGGTAAAACTCTTATCTTTGGCAAAATAATAAAAATAGTTTTGGATAACAGTAAAATAAAGAGATATACCGTTACGGCGGCCTTACCCTATACAAACGGTCCGGTTCATATTGGTCACCTTGCGGGTGTTTATTTGCCGGCTGATACCTATGTACGTTACCTTCGCGCAAATAAAAGAGAAGTAAAGTTTATCTGTGGATCCGATGAAAACGGTGTTCCTATCACCCTGAAAGCAAAGAGAGAGGGTGTTAGCCCTCAGGAGATTGTTGATAAATACCATAAGATAATCGGGGATTCCTTTAAGGAATTCGGGGTGTCGTTTGATATCTATCACCGTACTTCTTCCTCCATGCACCACCGTACGGCATCAGATTTCTTTGAAACACTTTATAAAAAAGGTGTTTTTACAGAAGAAGTGACCGAACAGTATTTTGATGAATCGGCGCAAACCTTTTTAGCTGACAGGTATATTACCGGTACTTGTCCGAAATGCGGCAATGAAAACGCTTATGGCGACCAGTGTGAGAATTGCGGCAGTACTTTAAATGCCACAGACCTGATTAATCCAAAATCTACGCTTTCTGGTGAGCCTCCGGTACGTAAGGAAACCAAAAACTGGTTCCTGCCATTGGATAAATACGAAGAAAGACTTCGTACTTATATCGAGAGTCATAAAGAATGGCGGCCGAACGTTTACGGCCAATGCCAAAGCTGGCTTAATGCTGGTTTACAGCCAAGGGCGATGACCAGGGATTTAGACTGGGGCGTTAAAGTTCCGTTAAAAGATGCCGCAGGAAAAGTACTGTATGTATGGTTTGATGCACCGATAGGCTATATTTCTGCTACTAAGGAATTATTTGAGTATGCCAGACTTGATGTCTGGAACCCCCGAGCAGAGGAATATTATATTAACCAGAATGAGGTTGAAAAAGGCAACTGGGAACAATACTGGAAAGATAAAGACACGAAATTAGTCCACTTTATTGGTAAGGATAACATCGTTTTCCACTGTATCATCTTCCCTGCCATGTTAATGGCCCACGGTGGATACATTTTAGCAGATAATGTTCCTGCCAATGAGTTCCTGAACCTGGAGGGCCAGAAGATCTCTACTTCTAAAAACTGGGCTGTATGGCTTAATGAGTACCTTGTAGAGTTTAAAGACAAGCAGGATGTACTTCGTTATGTTTTAACGGCAACAGCACCGGAAACAAAGGATAATGACTTTACCTGGAAAGATTTCCAGGCGCGTAACAACAATGAACTTGTCGCCATCCTGGGTAATTTTATCAACCGGGTCATGGTGTTAACGCATAAATACTTTGCTGGCAAGGTACCGATGCTGATGAAATTGCAGCCTGAAGATCAGCTGGTGATTGATGAACTCGCTGCTGCCCCTGCCAAAGTAAGTGCTTCTATGGAAAACTACAGGTTTAGGGAAGCTTTAACTGAGGTGATGAATGTAGCCCGTCTTGGTAATAAATACCTTGCAGAAACTGAGCCCTGGAAAGTTATCAAAACAGATGAGGACCGCGTGAGGACGATCCTGAACATTAGTTTACAGATTGTTGCAACATTGGAAATATTAATTGAGCCTTTCCTTCCTTTTACCGCTGATAAGCTGATGAAGATGCTGAATTATGGTGGTAATTTATGGGAAGATGCGGGCAGAATGGACTTAATGTCTCACGGCCACCAAATGAACCAGTCGCAGCTTTTATTCGAAAAGATCGAAGATGAGGAGGTTCAGGCGCAAATCGATAAATTGAACCAAAGCAAAGTGGATAACATTGCTGCCAATACAGTGGCTGTCCCTGCTAAAGAGAATATTCAGTTTGAAGACTTCAGTGCGATTGATATCCGCGTAGCAACGATTATCGCAGCCGAGAAGGTGGAGAAAACTAAAAAGTTACTGAAACTAACGTTGGATACAGGTATTGATCAGCGTACTGTGGTTTCAGGAATCGCTGAATATTTTATGCCAGAGGAGATCATAGGCAAGCAGGTTAGTGTGGTGGTAAATCTTGCTCCAAGGGAAATTAAAGGAATATTATCACAAGGAATGATTTTAATGTCTGAAAATTCAGATGGAAAACTTACTTTTGTGGCTCCTGTAGAAAAACATGATGACGGAAGCGTGATCAGGTAAGCAGGAAATGGTCCCGTAGTTCAACGGATAGAATAGAAGTTTCCTAAACTTTAGATATGAGTTCGATTCTCGTCGGGACCACTATTAACACATAACAGCGTATTTAAAACGGCTTTTCTGCATCAGGAAGGCCGTTTTTGTTTTAGTCATTTATATAAAATAGCAGTTAGCCGACAACCAATCCGACAACCAAATTTCCGTTGTCGCTGGTCCAAAACTAACTCAATATGGCAGAGATCAATTTAAATTTAAGAGATCCAAAATCAGAGAAAGAAACACCTATTAATGTTGTGATCAGGTACAACAAACAGAAGCTCGTATATTCAAGTGGAAAGCGTATAATTCCTCGATGCTGGGATTCAAATAATCAAAAGGCTAGGAAAAGTAAAGAATTTCCACTAGCTGATGCTTTGAATTCAAGTTTACGAGCGATTAAGGAAGTGATTTATTTAGCACTTGAAACGTACTTCAACAGCAATCATCAACAGTACCCAGACGTAAGGGAACTTAAGGGTATTCTAGACTTGAAATTTCAACGGGTTGAAGAAAAGGTCAATATGAACTTCTTCGAATTTATTGAATGGTTCACTTATGATTATGCTCCTAAAAAACACATAATAGCCAATAATGAAACAAGCTTAACTAGTGTTAATACTTTAAAAACTTACACCACTACGCTTAGATTGCTAAAAGTCTTTGCAGAGGATGAAGGAACCTTTGATTTTAAAGACATTACGATGTCCTGGTATTTTAAGTTCACTTCTTGGTGTAATAAAGTAAAGAACTATAACCCCAGCACTATTGGTAAGCATATAAAAGTGCTAAAACTTTGGCTAAGAAAAGCTGAGGAAGACGGGCTACATGATGTTAAATTTTTCAAACAGAGTGATTTTAGAAAGCCATCATATTTACCTGAAACTATTTACCTAAACAAAGCAGAATTGGGATTAATAGAAAATCTTGATTTGAGTAATAGGGTTGAATTAGATCGTATTAGAGATTTGTTTTTAGTAGGTGCGTGGACAGGGTTAAGGTTTAGCGATTTCAATAGACTTGATCAAACCCACATTGACCAAGGATTCATACGAATGAAGACCAGTAAGACTTCTGCAGCAGCAATTATTCCCATCAATCATGTTGTGAAGGCGATACTAGTTAAGTATGATAATAACATTCCTAATGGATATGCCAACCAGTATATGAATCGGCAATTGAAGGTGATTTGTAAAATGGCAGGTATTAATGCTTCAGAAGTAAGAATTGAATTTAAGAATGGAAAGAAGATTGCAGTTGATGTATTTAAATGGGAATTGGTAAGCACTCATACAGCAAGACGATCGTTTGCAACGAACTTATATGGGTTAGTACCTAACAACACAATAATGGCTATTACTACACATAAAACAGAAAAAGCATTCTTGAGGTATTTGAGAAAAAGTAATGAAGAACATGCCCATATATTAAAAACTGCTATGGATAGCATGTAAATAACTAAGCGGAGTTGGATTAATTCCAGTTCCGCTTTTTAATTCTAATTATAGCAATTAAATTATGATTGGTATTTTCGGCAAAACCAATTTAAATGATACTAGATCACAAATTTGCAACTGGACAGAATACTGCAAGTGTAACTTGTAAAGTCGATTTAAGTAAAGTTAGAACGCTCCACTTTTTAGCTGAGAATCAAGCTCAAAAATTGGAGAAGCTTCAAAAAGATATTGCTAATCATGATGAGACTATTTTTATTAATTTTAAGATTGGTGTCAAAACAGAGTTGCGTAACTTAAACGATCAACTTGAAAAATTAAAGCATGCGCTTAGAGATCAAGGTCACTTAAATAACATGCTATATCTTACAAAACAGATAATCACAATTGAGCGCGATTTAATAAAAGAACAGCAGTTGTGGTATAAATCTTTAGATCAAGAAATTGGCAATATCATTTTATTACATAAGTATATTCATGAGGCAGATATCGCTCGTCTGGTACTTACACCATTCAATAAAAGAGGTCAAGAACAAAAGAAGATTGCCGTTAAAGACCATTTGCCCAAAGCATTTTTAGCAGCAATCCAAATGCCTTATGTGCATTTTGTATTAGGTGAATATGAGGGAATCATTAGAGAAATACTCAATAGGAAGATTAGGAACGAAAATATCACCTTCGATGATGTTCTAGAGATTCAACGCGGGCTTAAAGAATACATAATTGATGATCCAGAAAAATTATTCATGAACTCATTGTTGAAGAGTCTAATGGACTATATGAAAAGAGAAGAGGTTTTTCGTCCTTTTGGCAAAGATGTGAAAGTACCTGAAAAATTAAATTCAAACGAAGCCCGCTTAATTTATATAGTTCTATGTGTTTTCAATTTGGTCCCTATTTTAACTGATAGGGAAAAAAAAGGTTCATTTGGTAATAGGCGACTTGGTGGAGGAGGGGGCGCTAAAATGACCGGTGAAAAAACAAGCGCGGGTGTTCTTCCGCTATATAATGATCAGATAATACAAAACATTAAAAAAATGTATACTTCCATTTTTCTAAATAAACATCGCCCACCAGCTTTGGAATTTGAAACGGTTGAATCATCTTACCTCCTCGAACTTTACAAGTCTGAGATTAAAAATTAAGTTCGAAAACTGCTTAAGTCCTTTGTTGTGCCGGCAGGGATAATTCTAGATACCCCTAACGGTTAGTTATCTAATTTAATCGGCTATAAGCCACAACTTTTAAAAAAATGACAAGTAACAACAAAACAGCTGACATCATCGACTTTATACTAGCTGAACAAGAAAAGTCAAAAAGCGAAATCCAAAAACAGATTACAGACAATAAAACCATCTTGGATGATGAATCATTTTTTCTGGACAACAAACCAGAAGGAATAATGACTAAGGAGCAATTCAAAGAACTATTACAACGGGTAAGTAAAATTGAATTACAGGCCTTTAAAACATTTCTAGATGTAATGAATGATAATCGTAAAATTAATACATCATCATTCGCACAGACTGACAAAAAGGGTCAGGAGTATTACTGGCTAAAGATCTATGGAAAAAATGGTGCAACTGAATTTAAGGTTTCAAGCTTTCCTGGGTTGGACCGCTTGATGCAGGGTTATTTATATAACCTTTATAATGTTACCCTTACACTTGAGGGGCTATACACAGAAGCAATTCGCGTTGCTTAATAATTTTTAAAGGGAGAGTCATTCGCTCTCCCTTAATTCACAATTTAACTTATATCAATTTAACGGCAAATCAGGCCGCATGGCTTCGTAATGCCAAAATTTTAACAAATGAAAATAACACCAATAAATATAAACAAAGGCCAATATTTGGATAAGATTCTAATTAATCTACCGTCAAATGCCATTATCTTAAAAGAATTACCTAACATCGGTGCTACTACAAATGAGCTTAAGTGCAAACGTAATTCGATCCTATTACAGCCAAACGTACCAGTTATTAAGGGTAAGAAAACCAAAGGCATTTTTGGGGTATACGAGGGAGTTGATGTATCACAAATAATGGACTACCTAAGTAACGACAAGTACGAGTTTAAGAAGATTCTAGTTACGCCTGAATCATTTTATAAAGTAAAACAGGCGGCAGAGAACTTAAACATTAATTTATTTGAAGATTTCTTTCTGCTTTTTGATGAGTGTGACCGCACAATGAAGGACGTTGGTTATAGAGAAAGCATAATACTTCCTATGCAAGATTTTTTCTCTTTTAAGCATAAAGCATTCATATCTGCTACTGCGGTAATTCCCTCAGATCCAAGATTTGAAAGTTACGGCTTTGAACATGTGGTTATAAAGCCCACATTCAATTATAAGAAGGCGATTGATATCATTATCTCTAACAATGTCTCCATGAGTTTAAAGAGCACGTTAATGAATAACGGAAGCGAATGTTATTGTATTTTCTTTAATTCGATTCAAGGGATTTCAAGGATAATCAAGGAACTAAACATCGGTGATGAATCAAATATTTACTGTTCAAAAAAGAAAGCAACTGAGCTGAACGCATTAGGGATAAAACGTGCCCACGAAAATTTGACTACAGAATTTGCAAAGTTTAATTTCTTTACTAGCCGTTTTAATGCAGCTGTTGACATTATTATGGATGTGAAGCCCTCAGTAGTAATGGTAACGAACTTAAATGTTGCCCATCATACAATGATAGATCCAAACAGCGATGCCGTTCAAATTGTGGGCAGGTTTAGAAAGGGGGTTGAAAGCATTAAATTTATTACAAATATGGATTCAACACTTAATGCGAAAACCCCAGATGAAGCGGTCAGCTACCTTGAAGGATGTGAAGAAAGCTATAATGTAATAAAGTCATTGAGGGATGCTGCTGAAAAGGAAGGTTCAATAGAAACGCTGAATGAAGCATTAGAATTAGTAAAGTATGCATCGTTTGTAAACGCTGATGGAAGTAAAAATCACTTTATGGTCGACAACTTCATTTATGAAGAAAGGGTAAAAATGTTATTTCAGGATGCTGACCTGTTATTAGAAGCATATTCTTCTGATCACTTCACGCCAACTGTAAAAACTGAGACTTACCGATACTCAGATTTAGAAGAGCCTAAAGGCACATCAGAGTCATCGATCAAGGAACTTACGACTTCCATCATTAACGCTTTACAAAAATTGGAACTCAGTGATGGAATGTACACAATTGATAATAGCAAAGAAGTAATTGAACAAATAAGACAAATCTTCCCAGAGATTGCGGAAGGCTATTATATTCTGGGCGCAGAAGAGCTTGCTAAAAACTCTTACTCCAAAAGACAAATTAATGAAGCTATTAAACAAAAGAAAAATGATATGGGTAAATCTGACTTTGGTTTCATCAGGTCTTTACAAATAGCATTTCCTGACGGCTATAAAGGAACGAGTGCTACGATTAAAAAGATCTTAAAGAGGATTATTGAAAAGCATGGTCTAAATTTAAAAGCTGAAATTCAATTGCTTAACGAGTATTTTGAGTTAGGGCCAAGAACAACTGTTGACAATAAGAAAGGGTATAAAATTATCTCATCTAAGTTTAAAAGATGACCACTAAAATTTAGGGTCTAACCCCTGAAAAATTACTGTCCAAGGTTCCTTTGAAAACAAAGGAACCTTTTTTATTTTTTTATATTTTTTTGCCTGAAAATTAAATTCTCCTGAGTGACAATTGAGGAGAGAGTATATTCATTTCATTCCCCCTGACCTGGTCTTAGTGTAAGTGATTTGGGTAAAGGAAAATTCTCCTGAGAACCGAACAGGACACTAATAACAAATTGACTTTATTCAAGGACTTTTCAAAATTCCTTTTCCCAGCAATTACAGTTCCCTTAACACTAAACATGCACGACGATTTCCCTTACCAAAAATAAGGATGTCTAAAAGCATGATTAGTCTTTTCCCACCTATTACCCAAAACTCTTTTTAGTAACGCAGTAAACCTCTTTAAAACAACCTCTGAGAACCAGAGAATAGTAAAACCATGTCCAAAAAACAGAATGTTAAACCACTTAAAAAGCAACCCATGACAGTTATTTTACCAAGCGAAGAAATTACGCTAATCCAAAATCTTGAACTAAGAAATGAAAATGTTGAATCAGCATATTTCAACATTGTAATGCAGTGTAAAGAGCTATTAACAGCTTTTGAATCCTTAAAGTATCGTACATCAGCAATGATTGATCACACAAAGTCCGGCAAGGAGACCAACCTTATTAATGAATGGATTTGTTACTTCTGGAACGTTACCCTTACTAGAAACAGACATAATTACCTGATGATTTACATTTCTTACGACGAAGAAGCCCTCACGCGATTTGGTGACAAACTATTTAATAAGATGCTCAGAATCGTAATGAAGTGTACATCTTTAGAAGTATGTCAAATTAATATTGAAAACTCAGTGAGAATAGATCATCAGGCTACAGATACACAGCCATTCTTTATTAGCAGAATCCTGAATGGACAGAAAGACCATGTATTTATTACTGCTGAGGATAAAGTTCCTTCTTAGAATACTAGTAAATGAATGAAGGCCTAATAGGTCTTTATTCATTTATTGGCTTATCTGGGAGGAAATCTTTAGGAGAACAATGAAAAATAGTTGCCAGTTTGTTAATGTGATCTAAATTATACTTAGATTGTGACCTAACACTCTCAACTTGTCCTATGAATCCATTAGAAACATTTAGTTTGAACGCGAGTTCAGATTGGCTGATGTTCTCTTTATTTAATCAAATTCTTTATCAATTAATCTATTCATAGCTAACAATTATGAAAAAGCATGTATCAACACGTCGACTTCAATTTAAATAAAGAAAAAAACAGAATCATTTAGCTCTCACTTTTTAATCAAATAATTAACTCATCTAAAATAAATAAAATGCCTTTTATAGAAACTATTACTGGACTTTTTGAATCTGCAAGAACTCAAACTTTGTTAAAGTTGAGCGAAGGTAATCGCAATGCTTACGGAGTATTATATACAATTGATTCCGAAAACAATGTAAGCGACTACAACATGTTTACAATGGCTTCAAATGTGAACAACTGCTGGTCCATATGTGCTATTCGTTCTGTTTTTCTAAGTTATGGTTGGAAAACACAATATGAGGTTTTTGCGATATTTAATAAAGACAGAGAGCAAATAGATAAAATTGCCTTAGATAAATGGTGCTTATTTGATATGAAGTTTGTTCCCTGTGGTGATGGTGACACACCAAGGCCTATATTTACTATAGCACTTAAAACTAATATGGCCGAGTCTTTTGTTTTGGATTCGTATGATTTACAAACTGTCCAACAAGTCTGGGACTGCTTCTTAGAAATAGAACAGAACTGTCAGACGATTGGGGAAGCTAAACTTTACTTACATTATTATGTGGAAAAATTGAAAAACTCTAGACTAGCTTTAACGTTGGAGGGATTCAAAGCGGAGTTGAAAGAAAAAGACAACATTGCTATCCAATACAAAAAACTGCTAGATAAAATAGAGCAACTTGCTTATCAGTCTGTTCAGTAGGAAAATTAACACTCATATATTTTAGAGGTAATTTTTTCTTAGCACCAACATTTTATAATTCAAACAAATTAATTAAAGCACACATGTCTTTTTTCTCAAATCCATCACAACAGTTACTTGACCAATCTGCAGCTACAATTTTCCAAAGCATTAATACATTACTAGATCTTTTAGAAAGAAGTGCTGGTACACAAAGTTATCATACAAAGGCAGAACTAGAAAAATTAGATAGTCTAATTGGACAATTCCACCAGCTTTGCAATACTCATAATACTTCAGTTAAAACCATAAAGTGGGCCGGCACATCAGTGTCATTGTATATGGTTGTGGCGAACTTAAATGCATTTATGAGGGAAATGACTGAAATGACAGGTTACAAATTTATATGCAAAACGAAAATTAATAGCCAAGTTTAGATAACACTATACATAAGTTTGCCAATGAAAAAACGGCTCACACTTCAAAAATCGGATTTATAGTTATCTAGAGCATTTCACCTTTTTATTTAAGTACTTTACGATCGGCATCCTAAAAGTCCTGCCATCTCCCCAACTGCGGCTTAAGAGGAGAATGGCAGGCTTTAGTCTTTATTCAGTAGTATACTCAAGTGAGGAGTCACTTACATAGGTCAGTGCAAAAGTTCGTTCTATCAATAGGCTTGTGGTTGAACAAAGCAAGTCTTAGGAAATAAGGTATTCTGCTATTCGTAAGCGTTGCATTAAGAATCCCAGATATGCTTCATTCAGCTAGGATTATTCATCCTGGCTTCACTCACCTAAACTATATCTGTCATACATTAATGCTTTCCGCAAACGTCATTGCTCCATTGCTAGCTTCCCGACGCTTTAAAATATCATTCGCTTCGCTAAATTCAATTTTAAATGGTACAGCTAGCTTTTTTATGTGCTCACCTCGCGATCGGTGAAAACTGCGGCTTTTCATCATATTTGATACAAATATAGACGCCAAGCCTTGTGTAGGGACATTGTAAGCAGCCATCCTTCGGATTACCCCTGCTTACCTTTTCACCTCAATATCGCAAGGTCAGGTGAGCTATACGTTTATATTACTCATAATAGAAGCATTGCTGTGGAAGTTACGTCAATTCACATGTCATATGACGTAACCCCTACCAGCGATAATCGATAGAGGTCATTGGTGCTTGTTTATAAGAAATCTATACTACAGATCAATTTCTTCAATGTATACTTTTAATTATAGTGAAATAAGAGTTAAGTAAGCACTGCTACCAACCCAAATAGGCACGCCTAAAATCATCACTGACATATATGTATCTAAATTTATTGCTTATAATCTAATACTATTGCAATAAATGCTTCTCCTATTTTGGTTTGTGAATAAAACATACTTAATAACTGGCTTTGGTAAGAATTAACACAGTCATCAACCAAAAGCTTCTCATATGCTGTATGCATTTTAATTCTTTCATTCAACACCCCAGCTATGTTGATATTTTAGTAACATGATTACTATTAAAAAGTATTCTTGATGTTGAGGCAATATAATTCAGCTAGGATTGGTCATCCTGGCTGATCCTTTATCACACTTTAGCTCCTCATGGAAAACATTCTTAAAGTAATGCTATGGCACTTCTACTTAGAGTTCCTCGCTCAGCTCACAGGCGGCTGAGCAGAATATCTCATGTTTAACAACGCCCTTATATGTTGCTAATCAAACAATAAGCTGTCCAGCGACAATAATGCTTTAGTAATTATTATATTAATACAAATACAATTCGCTTATAATCGTTCGTAATGGGTAAATAAATCTAACTTTGTTATTAAAGAACTGAAGTACTTCATGACTAAAGAAAGCCACATTGAACAAAGTTTGCTAAACAAGCTTAGCGATCTGAAATACACAAATCGTCCTGAGATAAAGGACCGGTTTTCTCTTGAGCAAAACTTTCGTGAGAAATTTGAAGCACTTAATCGTGTCCGTTTGAGCAATGCTGAATTTGCAAGATTACGTGATGAGATAATCACACAGGACGTTTTTTCAGCCTCAAAAACACTTCGTGAAAAGAATTATTTTCAGCGAGAAGACGGAACGGCATTACATTACTCATTGGTAAACATTAAAGATTGGTGCAAAAACGATTATGAAATTATCAATCAGGTAAGAATAAATACAGAAAATAGCAATCACCGTTATGATGTAATTATTCTAATTAATGGTTTGCCTATTGTTCAGATTGAATTAAAAGGTATCAGTATATCTCCTAGGCAAGCGATGCAACAAATTGTTGATTATAAAAACGACGCAGGAAATGGTTATACCAATTCATTGATGTGTTTTATGCAATTGTTTATTGTAAGTAATCAATCGAACACCTACTACTTTGCAAATAACAGACTTCAGCATTTTCAATTCAATGCAGATGAACAGTTTTTACCAGTTTATCAATTGGCTGACGAAAACAATAAAAAAATCACACATTTAGATTTATTCGCAGATAAGTTTTTATCTAAATGCACTTTAGGCGAAATGATAAGCAAGTATATGGTCCTGGTGGAAAGTGAGCATAAGCTTTTGGTAATGCGACCATATCAAATCTATGCTGTAAAAGCAATAGTAGATTGTATCAAACAAAATCGAGGCAACGGGTACATTTGGCATACAACTGGAAGTGGGAAAACCTTAACTTCATTTAAAGCATCTACTTTATTAAAAGAAAATACTGAAATTGAAAAGTGTTTGTTTGTTGTTGACAGAAAAGACTTAGACAGACAAACACGAGAAGAATTCAATAAATTTCAAGATGGTAGTGTTGAAGAAAATACCAACACTGAAAGTTTAGTTAGACGGTTACTGTCTTCCGATTACTCAGATAAAGTTATTGTTACCACTATTCAAAAACTAGGTTTAGCTCTTGATGATACCAAAAAGTACAAAGATAGATTAAAGCATTTAAGTAATAGCAGAATGGCTATTATATTTGATGAATGTCATCGTTCTCAATTTGGTGAAAATCATAAAGCTATTAAGGAATTCTTCCCGAAAGCACAACTATTTGGATTTACAGGCACTCCCATTTTTCCTGACAATTCAAATTATACAATTCGGGAAGGCGAAGAGGCTTCTTTCAAGACCACAGAATCCATTTTTGAAAAAGAGTTACATGCTTACACAATCACTCATGCTATTGAAGATAAAAACGTACTCCGTTTTCATATAGATTATTACAAAGGTAAAGGAGAGCTAAATCCGAAGGCTGGCGAAGCAATATCACAGCAAGCGGTTGTTGATGCTATTATAGAAAAACACGATTCAGCAACGAATCATAGGAAATTCAATGCGATTTTTGCAACAGCTTCAATTAACGATGCCATTGAATATTATCGCTTGTTTAAACTCGCCCAACAGAAAAAGAAACAGTTTGACGAAGATTATGTTCCTTTGAATATAGCTTGTGTTTTTTCTCCACCAACTCAATTAATGTCAAAAGAGGGCGAGAAAAAAAATGCCGAAGACATCAAGCAATTACAGGAAGATTTACAACAAGAAAAATTTGATAATCAATCAAATCCTGAAGAAAAGAAAATGGCATTAATTGAAATTATTGAGGACTACAATAAACAATTTGATACCAATCACAATATTAACGAATTTGATGGATTTTATCAAAACGTGCAAGCCCGGATAAAGGACCAAAAATACAGTAACAAAGATTATTCGCATACGAATAAGATAGACATTACCATTGTAGTAGATATGTTACTTACAGGTTTTGATTCTAAGTTCTTGAATACTTTGTATGTGGATAAAAAACTGAAATACCACGGATTAATTCAGGCATTCTCTCGTACCAACCGTGTGTTAAATGACACCAAACCTTATGGAAATATTTTAGATTTCCATTCACAACAGGAACAGGTAAACCAAGCGATTGCTTTATTTTCAGGGGAAAATTCAGAAGATAAAGCTATTAAAATTTGGATGGTAGATCCTGCTCCAGTAGTTATTGAAAAATACAAAAAAGCCGTAGAAGCTTTGGGCATTTTTATGGAAGATAACAAGCTATTAAATGATCCCTCAGAAGTATATAACCTGAGAGGAGACGGTGCTAAAATTACTTTCGTTAAAAATTTCAAAGAAGTACAACGGCTGAAGACGGAATTAGATCAATACACCGATTTGAATGAATCGCAAAAAGAAGTCATTGACAGCATTTTGCCGATCGATCGTTTACTATCTTTTAGAAGTTCTTATTTAGAAACTGCTAAACAGTTTAAAGCTATTCAGGATAAAGAAGGCAATAACGCTCCTGAAAATATTCAGCAACTGGATTTTGAATTAGTTTTGTTTGCTTCTGCAGTGATTGATTATGATTACATCATGAACTTAGTGGCAGACAACTTACAGATGAAACCATCTAAACAAAAAATGAGTAAAGATGAGATTATTCGTTTGCTTAGTGCTACAGCCAATTTGATGGAAGAACAAGAAGACTTAACAAATTATATCAATAGTTTAGATTGGAACAAAGGACAAGATATAGTTAAACTTCGCAACGGTTACCAAGATTTTAAAGAAAATGAAAATGATAAAGTATTAACAGATATAGCGATTGCTCACGGCTTGCAAACTGTCGATGTAAAAGGATTTGTCGCCAACATAATGAGCCGATTGATCTTTGATGGTGAAAAACTTACTGATTTGTTAGATCCTTTAGACCTTAACTGGAAAGAACGCAGTTTAAAAGAACAAGCTTTTATGAATGAATTGATACCATTGTTAAAAAAACAAGCCCAAGGGCGAGAAATATCTGGATTGACGGCTTATGAATAATGATATAAACAAATTGGTTCCTGAATTGCGCTTTCCTGAGTTTGTGAATCAGGGAGAATGGCAACAGAAAACACTAAATGAAATTACGTCTTCAATATTTGATGGAACTCATCAAACACCTAAATACACTGAAAACGGAATCCCTTTTTTTAGTGTTGAAAATTTAATTAGTGGTAATAAAAATAAATTCATATCTGAAGAAGACCACATAATAGCTACAAATAAAAATAAACCTGAAAAATTTGATTTATTGATTACCAGAATTGGAAATATTGGATTTCCTAAAATTATAGATTGGGATTACGAGTTTAGTATTTATGTTACATTAGCTGTTATTAAAAAATCTAAACAGTTTAATTCATATTATTTGTATTCATTTATTCAGTCTGATTTTTATCAGAAAGAAATAAAAAGTAAGTCTTTGCTTAATGCAACACCTTGTAAAATTAATATGGATGAGCTACGTAAAACAAAAATTTTACTGCCTCCAGATAGAGAGCAAAAAGAACAAAAAAAAATTGCCGATTGCTTTTCATCATTAAATGAATTATTAAGTGCTTATAGTAAAAAATTAGAATCTTTAAAAAGCCACAAAAAAGGATTGATGCAAAACCTTTTTCCACAAGAAGACAAAAAAGTACCAAAATTAAGGTTTAAAAAATTTGAGAAAGATGGGGAATGGGAAGAGAAATTAATAGAAGATTTTTTTGATGTTGGCTCAAGTAAAAGAGTATTACAAGAAAATTGGACAAGTGAAGGAGTTCCTTTTTACCGTACAAGAGAGTTAGTTTCTTTAAGCAAAAATGCGCCATTCGGAAGTGAAATTTTTATTTCTGAAAAACTTTTTTCTGAATTATCAAAAAATTATGGAATACCAACAGAAGGTGATTTTTTGATTAGTGGTGTTGGTACACTTGGAATTTCTTATCAAGTAAAAAAAAATGATAGATTTTATTTCAAGGATGGAAACGTACTTTGGTTTAAAATTAAAAAAAAATTATGCTCAAGTTATTTTAAGTTCTGTTTTCAATCAAATCATATACAAGGGCAAATTATTGCTCAAACATCATTATCAACTGTTGGTACCTATACAATACAAAACGCAAAAAAAACTAAATTTTGGTATCCATCTTCTTTAAATGAACAACAAGAAATAGCCGACACTCTTTCCTCTTTAGATGATTTAATCAAAGAGCAATCAAACAAAATCGAGCAATTAAATTTCCACAAAAAAGGATTGATGCAACGGTTGTTCCCTAATATTTCAAATTAAATATGGCTACAGTAAAGGATTTAGCAGAAGAACTAAATAATATAGATGAAAATATCATTCTCATCTACGCACTAAATTCGACAGGAAAAACTAGACTATCAGTAGCGTATAAAGACTATACCAAGAAAAAAAACAACGGAAAACACGCTGGGGTATATTATAATGCTTACAGTGAAGACTTATTTGTATGGGACAATGATGAAATAAACAGTAATGCTGGCTTAAAATTAACTGTATTGCCAAGTACTCTCAATCAATTCCATAGCAATCTTATCGAAAACGATAAAATTATTAAAGAGAAATTAGAACCATATTTTCCAAAATATAAATTCAAACTTAATCAACATAAAAATTTCGAAGATGGAATTGCATCTGTAACATTTTTTGTAAATGAAGAAAATGAACTTCCAATCAAAATATCAAGAGGGGAAGAAAGAATTTTCGTGTGGTGTTTCTTTTTAGCATTATTTGAAGTTGATGGCTGGGCAGATCAACAAAATGCACACATTCTTATAGATGATCCTGTATCAAGTTTAGATGATCACAATATATTTATTACGACTAGGTCTATTTTAGAATTGATAAAAATGAATTATTTAAACAAAGAAAAAATAATAATTTCTACTCATCATATTGGTTTGTTTTCAATACTAGCAACTTGGTTAAAAAATGATGCAAGCAAAGGGGGTGTCGGAAATCTAACTAAATTGGTAATATTAAAAAATAAGGGAGGAGACCTTAATTTTAAAGGAACAAATAGCGATGTTTTTCTATATCACTTACATCTTTTACAAACGCTTCAAGAAGCTAGAAAAGTACAGCTTTACAAATATCATATGGTACTACTAAGACAAGTGCTTGAAAATATAAATTCATTTCTCGGTTCTAAAAAAATAGGACGGATATTAATAGACATTGGTATAGATGACGTGGATAAAAAAGCAGATGAAATAAATTCATTATCACATCAACAATCTTATCGTTATCAGTTTAGTGAAATGTCAGACAATGAAGAAACATTGTTCAATGAGGTTTTTGATGGTTTAATTAATAAATACAATTTCAAAGTATAATTGAAAGAATGACACAAAAAGAACAACAACAATTAGGTAAAACCCTTTGGGATATAGCAGATAATTTACGTGGCGCAATGGATCCCGATGATTTTCGAGATTATATGCTATCGTTTCTTTTTCTTAGGTATTTATCTGCGAATTATGAAGAATCTGCAAAAAAAGAATTAGGAAAAGATTATCCTGATAATACACCAAAAGATGTAATGTCAAAATTAAAGGTTAATACACCTTTAGAGATTTGGTACAAAGAAAATCCTAATGATATAGAAGCTTTTGAAAAACAGATGCGCAGAAAAGTGCATTATGTCGTCAAACCATCTCATCTTTGGAATAGTGTTGCTGAATTGGCTCGTACCCAAAACAATGAGTTGTTAGAAACACTACAGGAAGGCTGCAAGTATATAGAAAATGAGTCTTTTGAGAGTGCTTTCCAAGGATTGTTTTCAGAAATAAATTTGAACTCTGAAAAATTAGGAAAAACACATAAAGATAGGAATGACAAACTATGTGTTATCATTCAAAAAATTGCAGAAGGTATAAAAGATTTTTCTACCGATTCAGATACTTTAGGTGATGCCTATGAATATTTGATTGGTCAGTTTGCAGCAGGCTCTGGTAAAAAAGCGGGTGAATTTTATACGCCACAACAAATATCTTCAATACTTTCTGAAATAGTAACACTAGACAGTCAAGACCCAACGACAGGACCAAAACTGAGACTAGAAAAAATATTGGATTTTGCAAGTGGGTCAGGATCGTTGTTGCTCAATGTTAGAAAACGCATCAAAGAAAACGGTGGGAACGTAGGTAAGATTTACGGCCAGGAAAAGAATATCACGACCTATAACTTAGCACGTATGAATATGCTTTTGCACGGCATGAAAGATACCGAGTTCGAGATTTTCCACGGCGATACATTACTAAACCAATGGGATGAGTTAAACGAAATGAATCCTTCAAAAAAGTTAGAGTTTGATGCCATTGTCGCTAATCCACCTTTTAGTTTACGTTGGGAACCCAACGAAGTGATGGCTGAAGATTTCCGTTTCAAAAGTTATGGTTTAGCACCAAAATCAGCCGCAGACTTTGCATTTTTATTGCACGGCTTTCATTTCCTGAGTCAAAATGGCACGATGGCAATCATTTTACCTCATGGAGTATTATTCCGTGGTGGAGCAGAAGAAAAAATCAGAACCAAATTATTGAGAGATAACCACATTGATACGGTAATTGGGTTACCATCAAATCTGTTTTATTCAACAGGGATTCCTGTTTCAATTTTAATTCTAAAAAGATGCAAAAGATATGAAGATGTACTTTTCATTAATGCTAGTGACCATTTTGAAAAAGGAAAACGGCAAAACACACTGAGCGAAAAACATTTCGATAAAATTATAGAAACTTATAAATTTAGAAATGAAGTACCAAGATATTCCAAAAGAGTATCAATGGATGAAATTGAGAAACAAGGATATAATCTAAACATTTCACGTTATGTTAATACTTCTTTTGAAGAACAAAAAATTAATTTGAGAGAGGTCAATATAGAACTTTTAGAAATTAATAAACGTATAATAGAGGCTACAAATAGGCATAATGAATTTTTGAGGGAATTGGGGTTACCAGCAATTTGATAAAAAACTTTGGATTGAAAGTATTTAGAGTACACAATTTACTGTGGCAATACGGTTCTCATGGTGAGAAGCATATATGATTTGTTAATTATTGCACAAAGCTAAGGCTTGTCAACTCAACACGTTTAAAGAAGTTCCGGCATAAAAACTCAAAAGGCATTTACGCTCCACCTATTTATTCCGTTTGCTTTCTTTACTTAGATTGAGCTGAAAGCTTGGTTGGGTTACCATAATTAATCTAAAATCTTATGGTACAAACGACATTATTCAAAGTTGCTGAAGTTGAACTTAAATACTCAGCTGATTACAAAATTGCAGACAGACCCAAAATTAACTCTTCTGCTAGTGCTTATGACATCCTGTTACAGCAATGGAGCTTGAACAGAATTGATCTGTTAGAAGAGTTTAAAGTGCTTCTTATGAACAGAAGCAATAGAGTTTTAGGATTAGTAACTATCTCTCAAGGTGGGGTTGCTGGAACAGTGGCTGATCCTAAGCTTATATTTGTTTCAGCGTTAAAGGCTGCTGCAAGTTCTATAATACTTGCGCACAATCATCCAAGTGGAGAGATGAGACCTAGCAATGAAGACATAAAGCTTACAAAAAGAATTGTTGAAGGAGGGAAATTGTTGGATATACCAGTAATGGATCACCTCATCATATCTAGACATAGGTTTTACAGTTTTGCAGATGAAGGGTTATTATAAGCCACCATAAACATATAACTTAGCAACTAATTAATCGATTTTTAAACATGGTTAATTGCTGTTTTATTAAAGTGCCAATTGAAGGAAGCGACAACCAATCCGACAACCGACAATAAATAGACACTTTAAATGATAGCTGAATGTGTTAAATGGTCCCGTAGTTCAACGGATAGAATAGAAGTTTCCTAAACTTTAGATATGAGTTCGATTCTCGTCGGGACCACCAACAAGGTTGTTTGGGTGTGTTAAAAGGCAGTTTTGCCAAAGCCACATCAACCACATACGTTTTAAAATTAAAGCTCCTGAATTGGAGCTTTTTTTATGTCTGCTATATCGACAGCAGTCACAATTCATTCGCATCATCGAAATCACTGAAATTAATGTCAACACGGTCATGTTCAATGTTTGTATGAGTGGTAAAACCCAATAAATGGGGCATGAGACTTCCTTTAAGCTTGATTTGGTTGAAAAAATATGCAAAGTTAGATTTGGAAAAGCCTTTGCTTTGATGTAATTTTATATCTACTAATTCGCGCAAATTTGCTTGCTTTTTGAAAACTTATATTTATTCTGACCCATGTTAGGCAATATATTTTAACCTCAAAATTTAAAGACAATGTTAGTTATTGCACATCACAACATCAGCGATCCTGAAGGTTTTTGGGCTGCTGCAGAAAAAGTGTCAAAAAATATACCCGAAAATTTGAAACTGCATGGCGTTTATCCTGCCATGGATGCTAAAACTGGTACCTGTCTTTGGGAAGCCAAAAGTGCACAGGATGTTCAGCAGTTCCTTGATACGAATGCAGGACAGTATGCAAACAACTTCTGTTACGAAGTAAATGTAGAGAAGTCGATAGGACTACCTAAAATTCAGCTGGCGGAAGAAAACCTTAGTTGAAAGGATCATTAATTTTGAAAACAGGCATCTTATTTTGCATGCCTGTTTTTATATATTTGCTGAGGCTGATCCCCACCCAGCCAGCGTTTATTGAGTTTTACCTGCAGAACGGATGGCTTACTTTGATGCCTTAGCACCTTCATGGTTTAGCGTTTGATTTTTTGTTCTGCTTAACAGGTTGAACTTCATAATGAACCTCCTTTTTCTTTTGTTAATACAAAGGTTGAAAGCAATTGTGCAGGGTATCCGCCCAGTAAATAATTTAAACTATTTGCTAATCTTCTGGCTTTTCTCTTGGATTAGCCATTCGCACAATCCTCGGCTCAAACTTCGCAAGAACTTCAACCAGGTCATTTTGTGCAGCCATTACCGCATGGATGTCTTTATAGGCCATCGGCGCTTCATCCATATCGCTGCCCATCAGGGTAATTCGTTTCTCAACAAGATTGGCCGCAATTAAATTCTTGTCCAGCGTTTTAAAAGCCGCGCTTCTGCTCATTAAACGACCTGCACCGTGGCTGGCGGAATTAATGCTTGTTGCGTTACCTTTTCCGCGCACTAAATAGCCGGGCGTACTCATGCTACCGGGGATGATCCCTAAAACACCATCACCTGCCGGCGTGGCACCTTTACGGTGCACCATTACCTCCGTGCCGTCGGCTAGCTTTTCTTTCCAGGCAAAATTATGGTGGTTTTCTATCCGGGTAATCGGACTAACCCCCAAAGCACGGGCTATCTTATTGTGGATCTCATGGTGGTTTGCACTCGCATATTCCCCTGCAAGATTCATAGCTATCCAGTACTCCTGCCCTTCATCCTTATCCAGGTCTAACCAGGCCAAATGCTTGGCTTCGGCAGGAAGTTTTGTTTTAACCATAGCAATTTTGCTATAGTGGTCAGCCACAGAGCCCCCAAATCCACGTGAACCGGAGTGCGATAACAACGCTAAGTATCTACCAGCAGGGACACTGTCTAAGGCACCCTTGCCGATAGTCAACTCGCCCCATTCCACAAAGTGGTTGCCGGTGCCGCTTGTACCCAATTGCGCATAAGCCTTATCCTTCAAGGAGCGGATTACCTTGGTCTCATTCCAGGTGTTGCTGTCAAACAGCGAACTGTCAAAGTAAGATTTTGTGGTACACCCCATACCGAAATAGGTATTGTCAACCAGAATATTTTTCAGTTTGTCAGCCTCAGTATCGATAGCTTCCGCAGGCAAGTCAAAAATGCTTAGGCACATTCGACAGGCAATATCTACACCAACGGCAAACGGAATAATTGTATTCACCGTTGTAGCCAGGACCCCACCGATAGGAAGGCCATAGCCTTGATGCGCATCAGGCATAAGGGCACCCGCAATTGCGATAGGCAATTGTACCGCAGTTCTCATTTGTGCCAGGGCACCCACCTCGATATGCTCCAGTCCCCATACCGGAAACTCGGCTATTTCTTCTTTCAGCTTAAAGTTGCCGCGTTCTTGTTTTACAAATTTACCTTCCTTACGCATGGCGATGACGTCCTCAGCCAGGTTCTTAAACTTGCCGCCTTTCTTTAAAGCATAAGGCATAGGATCGTCGATCAGTGCTTCTAAATTTGCGAGGATTTCAGATTTGCCAATTACGTTATGTTTCAACAAACCATTGGCCACGCGACTAAAGTTTACCAGGATTTCCACATCGTTAATACCTAAAGCCTTTAATTCGTTATTACTGATTTTATCTTTTTCCATGACTGTTTATTATTTATTGATACAAAGAAATATAGCATCTGCGCAGTGTATTTGCGCAGGTAAAAATAATTCATAAATTCATTAAAATTATTTCAGACCCTATGCCTGTCAACAGAAATGCCCTCATCCGCTACCGCACCATAGACCAATGCCTGCAAAACCGCTATAAGAAATGGACGCTCGACGCTCTGATCGACGCCTGCAGCGATGCAATCTATGAATACCAGGGTATCGATACCGGTGTAAGCAAGAGAACGGTACAGGCTGACATGGAAATGATGCGTAGCAATAAGCTGGGTTATAAAGCGCCTATTGTTGTCGTTGACAAGAAATATTATACCTATAGCGATAAAAATTACAGCATCACCAACAGCCCGCTAAATCAGCAGGATATGCAGGTGCTGACTGAGGTATCTGGTTTATTGAAGCAATTTAAGGGCTTTAATCATTTTGCTGACCTCAATGAAATGGTGAGTAAGCTGGAAGACAAAATCTATTCACAGAAGACACATAGTGCTCCAATAATCGATTTTGAAAGGAATGATAACTTGAAAGGGCTGGAGTACATTGAAGTTATACGAAAAGCGATAGTGGCAAAGAAGACACTGTGCTTAACTTATCAATCATTTAAAGCAAGGGGTGCTCATACATTTTGTTTTAGTGCCTATTTACTCAAAGAGTACCGGAATCGTTGGTTTGTATTAGGTGTGCAGCATAAAAAAAGCGGTAAGCTGTATAATCTGGCACTGGATCGAATTCAATCTATTGAGGATCATCAGGAAGCTTACCGGGAAAACACCATACTAGATCTTTCTACTTACTATAATGACGTAATAGGAGTAACAAAATCTCCCGGTCAGCGTGACTGCGAGGTTGTTTTCTGGATAGATAACGACAATGCACCTTATGTAATTACCAAGCCTTTACACCATACTCAAACGTTGTTAAGGGAAGATGAAATAGGTAAAATATTTAGTATTAGGGTAGTTCTGAATTTTGAATTGGAGCGTGAGCTATTAGGATTTGGCTCCAAAATGAAAGTATTAGGACCGAGGATTTTGGTGAAACAAATGAAACAGCAATTACAGAAGACCATTGATCATTATAATACATCGACTACAAATCAATGTCCTGGTTAATTCGCGATCACCATTTAATTCACAGCTCAATTTCGTTTTCATAAGGAAATAAACTTTCTTAATTTCCCCCACAGTTACTATCTTGGGTGTGATTATTAATTAAGGCATACTTTTTATAACTAAGAATTTATCCGCTTTGTCAATGTTCCAAGAATCAAACAATACTTTTACAGTTTCAGAGAAGGCTTCAAAAACAAAAATAGCGAACGTACTAAAACTCAAAACGGCTAAGCTACAATTAGATAGATTGGTTATCCCCTTATGGTTTTGCAGTCCATAAATGTCATCACATCTCCTCAGCCAAACCAATTATCCCAGTTTGTTTCCTGCTAATAGTGTTCTTTTAGAATATAACAACCAACCACTCATACACTGCAAATTCCTTAACTATGAACAAACAAAGACCAACAACAAAACCGAAAATTTGCCATCATGCAAATTTCACACCGATGCTTCTATTTTACAAGAAAAGTTTCCACACCATTCTGTTTCTATTTCTAACCACAGTAGGGACTGCATTTGCTCAGCAAACAGATTTAATGGAAATTAGGGGGAGGGTAGTTGATGAAGGATCACAACCTATCCCTGCAGCAACAGTAACTGTGACGGGAGGATCAAATGGTACTCAAACTAACCCCGACGGCCGGTTTATCTTAAGAAATGTAAAAACCGGTGATTCAATCAGGATCGCTTATATGGGTTACCTTACACAAGTGGTGCCCGCAAAAAATGACCTTCTCATTGTATTGAAGGAAGCTAAAAATGACCTGGAAGAAGTGGTCGTTCTGGGTTATGGATCGCAGAATAAGGCGAACATCACGGGTGCCGTTTCCTCTGTCAATATGAGTAAGGTCGACAATGTGCCAGTCACCAATCTTTCTAATGCCTTAGCTGGACGGGCTGCGGGCGTAACCGTAACCAATACTTCCGGTTTAGCAGGAGCCTCATCAGCGATCAGAATCAGGGGGTCCTTCGGTTCACCATTAATCGTTATCGATGGAATTATAAAAACCAAAGCTGATTTTGATGCTTTGGATGCGAACGAGATTGATCAAATGACAGTCTTGAAGGACGCTGCAACTGCCTCAGTATATGGCTCACAGGCAGGTAACGGAGTAGTGGTGGTCACGACAAAAAAAGGGTTGAATCAAGCGCCTGTTTTTAATTTCCAAACTTCTTTCACCACTGCACGCCCAACCCAAACTTTACTTGCAGATTTAACAACTGCGGCTGATGAACTGACTTATCAAAACAGGGTGGCTCAATTTAATGGGAATACATTGCCAAACGGGCAAAGGGAGTTCGATTATTTTCAGGATAAAAACTATAATGTGAACGATTGGATTTGGCAAAATCCAATGACGCAAAAGTATCTGTTTAGTGTAAATGGCGGTAGTGACAAGATTACTTATTACACGCAGGCAAGTTATACCGGTGAAAATGGTTCTTATAAAAATTTAGATTATGGAAAGTTCAACCTGCGCTCAAATGTCACTGCCAAGTTAAGTGAGGCCATTTCCCTGAACTTGAATATCTCGGGCGCACAACAAAACCACGATCGTTTCTATTGGCCATTTACTGGGGATGATGATTATAACGTCGGTGATTTTTATCGGGTTACCTTTAACTGGCCTAAATTATATCCTTTCTATACGGAAAAAGATGGCACCCCTGCAAATCACGTCACAGATTTTCCAGTACAAACCCCAATGGGAAGCTGGCAAGCCTGGAATGTGATTGATCAGGTGATGGGAGATCGTTATATCCAGACCACCAGAAGACAACTGAATTCTATCTTAACAATGGACATCAAATTAGATCAATTTGTTAAAGGTCTTTCTGCAAAAATGGTAGGTAATTACGAAAGCAACGATTACTTGCGTAAATGGTACATGACGTTTCAAAAAAACTATGCCTTTATTTCTGCTGATCCGGGTGGAAACCGATTTATCCCGGGAGCACCTGACCCGAACAACACAAATACCTTTAATTTTAGTCAAGCCTTGCCGTTTTTGAGGTACCAGACAGAAAATGGCTGGAAGTACCAATTAAATGCCTACTTAGCCTATAACCGCACTTTTAACAAGCACAGCATTAACGCATTAGCCGTTTGGGAGCAGACAGCGCGTCATGCCTACAATGTTACCTCTAAAGCATCCTCTCCGCTGACTTCCATTGATCAGATGTTTGTGTATTCAAATGATGAAGCGAATAGAACTGGAAGTGGCTACGAGGGCTTAGATGCGAGCCGGGCATGGGTTGGTAAGTTTAATTATAATTTCGATAACCGCTACCTGGTCGATTTTGCCTTCAGATATGATGGAAGTACACTCTTTTCAGAAGAAAATAGATGGGGATTTTTTCCATCCGTATCCTTAGCATGGAGAGTATCACAGGAAAGCTTTTTCAAAAACTCGGTGAATTGGGTTGACGATTTGAAATTTCGAATCTCTCATGGAACAACCGGCAACCTTTTAGATATCAATAGTAATCCTCTTCCAGCCTTTACTTATACTTCTACTTATGTGAATGCCGGTAGTTATATGTTTGGTGATAATCTTTATACCACCATTGCTCCAGGAGCTACACCTATCCCAAATGTAACCTGGGCGACCATCGAGAATTCCAACATCGGGCTTGATTTTGATATCCTGAACCGCCGTTTATCGGGTAGTATAGATGTTTTCCAAAACAAAATGAAAAACATATTAGGTCCCCGTACCGTGACCCTACCCGACTCTTACGGACAGACTTTAGCTGCCGAAAATTATGCACAAAGATCTTTCAGGGGTTCTGAACTGACCTTAAACTGGAAAAGTAACATGGGCAAAGAAGTTTCATACGCCATCTACGGAAATGTTGGCTATGCAAAAGACCAGTGGGATATTTTAGACCAGGGTGCAGACTATTTACCTGGAGGTAACCGGGAATGGCAATCTGCCATCGGACAGCCTGCTAACAGACTGTTTGGTTTTAAGGCCAAGGGTATTGTCCGTACACAGGCAGAGTTGGACCAGCTGATTGCCAGTGGTTATAAAACCTATGGTCGTAACCCATACTTAGGGGCAATTATTTATGAAGACATCAGAGGAGATAATTATAAGCCAGGACCAGATGGGAAAGTAGATGCCAATGACGTTCAGTTGTTAAGTAATAACAACAAGCCACGTATCAATTTTGGATTAGGTTTTAATGTAACTTGGAAAGGATTCACTATAGATACTCATTTTCAGGGAGTTGGTGCTTATGACAGGATGATCAGTAACCTTGAGGGTGGAGGCATGCGGCAACATGGCGGCAGCTTCAGAGCCTATTATCCGATTTGGACGGGGGATGTTTGGACACCGGAAAACCCGGATGGAAAATATCCTCGTGTAACCGGCACTAACTGGGCGGAGTCAGGTACGGATAATTCTAGTTTCTGGATTAGAAACGGAGCTTACCTGAGGTTGAGAAATGTGAACTTAGCCTATAATTTACCGCAAACATGGCTCAGTAGTGTAAAGCTTTCCAGTGCTCAATTGTTCTTTAATGGTACCAATTTGTTTACCATTTCAGATATGAAAGAGTTTCAAGATCCGGAGCAAGACAACTATGATTCCTTCCCGGTAATGAAAACATTTACCCTTGGATTAAATATCAAATTTTAAAGATCATCAGATATCATGAAGAAAATAATCTTATATATTTTAGTTATAGCCCTTTCAACTAGCTGTAAAAAGGTATTAGACGTTGAAAATATAAATAGCTATAGCCCTGAAAAGGTTTGGAATGATCCCAACTTAGCAAATGCCTATATGGCAAATATCTATTCCGTTTTTGGAAACTGGAGTGCCGGCAGTGATTTTAGATCAGACCAATTGGCCGGTGTTCCTTTCTTTCCCGATGCGGTTAGTATCACAAACGGCGGACTGGGTAACTGGGATTACGGTCGGATTCGTTTAATTAATCAAGCTTTGGTCGATGTAGAAACTGGTTCCTTAACTCCCGAAGAGAAAAATGGCATTCTTGGTCAGGCTTACTTTTTAAGAGCTTATATTTATTTTGCCATGGTCAGTACTTATGGTGGTGTTCCTTACATCAAAATTCCACAGGATAGGTATGAAGATGACCTGGATCTACCTAGAAATTCTACCAAGGAATGCTTTGATTTTATAGTGCAGGATTTGGATCAGGCAATTGCAGCCTTGCCAAAAAAGATCGCCCCATCCTCTGGTAACTGGGGTAAAATTGACGGCAATTTCGCCCTTGCTTTTAAAGCGAAAGTTATGTTATATAAAGCTTCGCCGCAGTTTAACCCCACAAATCCATGGGAAAATATTTACTGGGCCCAAGCCTATGAGACCAATAAGTTAGCCTACAATGAATTAAAAGCACAGGGCTTTAAGTTGGTAGATAATTATTCGAATATTGCACTGTCAGAGAAAAATTCTGAGGTCGTATTTTCTGTGATCAATAAGTTCCCGAATAAAATCGCAAATTGGGACAATGGAACGCGTCCTGGTTCATTAAGCAGGGGGCCCGCAAGTGCTACCCCCACCTGGAATTTCATAAAGGCGTTTCCAATGAAAGATGGTAAGCTGTATAATGACCCTTCAGGCGCCTACTATAAGACAGAGGAACAGTTTTTGAAAAGCTATTGGGAAAACAGAGATCCAAGGTTTGATAAATCTATATTGTGGAATGGGAAAGCCTTCCCTGTTGCCGGAAAAGTAGATGGTTACAGGCAGTATACCGGACTTGGTGTAGCGCCAGCTTTAGATAATTTTGGGGTCAATCCTAATTCTACTGATAAATCTGAAAATGGAAACCGTTATACAGGGCTTTTTATTACAAAAAGTCAACGGTTAGATTTAAAGCAGGAACAAGTGGAGCAATATGATACGGATTATGTACTGATGCGATTTGCAGAAGTGATGTTGAATTATGCGGAAGCTGCAAATGAAGCCGGACATCAAGCTGAAGCTTTGGATATCTTAACACAAATCCGTCAGCGTGCGGGCATAACGCCAGGAGCAGACGGTAAGTATGGGATTACCGCAACAAGCAGGCTGGAGATTAGAAAAGCAATTATGGACGAGCGAAATGTTGAATTCTGTTTTGAAGGACATAGGTTCAATGATTTGCGTCGCTGGAGAATGTTTAGTGTATTAAACAATAATCCTAAATATGGAATTGAAGCGATTGCGATTTTGCCAAATGGATCGGAAATGCCTATCAGCCAGGCGAAGACCCTTGCTACCGCCAATCAATTAAAAGAAAGCGATTTTAAATATGTCGTTTTGCAAATTCCAAGGACGGGTGTACAGGTGAATGTTTTACCTGACAAGTACTACTTTGCTCCAATATCACAATCTATATTAGGGAAGACTAAAAAGTTAGAACAGAATAAAGATTGGGGTGGGGCTTTCGATCCTACACTGAATTAATAATTTATTACTCCTAGTTCTGCAGTGGAATAGCGACTGCAGAACTAGGATACTTTTGTTTTTATTTCGAATGCTCTCCATGAAAATTACGATCTCTCACAGATTACTCGTTGTCGTTTCGCTTTTTTTATTGATCTACTCCTGTAAGAAAAAGGAGGCAGAAGAACCGACAACGCCAATCATCCTTAAGCCGGATATGCAAACATTGTCGGCAGTTGTATACGAGGATGGGGGCGTAACTTTTAATGCCGTCATCAATCAAATTCCCGACAGTCTAAAACAGTTTGGTTTTATTATATCTCCTGATAGCACATTTAAAACAAGTAATTATTTTGTATTCGCTACTCAAGCTATTACTGTTGGCGAATTTAAAATGGATGTTTTTAATGGCATTCCTAAAGATGTTAAGTACTATTTTACTGTTTTTGTTCAAACTCCTTCACGCATTAAACTTTTCAATTTAAAGACTTTTGAGTCCAAAGGTAATAAAGTGATGCGCATAGATTCTATATTTCCACTTCGCGCCCATCTTGGTGATACCTTAACAATTAAAGGCAAGTACTTTAGTAAGCAGTCTATTATCGTGAAATTTGATAACGAACATTCACCTACTTTCATGTTGAACGATTCCGTGTTAAAGTGCATTGTGCCTCAAACTATTAAACGTCCAGATCCACTGGTTTTTTTTACCAATGTCAATTCAATCGATACCATTGCCAAGGAATTTAAAACGTATAAACCTGAGATTTCCCAGTTTACAACCTTGGCCACCTTCCGGGATACGCTTGAAATTACCGGAGCTCATTTCAGTAATTTTGCTGAAGGGAATGTAGTCACGTTTGGAAATAAAAAGGCCAGGGTTATTGCAAATAGCAGAAGTAAGCTCTCTGTCGTAGTCCCTGATGAGACTTTAGCTGGGCCCCAGGTGATCAGCGTCACAGCACAGGGTTGGACGACTGAAAGCCAGGCGAAATTCAACCTGCGTCCGGCAGAGGTTATTTCTATGCCTTCCTCTGGAAGAATATTTGACCTCATTACCATAAAAGGGAAGTACTTTCACCCAAACTCTGCCTATAATGTTCTCTATGTAAACGGAAAGGCTGTGCCGTTTAAATCTTCCAGCAGCAGCCAACTCTCCTTTGACATTCCATATATACCTTATCCATCCCGCGAAGGGACAGTCTCTTTAAGGATTGCACAGCAGCCGTCTATAGGAGCCGGTAAAATTAAACTAACGAATGAATGGGTACCTGTAACTGATGATGTGCCTTCAAATATATATCGACCAATGGGTTATTCTTTTACAAATAATAGCAATTATGTGTTGGGTACAGCTACTTATAATACGACATCAGCACAGCTGTGGAAGTTTAATGCCCAAGATTTAAGCTGGACTAAAATAGATATGCCTTTTGTAATTTCTAACGGCTTAATGAATGGTAATGGTACTAAGCTTTACTTTTATCGGGAAAGCACAAATGATAATTTTTGGGAGTATGACACGGTTTCTAATACCTGGACGCAATTGGCAGATTATCCACTGACTGCACGCATGTTTGGTACAATGTTTTGTCTCGGAAACAAGGTATATATTGGATTAGGAACTTCCTCTCCACGTTACCATGCATCCTACGCTGCAGATAACTCGTTTTATGAATATTCCCGCACCACAAACAACTGGAAGAAAATTATAGATTATCCAACAAACTATGGCGACGCAGTTAGAAATGGATCTTCAAGTTTTGTAATTGACAATAAGGCGTATGTAGGTTGCGGAGCTACAAGTACCTTAACGAAGAAGTTTTATAGGTATGCTCCAAAAGAAGAGCGGTGGGAGCAAATCGCGGACTTTCCTGAAGCAGCTATTGCAACTATAGGTTTTGCGATTAACGGCCTCGGTTATATTGCTGGAGGGAATATCCATAAAAGCCATCTTTATCAATACAATCCTGCTACGGATAGCTGGAAGAACTTGTCGGATACCTATGTGAGGGTTTATGGCCCTGAATACAGTTTTGTGCTGATGGGAAAAGATAAAGTTTACGTTTTTGACGAGTATAGTAAACCAATGTTGATTGAAGTTTATAAAAAGGATTTAATTAACTAATGCCAAAGAGCTATGATCCTGCAGGAGGCAAAAGGCATGTATAAATGCGAGATTGCTTCCATCCTTTTAAAGTAACTGGAAAACAATCTCAACATTTTCGAGAGCTAATGCTTTTACTAATTATCTATAATTTGATAGGATCCTTCCCTCCGATCAAAGATTATTGTAACACAATTTTGTTATTTTGTTTACCAAAAGTACCCCAACCAGAACACTGTTCATTACGGGAAACCGTAATTATCAATTTAATGGAGTTGCACTCTATTAAATTATTCCAAAGTCTTTACAGTAAGCTACCAGTTGTTCGTTTTTAGAAAAATCCAAAACTTCTTTCATGAGGTTAAGCCGTTTTTCAACACTGCTTAAGCCAGCGGGTTTGATATTGTTCTTTTGAAGGTAAGCTGGAATTTCTTTCTGCAAGGTACCTTGCGAGAGCAGGGATATGATCGTGATATCATATGCCGAAAATTCGTGAACATTTTTTTGCTTCACGACCTGCTTCAAATTATCAGAGATGAAGGTTTTATTAATAGAAATGGCCTCAATGGCCAATTTAAGCTCTTTGGCATCGTGGCGTGCTTTACGCACATAGGCGTTAATGGCCAGCTCTTTGAAAAGGGTGTCGATAACAGCAGCCTTGTTTTCTGCGGAGAACACCAAGACCTTTAAATTCGGTTGTACGGCTTTAACAGCAGCAATCAATTCCATACCACCCAAAAGTTTTTGCTTGCGGTGATCTTCCTCAAAAGAAAGATCAGTAATCAGCAAATCATAAGGCTGTTCGCTAAGAACGTTCTTTTTGATGTGCATTAATGCATCATCACAGTAATAAGTATAATCGGTTTGTGGTATGCCCAGATCCTCCAATGTTTTCCTTACAGAAATGCTGGTTGTTTCGTGGTCTTCAGCAATTAATACTCTTTTGAACATCATTTATGATTAAGCAAGGGGAAATGAGATTTGAATTTTTAGTCCTTTTTCTACTTTGGTATCAAAGGTAATTGCTCCTTTAATGGTATCAATACGGTTTCCCGTATTTCTCAAACCATTATTTCTCTTGGTACTTTCTTTCATACCAATCCCATTATCAGTGTAGTAAATATAAATATGATTGAATTTCTGCTCAAACCTAACACCAACGTTGCTGGCGCCGCTGTGCTTTTTCATGTTAACCATCAGTTCCTGGAGAATGTGCTTTATTTCATATTGGACCTTCGCATTCACGCTGTCCCACAACTCCGGTGCATTTCCTGCGATGAGCATTTTAGTGCTTTCTGTGGCGAAGGAGGTAAGCAGTTCAGATATTTTTTCATGAAATTGAGCTGCGGAAGGTTCTTGTGTTTCATAAGAAATGTCTCTGGATTTTTCATAGAGATCTTCTATTCTATCTAGCACATGCTCTTTGTGGATATGCTCCTGGTTTTCAATTTCCGTCATCACGCGATATAAACCGTTGGCAACAACATCATGTACTCTTTTTGATGTTTTCAGTTGACTTTCTTTAATTGCATGCTGCGCCTCCAGTGCCAGCTTTTGTTTTCTTTTTTTATACCAAAAAACCCCTGCAATAAACAACAAAATGGTGCTGATGAGGACGATCATAAGCTGATATGTTTTCTCCGTATTGTCTTTTTGTAATTTGAGGTTATCTGCCTGATGTTTCTCTGTTTCGTAACGTATAATGGCAAACTGATTCTTAGCTGCATTTTGTGCGGTCTGTACACTATCACCTAACTGTTGATAAATCTCAAAATACCGCTTAGTTGTTTCTGCCGTACTTAACTTGATCAGTTTTTGAAGCGCTTCCAGCCGATCATCTGCACTATTCAATTGATTTGCCATCTGATACATTTTGTGAGCGTATATTAATGCTGAATCAGGGTTGTTCTTGCTATAATAGTCAGCAAGGTGAGAAAAACTTGCATTTTGTCCCCACAAATCATTTCCCTTTTTACGGATCGTCAGTGCTTTCAACAATCCTGGAGCAGCTTCATAGTTTGGATTCTCGAGCCATTTAGTGTAGGTGAAATTATCAATCGCCTTTGCCAATAGGTTTGGGTTACTTTTTACGGTATCATTTTCAAGTAGCTGCTTAAAAATGTCTTTAGCCGTGTTGTATTCTTTTAATCTGAAATGCACAACCGCCAGGTTATTCTGGAACATCAAGCTGTCCTTATAATCGGAAGTAATAGCGATTGACTTTTTATACCAAATGACAGCTTCCGGGTAGGCTTTTAAATTAGTTTTGTTAATTGCAATGGTATTGTAAACCGCTCCAAGATAGGAGGTATGCGTCTGGTTAAAGTAGTTCAAGGACTTTACTGCAGACTCGTCGCTACCGAAGTAATCGCCCTGTACGGATTGGGTGATCGCCATATTAAATAACGATTTGCCTACCAATAAGCTATCCGGACTGGAGGAAACTACTTTATTGTAATAGTAAAAAGCGCTGTCATAACGATTTCCATCAAAGAAATCATTTGCCTTGTCATATTTTTCTTTTAAAAGCTCCTTACTGAGTTGCTTTTCCTGCTTCACACAGGAAAAAAGTAAGTGGCAAACGAATACTAGCGCTAACAGTTTTTTCACCCAACTAAATTACTTATTTCTAAAGTAAAAAGAAGAGGAATGCTGAACTTTCCTCTTCTTTGCTATAGCTAGTTTCTAATTGGCGTATGTCCAATTTCTCCTCCAGTGTCACCACCGGTGTTTCCTTCATCGCTAACGCTTTCTGTCGTATTGGTGTTGTTGGTACTGTTTGTATCTGAGGGGCTTGCCAATCCTAATAAAATGGCAATAATTAATGGTAAAAACATGGTCAAAAATTTAGAAATGATAAACTCAGTAGGGCCCCGCGAATCATTCGCGGGGATTGCTACAATTGCAAATCAGAAGGCCTTCTGAAATTTTTGGGAAGTGGTGAGTTTCAATCACGGAAGCTTTAAGCTGCTTCCCAAACCGGTTTTAAGCCACCGTGAGATTCACTCTTTTAGATATCAGATTGAAGTAGTTCAGTTAGCTGCGCAGAACTTCCGCTGATTTCTAAAACAAATGTAGATGGGGTTAAATGATTAACTATCAATCGATTCCGGTAATTCCGATCATTCCGGCAGAATTCCGGTATTGCTTTAGGAATTCCGGAAATTCCGATTAATTTTGCATGTTAACGCCTCAAAAAATGTCTACTAATTATCAACAGCAAGTATTTGCTGACTATGTGCTGAAGAGGGATAACCAAATACTCTCTTTCAATTTAATGAGACCAACACGCTCAGGATTAAGAGCAGAGTGTTTGCATGTCTATGCCGAAAAAGGCTCCGCTAAAGATGATCGTGTATTACGATTGTTTTTTGGGCCAATAGATGCAGGGAATGATTACGTACAAAGAATCAGGAATTTTGATGTAGATAAATTCAGGCCTCTTGTGAAGTTTCTAAAAGGCGAAACAGCTGATACCCAGGATAAAAATATCGAGCTTTTGGCCTGGCTAATTAATTTTCAGTCACAAGGCTCTCTAAAAAAGGGGACGAATGGGATTTCTGTAATCGATTCTGCTGTTCCTGAGCCACAACAAGTCGTAGGGAATTTCAATAGTGTTGAGTGTAGCGAGGACTCAATTAACAAATTCAACTCAACCCCAGCCAATATCAACAATGTATTTAGCCTTAAAGGACCTTTTTTAATTCCAAAGAGGTTCAATATGGTTATTGTGACTTTTATTGCCGCTGTAGTTCTTTCAACTGGTTGGACTGTTTTTTCAGAAAAGAGCAATCAATGTATGTATTGGACAGGGAATCAATATGAATCCATTCCATGTGATGAAAAGTTTGGTGATGCCGCGATCATCGCTTTAGATACTTTTAAGGTAACTCATTTGAAAAAAATCACACGTCCGGATACAATTACCCGAAATTCTTTAGGGAAGGTTTGGTACAAAAAGATAAAAAGAGATAGTGTGGAATTTTATACAGCAGCTGGTGAATACCCGCTGGACAATAGAAAAAGGTTAATGCCGCTGACTCATTATATGTTAAATAAGTATATACTTCATCAATGATCCATAAATCCAATTCATTTTAAGCACAAGCCCCTTTATCAAGCTTTAGGAAGCTAATTAGGGTTTTACGGTTTCCCGTAAGGAAAGCGTTTTATGCAAAGCTACTTTTGGTTTACAAATTCAACTGTTTTCCAAAAATTAAAGAATCACTTTATGGCAAAGAGAAGAGCATATCAAAAAAGAAGAAATCACAGAGGGCTTCAGGATGTTTTAATTTCATTGGGGATATTACTTAGTTTAATTCTTTTTATCATAAAATTCACCTGGGGAGGAATCGGTTGGATAGAAATCTTTGCCCCGGTAATGATTGTTTTATTCATTTCTTTTTTACTAGCTGCTTTAAAAAAGGTTTTTGAAAGAATATAGTTCTACCAAATTTGAGTAATCGTGTTGTTAGTTGGTTGGTTGGTTGGTTGGATAAGGGGGATAATCCCCCCTATTAATACCCTCTACACCAGGCTAAGCGCCTCTTTGATATAACCTAAGCCCTCAGGGGAATAGTTTAAGGTTAATGCGAGTTGGTGACCCGCTTCATCCATCTTTAATAAGGACTTCCTGAGTATGTTGACCACCTTTTCGTGGTTGTGTTGCTGATGAAACTCCTCGTATTGAAAGGCTAAAAAAACCAGGCATAGCGCATTTTCCATAGTCTGAACATCACTATCCAGCTTTAATTTTTTCTTCAGGATGATTTCCTGAACCCTGCTGATCTCCTCCTCACTGTAGCCGGAATCCTGAAGGATTTCACCTGCTTTTTGGGCATGATAATGTGCAAGGTCCTTTCTCCATTTAAGGTAAGATTCCCGCCCTGGAGCATAACTCTCACGGGGGATTTCCCATCTGCCAATGTGCTGACACCTGGAAGCCAATAAAAGGGCCTCGTTAGCTGCCGGGTTGATTTTAGTCACCCATTCGTGTAATTTCAAGGCCAGGAAATACTCTCTGGGATAGATAACTCCTTCCCAAACCATTGAATGAGGATCCTTTTGATTGTAAGCATCAAACTTTTTGAAGGCTGTTTCTTGTTTATTTACTTCTTCCATGCGTTTTACTTCTTAATAGCTGATATTTTTCTTTTAACGGTTAACCTGATCAACTCAATCGATTCATGCGCTTATTTGTGAAACATACGACAATCAAATTAAGAAAAGAAATCAAGCAATAAAATCAGTAAAAAAGGGCAAAGCTATAAAACAGTATAAAAAACTTCTTTCCATACTTCAACATCACGTAAACCGGCACAGTGAGTGCTAGCCATGATAATAGGTGCCATATTCCCGTTCCAAGAATAGCCAGGATCAAACCTGTCATTGTTACAAAGGCCATCCAAATAGGCATTCCCCATAACTTTAAAAAATTATTACTTTTCATTATCATTTTCTTCCGTTATAGACAGCGTCATCAACTCCGAATTCTCTGTAAATCTTGCTAATTGTGCTGCTTTGGCTTTGCGCCTTGCGAACCATAGATAAAGCCCTGATATCAGAACGAAAATAGAAGCAATATCAAATACTGCCCAAAGTATCTTCAATGGGATGCCGCCATAATCGCCGAAATGAAAGGGCTGCGAAATATAAATGGTTTTCAAATACCAGGGCAGGTCCCTGATATCAGTTAATTTTCCCGTTTTGGCATCTATTAGGGCAGGTTTAATGATCCGGGAAGTTAAAGGTGAAGTTCCCTTCATGAACACGGCGTAATGGTGTTTACTGGAAAAGGGTGTTCCGGGGTAGGCAACAAAAGACATTTCCATGCCTGGGGCGGCCTTTTTGGCTTCTTCAACGGCAGCATCAATCGAACTTAAGGAGCCATCTTTTACCGCTGGTACATCTTTATATTCTGCCACCATTTCAGCAAGCTCGCCGTTTCTCCATAAATCAATTGCAGGATCTGCAAGGGTATTGATTACGCCGGTTAAACCCACAACAGCAACCCAGGCAAGGGTAACGATTCCAAGCATATTATGCATGTCAAGCCACCTCAGCCGGTCAGATTTTTCAGTCCTGATCATGCCAAAATTAAAACGCCTCATGATCGGGCTATATAATACCACACCCGAAACAAGGGCAGCCATAAATAGCAGCCCCATCACTCCGAGGAATAACTTTCCAGGTAAACCAGCGAGCATTTCCACATGCAGGTAATACATGATGTGCATAAAATCAGCTTCACTTGGTGTTGAAAGCAGGACTTTCCCCGTCCGCTGGTCCATGGTCATGTAATGATCGGCTTCCAGTGGAGCCGAAGCAGAGTCAGCTAAAGTGAGAAACATCTGGTGTGGAGATTCCTTTTCATCCCAGAAAATATATTTCATCACTTTACCGGGATGTTGGTCTAAGGCCGCTTTCAGCACCTGGTCCTTTGTTATCGGCGGTGTCTCGGCAGGTACCTCAGGAAGGGCGAGGCTATGACCGAAATATTCTTCAATTTCATGACTAAAAATCAGTGGAAGCCCTGTAACACATAACATTAACAGAAATAAGGTACAGATCAGGCTTGTCCATTTGTGAATGTTAAACCACTTCTTAATTGTTTGCGCTTTCATAAATTTTTGAATATAACTAGCCTTAGCCAAAAATTATTGGTGTTTGATGGCAACGAAAGTACTATTTAAAATCATTCTAAACAAATTATATAGAATCATTCTAAATATTGAATAAAAGATGTAATATTGCAAACCGAACAAAATGTTATTCGGCGCTAAGGCGATTACGGCTTTATAAACAAAATAATGATTGCAAACCCTGGCTATTTAAAATTTATGAGGAACTATTGCGCACCTATTCTATTGGTCAGCATCTTAATGACTGGATTTGTGTCTTTTGGTCAGTCCCCTAACCGAACAATTACAGGAAAGGTCGTGGATGAGAACAACAACCCAATAGCGGATGTAACGATAAGCTTAAAAGGAAATGAAGCACACACATCAACCCTCGATAACGGACAATTCAGCCTTTCAGCTCCTGTAGGTACCTATGAACTAGAATTATCGCTGGTCGGTTATAAAAAGCAAACCCTAAAAGTCCGCGTAGTGCCGGGCAGCGACCTGTCTTTAAATACAATCATCCTCCAAAGCCAGGATAATGAACTTGAGGAGTTAACCATTGAGGGGAAAACCAAGGCAAAAGCGCTTAAAGAGCAGGCCTTTAATATCAATGTCATTGATGCCAAAAAACTATACAACAGTTCTGCAGATTTAAACCAGGCTTTGAATAAAACCTCAGGCGTCCGTGTTCGTGAAGATGGTGGCGTAGGCTCTAATTTCAGCTTTTCCTTAAATGGTTTCTCGGGTAAACAGGTGAAGTTTTTCCTGGATGGCATACCTATGGATAATTTCGGGTCTTCCCTGACACTGAACAATTTCCCGATCAATATGGCCGAAAGGATTGAGATTTATAAAGGCGTCCTTCCCATTCATTTAGGGGCAGATGCTTTAGGTGGGGCAGTAAATTTGGTCACCAGAAGCAATCCGAATTTCCTGGATGTTTCCTACGGTTACGGCTCCTTCAATACCCACAAAGCTGCGCTCAGCCATGCTTACACGAATGGCAAAACAGGCTTCACAATTCGCACCAATGCATTTTACAACTTTTCGGATAACAACTATAAAGTGAATGTCAACCCAATTGTCCTTTCTGGTGCGCAATCCGGTCAAAGAGCCCCGACACAGGAAGTCGAGCGGTTTCATGATGGTTATGAGTCTGCTACTGTGCAAGTGGAAGCGGGTGTTTCCGGTAAAAGATATGCTGACCAGTTACTAATTGGTGTGATTGCTTCAGGCAACGATAGAGATATTCAAACCGGTGTGACCATGGACCAGGTTTTCGGGGCAAGAACTTCTACTTCCAATTCACTCATTCCTACTTTAAAGTATAAAAAGGCCGACCTGTTTATTAAGGGTCTGGACCTGAGCTTATATACAGCATATAACAGGAGTAACCATAAATTTATCGATACCACCAGGCTTAAATTCAACTGGTTGCAGGAAACCATCCCAACCAGCACTGCCGAGTTGAGCAGGTCACAGCTGAAGAATAAGGATAAGGAAGGGCTCATCACAGCAAATCTTGCCTATGCACTTCATCAAAATCATGCGGTGTCTTTCAATTATGTGATGACGGATTTCAGAAGAAAATCAAGTGATGTAGAAAATCCAAACAATGTGACTTTTTTGTATCCTCAAGAGCTGAATAAGCAAATCATGGGACTTGCCTGGCAGGCAAATTACGATAAATTCACAGCTACGGCATTCTCGAAGCTCTATCTTTTGGATGCAAATTCCTTTGAGCAGGTGGCTAATGGTACGGGCGTGGCCAGCTATCAGGAGTCAACCACCAAAACAAATGAAATAGGGTATGGTGCCGCAATGGCTTATTTCTTATTACCAAAATTGCAGGCTAAGGCATCTTTTGAACATACGTACCGTCTGCCCGAGGCTGTGGAGCTTTTAGGTGATGGTTTATATACGAGAAGAAATGCTGCGCTGAAACCTGAAAGCAGCGACAATATCAACCTTGGTGTTTTGTATGCCTTTGATTTCACTACGGATCATAGCGTTAACCTGGAAGCCAACTACATTTTTAGAAATGCCCAAGATTACATCCGCCTGGATCAGGCACAAACGCAACCGATCGACAGGCAATATGTTAATATTGGCGATGTAAGGACCAATGGGGTGGAAGGTGAAATCAGGTATTCCTGGGAAAACAAGTTCCAGGCAAGTCTTAATGTCACCTATCAAAATATCATCGACAAAGAGCGGTTCCTGAGCAGTACTAATTTAACGGGCACGACCACAACGCCAAATCGTGGTTATGGCTATCGCATTCCAAATATGCCCTACCTTTTTGGGAATGCTGATGTGGGTTACACTTTTAACAAGATTGGAACAAGTAATAACAACCTAAGCATCAATTACAGCCTCAATTATGTAGAGAAGTATTATTTGACACCGCAGCATCTTGGCACAGGCAATCAGGATGTAATTCCAAGTCAGTTCGCCCATAACGTGATGGCTAATTACACGGTGAAAAACGGAAAATATAATATTTCTCTTGAATGCCGAAACCTCGCAGACAATAACTTATTCGATAACTACAAACTTCAAAAACCGGGACGGTCGGTTTTCCTTAAACTCAGGTATTTTATCAGTAATTAACTCAAATTTTTACCAGTCATTAACTTAAATCAGAAAAAATGTATTCAATAAAAGGACTAATCAAAGCCACGCTTTTCGCCGCACTGGCCACCGTGGCTGTCTCTTGTAGCAAAGATGACAATAACGACACTACACCTGTAGTACCCGATGGATCAAAAGTTTATATCTTGGGTGTAGGTGTAACTACGGCCACCGCAACCACCAACTATGTGGTGCAGACAAGCGACCTGATGCAAGGAAAAATTACCTTAACCAATAACGGAATCCTCCAGGAGGGATATCGCGACTATGGTTTTGGTGGTAACACTTTTTACAGCATTGGTGGGTTAGGGGTTACAGATGTGAACGCTATCACACTTGATGCAGGCAAATTAGCGACTAAAACTGGCCTTACCTTTGAATTGGCTAATAACGACTTCATTGATGTAGATGGTACAGGAAAAACCATGCTCGGGATATCAATACCGGTGAGCCCTGCAGAAGGCTTAAATGCGAAGTTTTATACTGTAGACATTGCAGCGAATACGATCAGTGGCAGAGGCGATGTACCCATGAATGACATTTATCCAAGTAACCAGGATTGGCTTTTCCACTCTGGCCTGCAGGTCAGGGGTCCACAAATCTTTCATACATTTTACCCCGCTGATTATACAACTTATGCAACAAAAAACACAGATGCAGTGTATGTAGCCATTTACAGTTATCCAGGCTTTAAATTAGAGAAAGTGATTACAGATACCCGTACAGGCCCTGCAGGTGCTTTTAATACAAGATCTGGATTGTTTAAAACGGAAGCCGGTGATCTTTATACCGTTTCTACCACCAGTTATGCAAACGGTTATAGCCAATCCACCAAACCAGCGGCAGTACTAAAAATTAAAGCGGGTACAACAGAGTTTGATAAAGATTATTATTTCGGTACGGATACAGCTACCAATGGCGGTAAAATTGCGCATGCCATCTATATTGGTAATGGAAAATTGTTTGCTGCAGTCAGTACGGTGCCTCCAACTATTGCGGATAGGTGGGCGGATAATAATTTAAGGTTAGCGATTGTTGATTTAAATGCGAAAACCATTAAGCCGGTTGCTAACTCTCCAATTTATAAAGGTGATGGCGGAAGAAGCTTTGCTGCTTTATTAGATGAAGGAAAGGTATATTCTGCTATTACTGTTAACGGTGTAACTCATATTTACCAGACAGATATTGCAACTGCAACCACAATAAAAGGTGCAGAAGTAGAAGGAAGTTTTATCGGTGGTATTGCCAGGTTAAAATAAATGAGGGCCTTTTCTGCCTGGCTGCATTTGTGGCTGGGCATTATAGCTTTGCTATCCCTTCTTCCTTTTGTCATTCAAATACTTCCTGATCGGCTCATCATAAAACACCATCACCAGGTAAGCAAAACCTAACAATAACAATGTCCCGATGATGATGATCAAAGTAAGCAGGGGAGTTTCTGGCTTATAAGTGTTGTAATAGTTGTAAAACACCCAGATGGCCATGTAGTGTGTCATGTAAAGGGGATAAGATATCCTGCCGGAAAATTCACAAAGCTTCTTCAATCCTTGTGATACCCTGGCTCCGGCGCCCAAGGCTACCAATAAAGGAAAGTAAAAGAGCACGGTCAACAATTGAGTCACCCAGCTCGACTCATTATATGGAACCAAAAAGGCAATGACCAGCAATACGGACAGACCAGCAAAACCCAATTTTGATTTAATGATTAAATTAGCTCGATAAATCAGCAGGCCCGCTAAAAACGAGTATAATATACGAACACCGCCCTCCCAGAAGTTTTCACCAGCCCAGCCGCCCGTGGTTCCGCCTGCACGATAACCAATATAACAAAGCAGTACGGCTGATATAATCGTTAAAGAAACCAAAAGGTACTTGCCAATTTTGTAAAGACCAAAAGCATAAACAATATTTGCCACGTATTCCCAATACAAGGACCAGGCAGGCGCGTTTAAACCGAAATTATTAAATGCCCGCTCTTCCATGACCGGAAAGGGGATCAGCAGGATGGAACTCAAAAATATTAAAAAGATTTTTCCGGCACTATAGGTTTCTGCCTGACCACTAAAGGGGTCAAAGAGAAAAGCCAACAAGCCTAATAGCGTACCTAAGATCACCAGGGGCTGGAGCCTGATGAGCCTGGATTTAAAAAACTCCATAACGCCCATTTTTTTAATGCGGTCATCATAAGCGTAACCAATGACAAAACCTGATAAACAGAAGAAAAAATCTACTGCCAGGAAGCCATGTGCAATAAAATTCTTGTTGACAGGAATAGCCATTTCCATAAAATGAAAAACCACGATGGCCAGCGCTGCTACTCCTCTTAATCCATCCAGGATTTCAAAATGCTGTTTACTTTTTAAAAGTTCTTGCTTGGGTTGTAATAGTTCGGTGCTCAGATTTGTGGTCTCCATTGGTGCTGTTTATATCAGGCTAGCTTGATTTCTTGCCTTTATTAAGGTCGCAAGGTTACTGAATTATAAAGTTTCTCGCAAATTTATGCCTCGGCAACATGACCTTCATCCAAATGAATCAAAATAAAACCTTGCTTAACAAGCTTCTCAGGCATCTTAAGCGCAGCTGTTTTTTGATTCCGAAAAAAAATCCCTGGAAATATTGATTCCCAGGGATTGAAGTGTTGAAACCGCATTGCTAAATTCATGAGGGCAATAGCGGCGGTAAATGATTGTACCTTTAAATAACTTAAAATAGTTTTTCAGCAGGAGGTTTTACGCCAGCCAAACGAAGGTAAACGGTGGTTTGACCCCTGTGGTGTGTCTGGTGTTCGAAGCTTTTGTTTACCGCATCTTCTTTGGTTAATTCGAACCGCCCAAAAAGTTTGATATTTCCCTTATATTGTTCAGGGGTAGCTTTCTGAATGTTGCTGATCACAAAGTCATAGCTGTCAAGAACGGCTTTAGTCACAGCAGCTTTAGACTGATCTGTTGCTTTTTCAAGCTCACCCGGGGCAACCGGACTTTTTACACCAAAAGCGGCAGCGATGAAGCCATAATTTCCATCCGAAAGGTGGAGCAGTTGTCCCGCAAATGAGCGCATCTCCGGCGTTGGTTTCAAAGCATAGCCCGTTTCTGGCATGGCATCTAAGTATTCTTTAGTGTATGCTTTTGCTCTTTCCCAGTCTTTAATCAGATCTTGTTTCTTGCTTTGCGCTTGAACCAGCGTTGAAAAAGCCATGAACAAACATAGCATTGAAAATAATTTTACTGCTTTCATATGAATTGATTTTACAGGGACAAATTTGCTGTTTTCAAATTACATTAACTATTTTACTTTTTATCCCACCATACCTTCGAAAGAAAGGAGTCGCCATTACTCAGTCTGCCAACTGCTTCCTTGTAATTGGCATTGTTAAGCTGCGCCTCCCTGGTTGAATAGATGGCCCTGCGCGGAATTTTGCCTCCTGTAGAACCTGGGTTGCTGCCAGGCGTTAATACCGGATAACCGTTTCTGCGCCATTCTGCAAAAGCTTCATAGTTTCTTCCAAACAAGTGGATCCACTTCTGTGTCATGATTTTTTCCAGTTTCTGGTCATCTGTTAACCCTGTAAATGATAGTACGGAGGTGTTGTATGCCGGAGGCACCGTATTGATGGCATAAGGTGGTAGCTGTAACGCTGCGGCTACGCCAGCTTTAAAGAAACCTTCCGCAGCTGCGTTTGTTAAACCCCAACCCAGTAAGGCCGCTTCAGCTTTGAAAAAGCTGACCTCAGCATAGGTCAATGCATATACAGGAATTGGTGCAAAGGCTGCACTGAACCAGGTGTTTAAAGATGGAGTGGAGTAATTATCCCTGATCACCTGTGATAACTGGGCATCCGTTAAGGCAGCCCCTAAACCTACATGATTGGGTGCCCCTGCTTTAACACTGTTCACGGTGGGCTGGGCTAAAAGTGGCAGTCGCGGGTCATTGTATTCTTTTAATTTATCAATCAATGGCGCTGCAAGATACCTTAAATCCGAACTTCCAGTCTGGAATTGCCTAAGTGTAGGGTTTGTATTTATAGGTTGTGCATTGTTAAACGTAGGCACCGCTGCATTATCTGTATTTGCTGTGAAAAGTAAAGCGGGGTTTGCCATTGCAGCCTCTACGGTCGCCTTGGCCAGCGCAGGGTTTGCATAACGAAGGCGCATGCCTAAACGCAGTTTCAAGGAATTGCCAAATTTGCGCCATTGCGGAATACTTCCTTTATAGAAGAAATCTGCGGTACCATAACTTTCATCATTATCAGTTAATTGAGCCAAAGCGTTGTTCAAATCTGAGATAAGCGCAGCATAAATAGCCTCCTGAGTGTCAAAAGGGGCTATGACCTGAACTTCAACAGGATTTTTTGTGATCTGGGAATAAGGAATATCTCCAAAAAGATCGGTCAGACGTTGCCAGATGCTGATCTCATAAATCTTGGCAATGGCCAGTTTTGAGCGGCCAGATGGATCGCCTTCCTTGCCTTTTAGCTCTAAAGTAATTTGGGTTAAATCTCTGATCAATGAATAATGTTGTTCCCAGATGACATCTTCAGCAGACTCCAGGTACCTGGAAACAGGTACGACTGGGCCACCTGCCCAATGTTGGATCCATGACCCGAATTTATTATTTGGCAATTCGCCACCTTCAGCAAAGGTTCCGTCTTTCAAAACCCTCGAAAATACCAGTGCCGGATCTATGGTAACTACAGAAGTAGGGGGTGTATTTAGTTTTTCAAAATCTTTAGTACAGGAACTTAGTCCTAAAACAACAGTAAAACTGTATAGTACTATCTTATTAATATATTTCATCAGCAAGTTGTTATTCCGTTAAAAGCCTATACTTAAATTAAATCCTATATTTCTCAGCATCGGTAAAGAAGTAGATTCTATACCGATAGAAGAGTTGGCGGTATTAAATGCCGATGCTTCCGGTGAAAATCCATCTGTTTTGCGTTGGAAATAGAATAGGTTCCTGCCATAAAGGCCAAGGGCTACATTTTTTATTTTTGAGGTAGGAAGGTACTTTGTCGGCAGCTGGTAACGAAGACTCAACTCACGCATGGCAATATAACTTCCATCATTCAGCATTTCTTCAGAAACCATCACCTCCTTATCGCTGGCTACCATGTTCCAGTAGTCCTGTGCTTTCACAGCTATGGTGTTTTCTACGCCGGTCCCAGACCAGCTGCCATCTGCATTTTTCTTGCCGACTATCCCTGAAGCCACATAACTGCCATCCCTGCCTTCTACCGTTTTATTGGTCGTTCCATAAATAATTTGCTCTCTGTTGCTTTGCGAGAAGATCATTCCGCCTTGCCTGATGTCGACCAGGGCATGTAAGCTTAGACCTTTATAAGTGAAAGTGTTGAAAAAGCCACCCAACCAGGTCGGTTGTGCATTACCTATTCTTTCCACAACCCTTCCGGTACTGCGCAACGGAAGACCGGTAACAGGGTCAATCAGGCGATTGCCATTTTCATCTTTCAACCAGGCAAATTGTGTTCCAATCAGCTCGCCGAAAGGGCGTCCAACCTGTGCTACCACATTGATTCCGCGGTCAGATCCCATTAAGAAGGTTTCTACACCCGGCGCTAACGACAATACCTTGTTTTCATTTTTATTGAAGTTGAAAGTCGTTTTCCAGGTAAAGCCAGAAGCGGTTTTTATAGGCGTTGCATTTAAGGAAAACTCAATTCCACGGTTTCTGATTTCTCCGGCGTTGATCCGCATCACATTGAACAAGCTTGACGGTGCAATGGGCACATCCAGGATTTGATCTTCCGTGGAGGCCTGGTAAAGCGTGAAGCTTAAACCTAATCGCCCTCCCCACAGCTCCAGGTCAGAACCGAACTCAATGGAAGTAGTCAGCTCATTCTTGAGGTTGTTATCAGGGATAACCGAAGTAAAAGAGGCCAGTGGCACACCACCATGCGAAAATTGGTCAAGGCTGTAAGTTCCTGTTAGCTGGTAAGGGTTGCCGGAACTCCCTGCTTGTGCCCATGAACCCCTAAATTTAAGGTAACGAACCGTATTGCCTGCAAAACCAAAGGCGTCTGAAGCAATAAAGCTGGCACTGGCAGAAGGATAAAAGAAAGAGTTATTGTCGCTGTTAAGTGTCGAAGACCAGTCGTTTCTTGCGGATAAATCCAGGTACAAATAGTCTTTGTAACCCACTTGTCCGGAACTATAAACCGAATTGATTTTCGATTCCACCAGGTTAAACACGTAGGAATTGGTAAGCGTATTGTTAATGGCATAAAGGTTAGGTACCACAAACTGGTTACCGGTGTTTCCAGTCTGGCGTAAATAACGGCTCAGGTGACTGGCACCAAGGTTCAAAGTAACGCTGAAATCATTATTCAGCTTAAAATTACTGTTCAGTAAGGCATCAAAATTGTCCTCACGCACCCTAATCACGTTTTCACTCATGTCGCCTTTACGGTTTAAACTTTGATACGTGTTTATTGAGCGGTACCTTAATCGTTGATCCGTATAAAAATCAGTTCCTCCCGTAGTGCTTAACTTTAACCAGGGTTCAATATCATAAGACAATCTCAGGAATCCGATGACGCGGTCCCTGCGGTCTGTATTATTGGTTTCATTAATGGTCCAGAAAGGGTTGGCCGTAGAACTGTTGGTGGCATAAGTTTTCTCCAGTCCGGGTACAGGATTAGAATAACCCAGCTGCTTTGACACATCTTCGGCGGTCCATTTATACTGTCCTAATATATCCATGGGTATGCTTCTTGGCTGACTGATCAGCAAATATGCCGGGTTATCAGAGGCGTCCGACAAAGTAGGCCTGTTGACGGCGTCCTGGATAATGTAGTTTAACTTAGCGTCCACTTTGAACTTATCGGTGATGGATGCTTGCGTCCGCAGGTTAAAGTTGTTTTTCTTTATCGTATTGCTGGGCACATAACCATCCACATAAGTATTGGCATAAGAAAGGCGGTAGTTAACTTTCTCATTGCCTCCCTCTACACTCAGGTTATTGATAAATTGTTTTTCCGGTTCAAAAAAACCAGTATAGGTATCTGATTGCGGGCTGAAAGAAAGCATATTTCCCCATGGGTCTTCGTAAGCCTGGCCTTCCATTTTTGGCCCCCAGCTTGATCTGGTTAAACGGTCGCGGCCCCCGCCCAATTTTGGCGTTCCGGTGAAACCTCCAGCTATCGCTTGTTGCATGGTCACTAGGGTACCATCCGACTTTCTAAAATGGGTGAAATCGCCATTTAAGCCTTGTCCGTAGATATTCTGAAAATCTGGAGCTACCAGTGCATTGCCTATGGAAAAGTCTGAATTGAACTGGATATTCATCCCTTTACCTGCCTTACCAGCTTTAGTGGTAATCAGGATGACGCCATTGCTTCCACGCTGTCCATATAATGCGGCCGCATTGGGGCCTTTAAGTACAGACATGGTTTCTATATCATCCGGATTGAGGTTGGAAACTCCATCGCCATAATCCGTTCCTCCGGTACTGCTTGCTGCACCAATGTTCTGATTGTCGATCGGTACACCATCCACCACATATAGCGGCTGACTATTACCGATTAAGGAGTTATTGCCCCTGATGACAACTTTGGAGGAACCGCCGGATCCTGAGGATGCACGGCTTACCTGTACGCCAGAAACTTTTCCAGAAAGGGAATTGGCCACATTTACCTCGGCCCCCTGGGTCAGTTCATTGCCTTTCAGTTCAGCGATACTATAGCCAATTGCTTTTTTATTTCGTTTGATTCCGAGTGCAGTAATCACCACATCATCCAGCCTTGTGGCATCCTCTTCCAGGTCTACTGCAATCGACAGTTTATCCAACAGGTTGATCGTATAACCTTCCAATACCTTTGTCTTATAGCCAATGGAAGTAAACGTAAAAGTGTATCCTCCACCAGGAGGAATACCCGTTGCAGCAAACATACCCTGGTTATTCGTGGCAATGGTACTGCTGTAATTTTTGCCTTTGTTTTCGATTTTTACTGATACGCCAGGAAGGCCTCCGCCGGTAGCATCTTTCACCACTCCTGTAACTGAGGCCCCGTTTTGGGCATGTGCTGCACCCGTTAGGAGCATGAGGAGCAGGCCGGTAAGCCACAGACCCTGCATCCGCTTTTTTAAAATTTTGGGTAAAGTTTGTTTCATAGTGTTTTCATTAAGTTGTTTACGGTTGATTTGAAATGGTGGGTTGGTTTTCTTTGGTGTTGGTTTTTAGGCTCAGGTAATAGTGTTGGTCATTTTTGTCGATGGTTAGGTTATTTAATAGCGCAATTTCTTTTAAGATCTTTTCCGCAGCCAGGCTATCCCGTTTAAAATTTCCGGTGAAATACCTGCCTGATAGGTCAATGGCTTTGAAATGAATGTTCGTAGAAAGTTCCTGATTCAATGAATTGAAAATGTTTTCAAGGCTTTGGTTTTTAAAGGAAATGGTGCTTGCGCTAAAAGTTGTGCTTCGCTGCACTTTGATGATCTTCTTGATATTTCCTATGTTGGTATTTGCTAACCTACTGGTCAGGGTATTTTTATTAACCGTCAGCTGTTCACCCGGCTTCAGGTAAATGGGCTTCATTTCTCCTGCTTTTTTGATGTCTCCAGGGCCAATTACCACAAGTCCTTCGTGCAGGTTGATCAGGATATGGTCATCATCTTTGTGGTTGATGATGGTGAAGTCTGTTCCTAAAGCCGTGGTGATGGTTTCCCCGGCATGTACCTTAAAAGGACGACTGACATCTTTTGCTACCTTGAACCTTGCTGCCCCATTCAGGTAAAAGTTGCGCTCATTCCCTTTAAATTTTTCAGGGTAACGGAGTTCACTTCCTGGTTTGAGCAGCACGGTAGAGCCATCACTGATCTTCAGCACAAGCTCTTCCTTCCCATAATTCATTTTGACAAGGTTATGCACAACATCTTTTACCGGTGACTGTAGTGCTGCTGGTTTTTGATAAAGCCACAGGGTTAAACCAAATATGATCAGTAAAGATGCTGCTGCACTCATCCACCATAGGCTAGGAGTTTTAGCCATGGGGAGGCCAAGTTTATGCTTTACCTGCATCAATAGGGCTTCTTTTTTGTCCTGAGCTAACAAGGATTCTTCTTCTTCCTTTAACTCATTCCATGTTTGTTCCGGAAGAAAATCTTCCAGCAGCTCAGGCTGAAGTTTCAAATAATGAGCTACGGCTACGGCTTCTTCAGCTGTACATTTATTTTTAAAAAACTTCAAGATCAGTTCCTTCGTTATCTCCATTGCTTACCATACGTTTGAAATGGAGCTTACCCCTAAGGGATGAAGAAATATATTTATCCTTTTACAGGAAGTGCAATATAATCAGCAGGGGACTAACACTACGCAGGTACTTTAAAGCCAGGGCTATATGATTTTCTACCGTTTTAGGGGAGATGGAGAGTTTTGCCGCAATTTCCTGATGTGAAAGGTGCTCCATCCTGCTCATGATGAAAATTTGCTTTCTTACCGGAGGCATCTGGTCAATGGCCTGGTACACAATTTCAAGTGCTTCTTTGTGCTCCAGGGTGTTTTCAGTGAAAGAATTTTCAATGTGCTGTATGCGTTCCTGATATTTGCGGGAGTTGGCTGTTTTCCTCAACTCATCAATAAATATGGTTTTCGACATACGAAAAAGCTGGGTGCTCAGGCTATGTTCTACAGAAAGCTTGTCTTTTTTCTCCCACAAGCGTATAAAAACCAGCTGAACAACTTCTTCCGCAATTTCCGCGGAGTAACATTGCTTAAAAATGAAAGTATAAATCTTGCCGCTCCAGAAGTGATACGCCAATTCAAAAGCCTTAACGCTGCCGTTTTTTATGGAGAGAACATCATTCATACCTCTTGAAAATTAGAACTTAAAATTGAAATATGCAAATGCCTGCAACCACTGCAGCTATACCGCCCTTGAATTTCAACCAAAAATGATTTGTGAATGAATGTAATTACCTAAAGAATACCTAGATTAACGGGTGCATGAGTAAGTACCGCTTGCAAAAATAATATTTATCACCATGAGAATTTATTTACCCATCATTACCCTATTGATCTTCGGATTAAGCTTTATCTGGAGTTCTGTACGTGTTTACAAGCAGACGGGCATCAATCCGATGCGATTTGGTAAGGAGGATAATGCCCATAACTATATCGGGAAGGTCATGAAAGTTATCATCGCCCTTTTGTTTATTGCAGTGTTTCTGTATGCCTTTGACTGGAACTATGAGTATTTAATACCCATATGGTATTTAGCATTTCCGGCCCTGACGGTCACCGGTTTAATTCTGCTGCATATTTCTTTAGTGTGGATCGTATATGCGCAATTGAGCATGGGAAAATCCTGGCGGATAGGCATTGATACGGAGCATAAGACGCAGTTAGTCACCACCGGGATTTTTTCTTTGTCGCGGAACCCCATCTTTTTGGGCATGATGTGCTGCATTTTAGGCATATTTTTAATTATCCCCAATATGCTCACTTTCTGTATCCTGCTCCTGGCTTACTTTGTAATTCAGATACAGGTAAGATTGGAGGAGGAATTTTTAACCAGACAGCATGAAGCTAGCTACGAGTCTTATAAAAACAGCGTCAGACGCTGGCTTTAAGTTTTATCGTTCTCTTCTGCCAGGCTCTTGATCCGCTGTGGAAGATAGCCGAAATGTTTCTTGAAAGCGCTCGAGAAATAGGAAGCCTGTTTATACCCGCTCTTGTAAGCCACCTCAGCGATTTTATAGTCGCCGGTTTCCAATAGCTTTTTTGCATAGGCCATTCTTTTTGAAATGATATAACTTAATACAGTGGTGTCATTCAAAAGCTTGAAATGCTTTTTTAAATATTGAACATTAGTGCCCGCCATTTTTGCCAATTGATCGAGATTAACCGGCGATTCGGGATGCTCGTCAATATACTTTTTAACAAAAGCAATTTTTTCGACTTCCGCTGCCTTTAAAGAATGAACATCATCTTTTTCGTTTACACTGCGCTGAACCACATAAAGACTGAATAATTCAATCACCTTGGCTTTTAAATATAAGGACCTGAGGTAGTTCTCAAAGGCACAGTTTACAATGTCATGTAATACGCCACTGCTCTTTACATCAATCAGCAGGTTGCAGCTGCATACTGGAGCAAATTCAGCGGGGTCAGCACATTTTAGATTTAAGGGGGAAAGGTATTTTTCAATGAATTCCGCTTTCATTACAATGGCGACAAGGGCATTCGACGTTGATTTTGTTTTAATCTTATAACATGCAGCGGGAAAGGCCAGCAAATTGTATTCACCCTTTTTAAGGTTAAAAGATTGATCTGTAACGGCTGATGCTAACAAACAACTTCCCTCAATTACATAAAATAAGACCTGTACGGCATCTGAGAATGAAAATTCTATCAGGCCTTGTCCATCGTTAATGCGGACCACCTGATATAAAGTATCAGCATCTCTGGTCACGCTCACCTGCTCCAAATTGGATATTAACATAGCAGTGATGCCTGCTTAAACCTTACAAGTTCACTTTTTTCTTTTTTTGCTATTAATATTTCCTTTGTCATCATCTGCGAGTGTATGGAGCCGCTACTTTTGTCAGCGCTGTATTTATTTAGACTTGTTCTAAAGAAGTAAAGGTATAAAAAGGAAACAACTATACAAATGAGATACTGGTTATTACTCACATTAACATTATTACTGCATGCTGCGGCTTATGCACAGCTCAGCCAGATTTCCGGACGAGTAACGGATTTAAATGCTGAGCCTGTTCGGGGCGCAACGGTTACCGTTAAAGGGTTAAACCATCGCGCAGCAACCGACGATAATGGTTTCTTTGCGTTGCAAAATATCAGTTATGGAAACTATACGCTTGAAATCAGTTCTCTAGTTCATGCGACTAAAACATTAAACATCAAGGTTGATGGCAGCAACCGTGCTTTCAACATCACTGTAAAGGAAAAAGACAAAAGAGAGCTGAGTGAAATCTTCGTGATCGGCAAGTCCGAAAAACGCCAGATTGAGGAGAAAGGTTTTGCTGTCAACGTCATTGAAACAAAAGGACTGGATCTTCAGTCTATACAAACCAACGAATTGTTAGACCGGAGCGCGGGTGTGAGAATCCGACAAAGCGGTGGGCTGGGGTCAGCAATTCAATATAATATCAACGGATTGTCTGGGAACTCGATCCGGATATTAATTGATGGTGTACCCATCGCTAATTACGGGGAATCGTTCTCGCTGAACAGTATTCCCGCGGCACTGATCGAGCGCATTGAAGTTTATAAAGGTGTTGTTCCGGCCTATCTTGCTGATGATGCGCTAGGTGGGGCAATCAATATTATCCTCAAAGAGTCACTGCAAAACGCATTGACCACCTCTTATTCCATGGGTTCTTTTAATACCCACCAATGGAACATGACGGGGAACTACCGTGATGTTAAATCTAAGTTTACGGCCAGGGCTTCAGCTTTTTACAACGACACCGATAACAATTATAAGGTTTGGGGGCCAAAAGTTTATATCACTGATGTCAACGGCAAAACAAACCCTGTCACTGCAGAACGCTTCAATGATGCCTATACTTCCATGAGTGGAAAGTTGGATTTCGGATTTACGGACCTGAAATGGGCCGATCAGCTGATGTTCGGGGTGGTTTATTCTGAAATGGAGAAGCAAGTACAGCATGGTGCCACCATGGAAGTGGTGTATGGTGATCGTTCGTATCAGCAAAACACCAATTTGTTTAATTTAACTTATAGCAAAAAGAATCTGTTTGTAAAAGGCCTGGACCTTTCGGTATTTGCTTCCTTTTCGAATCTTAAAAGAAACCTCAGGGATACGGTTGCCAATATTTATAACTGGAACGGCGAGAGAGTCAACTTCAACGGCAAGTATTTCTATCATTCAACGGGTGCACAGGCAGGAAATAAAACCTTGCAGGAAGATAAAGAGCAAAAATACATGACCAGGGCTAACCTTGCTTACGCCATCAATGATCACCATAAATTGACAGCTACCTATCTTTATGATCATTATACGCGTGATCAGGATGATCCATTATTGGCCACTTTTCAAAGGGAGCTCACTGATACACGCTACCTGAACAAGAATATCCTCAGCTTCTCCTATGAGCTGGATGCCTTTGATGAAAAGTTTAAAGCAAACTTGTTTTACAAATACTACCACCTGAATGTAAGGCTTAAAGACCCTGTGAGTACTTCTACAAGGCCCGGCACAACGCCCAGCTATGAGCAATTAATTATAGATCGGAATTTAAACGATCAGGGTTATGGTCTAGCCTTATCATACCAGTTGTTGCCTGCGCTGATGCTTACAGCCTCTGCAGAACAGGCCATCCGGCTTCCTTCCAGTGGTGAGTTGTTGGGTAATAACGCAGAAAATGTGAATGCCGCCTACAACTTAAAACCTGAAAACAGCCTCAATACCAATCTGGGGCTTAACATTGGGCCCTTTCATTTCAACCAGCATAAACTAAGTGCCAATGTAAATGTTTTTATGCGCGATGTAAAGGACATGATCAGACAGGGTGTTCCTAGTCAGCAGTCGGAAACTTATTCTTTCGAAAACCTGGAAAGTGTAACCAGTAAAGGTTTTGATGCCGAATTGAAATATGGATTCAAACACAATTTGCATGTTACCCTTAATGCTTCGGTATTTAATGCCCGTTTTAACACGCAATTCAACCAAAATGGAGCAGCGTACATGTACTACGGCAGCAGGCTGCGCAACGAGCCTTACTTTACCCATAACAGCAATGTGCGCTACGACTTTAAGAACGTCCTTCAAAAGGAAAGCAGGACCGCTGTCTATTATAACTTTGCCTACGTTCATCATTTTTACCGCGATTGGGAAGCCTATGGTGGTAACAACAAGGCAGATATCCCGACACAACAGCTGCACGATGCCGGTATAGCGCATACTTTCCCCAGCCGCAGGTTTGTATTGAGTTTCGATGCCAAGAATATTTCCAACGCCCAGGTATTCGACAATTGGGCATTGCAAAAAGCCGGCAGGGCATTCTACGTAAAAATCAATTATATCTTAAAATAACAATTATAAACACTTCACATTTAATCGCATCATGATGAAACATAACTTGATCAGCACCTTTAAATTTGCCTTATTAGCAGCAATGGCAGTAACTGCCGCAAGTTGCACTAAAAGCAGCGATGGCCCCGATGGCACGGAGCTGACAGATTCTATCCCTTTCCACGTGGCATTTGCTGTTGATCCGGAAGGAAGCTCACAGACCTATGTTCAGGGTTTTAATAACCTGAACAGTGGCAAAATTACTTTCGATGGTTTTGGCTTCGCTGTGCCTTCCACCAGAACGGCCCGCTTTTATGCTTCTAAAGATGGCAAATCCATATATAACCTGGACTATGGCGGCGGTACGGTGACTACACTTGCCTATAATGGCGGACAAAATTATGCGCAGACTGATGTGACCAATGTAGAATTGGCCATGGGTACTAAAAATCCACGGTGGACGAAAGTAAACGAGGAAAATGGTTTGCTGCATAATGTAACCACAAAAATAATTACGCAAAATGCGGATGGTACCGGTGCATATGTAAGGCATTCATCAACGGCTAAGATTGCAAACGTAAAATTTGACGGATTGGAAATCACCAAATCTGTGGAGTTTGAAATTCCTTTTGATGCCGCTGAAGCTGCCGAGGGGATTTATGTATTCAGAATGGATGCCCCGGTTGTGGCTAATGGTAAAGTGTATTATGGTATGGGTAAACAAAAATATGATCCCGCTACTGCCGCAAGGGTGGATATGAAATATAAGGATGTGGCAACTTTAGTGCTTGATTACCCTTCGTTGGAAAACCCAAAAGTGATTAAAACCAGTGTGAATGGTGCCAAAGGTGGAACCTTAGGTTACAGAACACCGGTAAGCCACATTGACGAAAAGGGTGATATTTACCAGATCATCACTGTGTCTGATAAAACTTACGATACACATATCCTGAGAATCAGAAATGGAGCTTATGACGAAAGTTATGATTTCAATCTATCTGACCTGGTAGGTTCGAATACCATCAGCAACGGTTGGTTTTATGTAGAAGGTGGCGTGGGTTATGTGCCTTATGCTAACTCCGATAAGGGATTAACCAGCGAACCGGTGTGGGAAGTTGCCCGTGTTGACCTTTACAATAAGTCGGCAGTGGTGATGGATTTACCTGATAACCTGTGGTTACAACAATACCAGTACAGCATCACCCGTTATGGTAAGTTTTATATGGCTATTGCCCCAGAATCTGGCACAGGTAACATCTATATGTTCGATTATAAATCTACTGCTCCTACAGCTTATACCAAAGGCGCTTCCATTACTTCAAGTGCCGGAACAGCATTTATTGGCATATTCTAACTGACCCGGATTTTAGTGTGACCTTATCGACAGGTTGCCTTGCATTCATGGTGCATTCACCATAACGTATCACTAACGTATTTCTCATGAGGGTATCAAAAGCTTTTGATGTTTTCAATTGTTTTTGTATATTAACGAAACCATTCTAAGGTGATGATAGCTTCATTACTGATGAAAATAAACCTAACCAAATATGAAGAAATTAATTACGGTGTTATTAATGCTGGTTTGCGGCTTTGCTGTTCAGGCACAATCAGTTAAAGACCTTCCCGAGAGTAAATTGGGCTGGAAGATCGGTGTTCAAAGCTATACTTTCAGGCTATTCACTTTTAAGGAAGCGATAGATAAAATCGACAGCTGCGGCGCCAGGTTTATTGAAAGTTTTCCTGGTCAATCTTTGGGTGGTGGTGCTGAAGGAAAGATGGATTATAACATGTCTGCAGCCGAGAGGAAGCTCGTTAAGTCCTGGTTGAAAGACAAAGGTCTTAAAATCGTGAATTATGGTGTAGTGAGTTACAAAACTGAAGCGGAGTGGCTAAAGGTATTTGAATTTGCTAAAGACATGGGTATAGAAACCTTCACCGCTGAGCCAGATACCAAACTCATTGCCTATATTTCTAAATTATGCGACAAGTTTAAAATCAATGTGGCTATCCATAACCATCCGGATCCGTCCTTTTATTGGAACCCTGATGTGGTGTTAAATACCATTAAAGGACAGAGTAAAAGAATGGGCGCCTGTGCAGATATTGGTCATTGGGTGCGCTCGGGTTTAGATCCTGTAGAATCCCTTAAGAAACTGGAAGGTCGTGTGATGGCGATGCACATGAAAGACCTTACTGAAAAAGGCAATAAGAAAGCGCATGACTTGATCTGGGGACAAGGGCAGTCTAATATCAGCGGGGTGGCAGCCGAACTTAAAAGACAAAATTTCAAAGGCATGATCTCTGCCGAATACGAATACAACTGGCGTAACAGTGTGCCTGAAGTAACAGCAAGTATCAAGTATTTGCGAAGCTTGTTGTAAGAAGTGACGTCAGTATCCAATGTAACGATATAAACCAAGATAACAAATGGCCTTGCCTTTTGTTATCTTTGAATAAATCAACAATATTGACCTTTGGAAATTCTGATCATATTCATACTTACCTTATTAAATGGTTTTTTTGCTTTATCAGAAATTGCCCTGGTATCGGTTAAAAAAAGCAGGATAGAATTGCTTGCCGCAGAAGGTAATAAGAGTGCAAAATCCATCCTTATCCTTTTAGAAAAACCGGAAAACTTTTTGTCTTCCGTACAGGTGGGGATCACCCTCATTGGTATTGTTTCTGGTGCTTACGGTGGTGCGGCACTCACTGATGACATGGTTGGCCTGCTTTCCCAGTTTGCTTTTCTTGGCGATTCAGTAGAAACGGTCTCTTTGATTTTGGTGATCGGGGGTATTACTTATTTCACTATCGTTGTCGGTGAACTTGTTCCCAAGACCATTGCCATGAATAATGCTGAAGACATTGCTTTAATCACGGTTCCTATTGTCAGGGCTTTTACCCTAGTGACCTACCCTTTTGTAAAACTGCTATCGGTATCCACAAACTTAATTCTTAAACTCTTTGGCGTAAAGGAGAATGAAGAGGAGAGAATGAGTGAGGATGAGCTGCGGTTTATGCTCAAAACGGCCAGCATTCAGGGGGTTTTGGAAAATGAGGAAAGCCAGGCCATGCAAAACCTGTTCTCTTTTACAGACCGGATGGCAAAATCACTCATGACCCATCGGTCGGAGATTGAATGGATAGACTATAACTGGGATAAAAAGACCATTTTCGATAAAATAAAGGAGCGGTCGCATTCCCGGTTCCTCGTTGGCGATGGCTCAGTTGATCATCCAAAAGGGATCATTTACATCAAAGATCTTCTTGAAAACTTTAACCGGCCGGATTTCCACCTCGACCAGATCATTTCCAAGCCCATATATATCTTAATCAATACCCCGGCATTTAAGATCCTGAGCTTATTCAAGGACAGAAAGCAGTATTTAGGCATTGTGGTAGATGAGTTTGGCAGTGTAAGGGGTTTGATCACGCTGCACGACCTGATTGAGGCTATTGTTGGCGACCTGCCTGACGAAGGGGAGTCTGAAGAACAAAATATCATTAGAAGAGAGGATGGCAGTTATATCCTTAATGGCAGGACCTTAATCTTTGAAATCAACGATTATTTTGGGACAGAAATTATAGAGGATAACATTAAAAATTACGCTACCATCTCCGGTTTTATCATCGATCAACTGAAAGCGATGCCCTTTACCGGGGCCGTTGTTGACTACAATAACTACCGTTTTGAAGTGGTGGATATGGATGGGGTCAGGATTGACCAGGTATTAATGATGGAAAGACCGGGCCTGTTTTAAGGTCAAGGTCTTTCCATCTTTTAGATTTATTTTTTGTTTTTCACATATTTCTCTAACCAGGCGTCCTGCTCGTAAAAGGTATGCATCACCGATTCACGGCTTCGGTAGCCATGAAATTCTTTTGGCAACATCACCAGTCTTACCGTTCCACCATGGCCTTTGATGGCACTGTACAGCCTTTCGCTTTGAATAGGAAAAGTGCCTGAGTTGTCATCGTCAATACCATGTGTGATCAATAATGGCGTTTTGATTTTATCAGCATAATTGAAAGGGGACATTTTATGGTAAACATCCATCGCCTGCCAATAGGTACGTGCCTCAGCCTGAAACCCAAAAGGAGTTAAAGTTCTGTTATAGGCTCCGCTCCTTGCTATCCCTGCAGCAAATAATTTGGTATGCGCCAATAAATTCGCCGTCATAAATGCACCATAAGAATGGCCTCCAACGGCAATCCTGTTGCGGTCGGCAACACCCATATCCACTACATGATCGATCAAAGCTGTTGCATTATCTTCAATCTGCTTTAAGAAAGTGTCATTGGGTTCTTCTTTTCCTTCGCCGACAATAGGCATGTCAGCCTGGTCTAATACAGCATATCCTCTGGTTACCCAGAAAACAGGGGAACGGAAAGCTAAGCGGGTAAAACGGTAAGGAGATCCCTTCACTTGTCCTGCTGCGGCAAGGGTTTTAAATTCTCTGGGGTATGCCCAAACCAATACAGGTAGCGGAGCATCTCCTTTGTTGAAGTCTATAGGCACATATAAGGTTGCCGATAATTTAATGCCGTCTTTTCTTGGATAAGATAACAAGGTTTTCCGTACACCTTTCATACCCGGGTAAGGATCAGCGAAATGAGTCAGGGCCTGTGCTTTTTTACTTTTCAGGTTAACGGAAAATATATTCGGTGCGGCTTCGGTGGATTCCCTTGAAATATAAACCAGTCCGGTATTGTTAAAGAAAACCGGCTCCTCGTAAAAAGGGGCTTTCGACTTAAACAGCGTATCTTTTTTGTTGGTCAGCAGATTCCACTTCATGATAAAAGGACGATCTCCCTGTGGGGATGCGCCTGCACCCTGGGTAAATACGACAGGTAGAGTGCCTTTATCAAAAAGCAAGGTTCTCCCTTTGCCGTAAACGAAATCTCCGTGGTCTGTATAGGTATCTTCAGATGACCGGTCTGCAATTTGTTTCACCACTTTTCCTGTTTCCGGGTTGATTAAAGTTAAGATCGACCTGCGGTCTTTTCTCCAGTTTTCGGTAACGATGGCATAGTCTTTATTGCCCCAGGTGATATCGCGGTACCTCAAAGGCATCGAAAATAGTTTTGTAGCGCTACTGGTAAAGGGTGCTTTCAAGGTAAAAACAGCATCACGAACGGTAGATTGAATATTTGGATCGCCTTTGTCCTGCGCCTCTGCCCAAACGATGGTTGCCGGGGCATCTGCCCGCCATTCAAAACTCCGCGGACCGGTTAACACGGCATCAAAGCCTGTAGGTAATTTATCGGCAAGCGGTGCGCTGTATAATTGCTTTACCAATACACCTTTTGCATCTAAAATGGTGGTTGTATAAGGGAAATAGTAGATGGGAACCAGGTAAGAATATGGTTTTTCTACCGTCTGCACCATCAGGTAGCTGCCATCAGGAGAATAAGCGGCACTACGGTAAATAGCAGGGGCACCAATTTTCCTTTCTTGCCCTTCAATGGAAACCTCCACTAGTTGTGAAGTCAGGAAATGTTCCATCACCTGCTCATCATAAGCATTCTGCAATAAATTCTGATAGGTCCTGGATGGTGTAATCACACCCAGGTTTTCCTGGATCACTGGTCCGGTTGGAACAATATTTTCAACGGGTTTATTGCCGCGTTCTGCATGTACAGTTTGCACAAGGAGGTGTTTTCCGTTCGGATGCCATTGCAGGGTTTTGCCAAAAGCATCATTCAACGCGCTTTCTGTTAATTTCTTCGCATTCAGGTTTTTGACATCTGCCAACCACAATTCAACACTTTGAAAAGTGTTATTGGTAAAGGCAAAATAATCTCCTTCAGGGCTCCAGGTGATATTGGTGAGCCTTGGGTTTTCTGGTAGGCCGCTGAGTTTTAATTCTTTGCCACTTTTTACATCTTTCAAAGTCAGGCTGTAAAAGAGCGGCGAAGCTTCACCCTCGGTGGAGTTGTTCGCCGGGTTTACTTTAATGCCGGCAATTCCGATCACAGGTTGCGCTACCTGTTCAATAGAAGCGAAACCCGGTGCCTGCAACAACAGCATTAAATTGCCATTTTTATTGAAGCGGACTGTCGGAGTGCTTGGTGCATCCACCAGGTCAGCAATGCTTTTGGGAGGCAGTTTGTAGGTGTTGCTTTGCGCATAACTGGCGATGCTGAGTCCGCCGATCAGCAACAGACTCAGGTAATATCTTTTCATGGGTTTTAAGTAGAATTTTAGCGTCATAAATACTTGTTTAGGTAAACATCATTAAAAATGTTGTAAATAGTTGAGTTCAAATACAGGATCACAAATATGATACATTTTTATCCGTATATGTTTGTTAATACGGTTGGTTTATGAGTGATTTGCTATAAGTATTGCATCAGCAAGTAATCAAAAAAAGTAGAATTTGTCCAGTTTATAGAAAGCAAATCAGATTCCGATGAACAGTAACCGTAGAAACTTTTTAAAACATACCGGTATTTTAGGTCTGGGTGTTGTTGGCGCACCTGCCATCGCCGTGTGCAATGTCCTGGAGCAGGAGATTATTGCAGGAAAATCTCCTATTCAGCATTTCAATATGTCTGGTTATGCGGCACCCAAAATTGATACCGTCCGCATTGGATTTGTAGGCCTTGGAAACCGGGGCTCTGCTGCGGTGGAGCGAATCAGCCGGTTAGAAGGGGTGCTGATCAATGGTTTATGTGATGTGAGGCCGGAACAAGCAGCGCTTGCAAAAAAAAGAATAAAAACTCCCGGACATCAGCCGGATATGTACACTAAAAATCAGGATAGCTGGAAATTATTATGTGAGCGCAAAGATATAGATTTGATTTATATTGCCACCCATTGGGAGTTGCATGCGCCCATGGCTTTGTATGCGATGGAGCATGGTAAACATGTGGCGGTAGAAATTCCGGCAGCGACCACCGTAGAAGACTGCTGGAAATTAGTGCAAACTTCAGAGAAAACGAAACGTCATTGTGTAATCCTGGAAAATTGTTGTTATGATTTCTTTGAATTGCTTACCCTTAATATGGCCAGGAATGGTTTTTTTGGAGAGATCGTTCATTGTGAAGGTGCCTATATTCATGATATTCTGGAGAGTATGTTTGCTAAAGAAAAACGCTATGATCTGTGGCGGCTAAAAGAGAATTCAAAACGGAACGGAAACTTATATCCAACGCATGGGCTTGGGCCCGTTTGCCAGGTCATGAATATTAATCGGGGGGACCGTATGGATTACCTTGTGTCGGTTTCTTCCAATGATTTTATGATGGGGGCCATGGCCGAGAAGTTGGCCGCAACGGATAATTTCTATCAACCTTACCTAGACAGGCCTTTTCGTGGAAACATGAATACAACGACCATCCGAACGGTTAAAGGGCGTACGATTATGCTGCAGCACGATGTGACTTCTCCACGCCCCTATTCGCGGATACACCTGGTGAGTGGCACTAAAGCCACCGCACAGAAATATCCGCTGCCTGCGAAAATCGCTACAAGTCATGAAGGCTGGCTTGATGATGCCGCATTTAAAAAATTGGAAGTGCAATACACGCCTGAAATTACCAAAAGGCTCGGTGAAATGGCAAAGGAAATCGGTGGACACGGCGGGATGGACTTTCTGATGGATTGGCGGCTCATTGATTGTTTGAGGAATGGCCTGCCCATGGACATGGATGTTTATGACGCTGCGGCCTGGAGTGTAATCGGTCCTTTGAGCGAGTGGTCTGTAGCCAACCGATCAGGAACCATCGATGTTCCGGATTTTACTTCCGGTTCCTGGAAAAGTAATCAACCAGTAGATATAGAATTAAAGAAAGGTGGCACCACGGGTGTCAGAAAAGCATCATCACAAGCGTAAATACCGTTAAATAACAAACTACATGCCGATGAAAATTATCCGAACAAAAGATCATTTTGAATTAGGTGCTGCTGCAGGTAAAGCTGCAGCTGAACTGATCGTGAAAGCTATTGAAGAAAAAGGATATGCCAATATCATTCTGGCAACCGGAACAAGCCAGTTTGAAACCATTCGGGAGCTTATGGAAAGCAAGGAGATTGACTGGAGCAAAGTAAACATGTTTCACCTTGACGAATATATTGGCCTGCCCTTGGCGCACCCCGCGAGTTTCAGGAAATACCTTAAAGAAAGATTTCTTGATAAAGTGCCTCCGCTAAATGCGGTCTATCTGATCAATGGTGAGGCTGTTGTTGAAGAAGAATGTGCCCGATTAAATGAGATCATCAGGCAGCACCCCATTGACGTTGCTTTAGTAGGTATTGGAGAAAATGGCCACCTTGCTTTTAATGATCCGCCGGCAGATTTTGAAGTTGAAGATCCGTACATTGCCGTAACACTTGATGAAAAATGCAGAAATCAACAATTGTCAGAAGGATGGTTTGCTGGTCTTGAAGAGGTGCCGGCACAAGCGATCAGTATGTCGATTAAACAAATCTGCAAATCTTCGCGGATTATATGTTCCGTACCCGACCAAAGAAAGGCGCAAGGTGTAAAGGATAGCCTGGAGCAACCGGTGAGTAACTTATATCCCGCAAGTATTCTTCAGCAACATCCCGACTGCAGTTTTTATCTTGATGAAGCTTCCGCCTCCTTGTTGTCCGCAGAGACGTTACAACAAGCTTAAAGCTATGGAGCTATCCTTGATGTGGATAGCTCCATATTAAAGAATGAGTGGTTAGCGGTTTAGTAGCCTGGGTTCTGGCTAAATGATCCGGCGTTTAAATCTATTGCTTTACTTGGAATTGGTCTCAGGACTTTAAACCCGCCACCGGCTCCTAAAAAAGGATTGATTCCCTTATCAAACCAATTGGTTTTGATATCACGGTTGTACAATTTCGTTCTTGTCATTAAAGTACCGGTTCTTTTTAGGTCAAACCAGCGGTGATATTCTCCAACCAGTTCCCTTGCTCTTTCATCCAGGATAAAATCGATGGATACATTGCCGGCTGCAATTGTCATCTCGGCAACTTTACCGGGCTTTGCAGCTCTTCGTCTCACTTCATTTATTCGTTGGGCAGCAATAGCAGCGTTGCCTGCTTTAAAGTTAGCCTCCGCAGCAATTAAATAAGTTTCACCCAAACGGGCAAGGAAAAGATCGCGTGTACTTGTCGCACCGCCAAACTGTGCTTTTGGATCATCAAATTTCTTAACAGCAGGGGTTGCGTTGTCAGCAACGGTATTTCTGGATGCCTCCCATACCTTCGAATAAGGAATAATAGTCGTGGTAGCTCTCCGTGCAGGATCTTGTGCACGCCAAGCCGCATCTGTGGTCAAATCCCATTTAGGCTTGTAATAAAAACGAATGTTTAAATTAGCCCTGTCAGCACTTTTGTCATAATAATCATAATAGCGCTGGTATAAGTTGACCATAAAAGTGGCATCAAAACGCGCATCATTTTCTGTAAAAGTATCAAAAGTGTACATTGACGGTACTAGTACATAAGCACGGTATGGATAGCCCTGTGTAGCGCCGGACCCACCTCCGTATGGACCAAAGAAAGCGGCTTGTGTATTTCCACCAGTGGTTGCAGAAGGGAGCGTGGCCAGGTCGAACTGAATGGAGAAAATAATTTCAGGATCCTTCTCATTGCCAGGATAGAACAAGTTTTCGAAGGAAGTAGTTAAAGTTTTTCCAGCAATCGCTGCGTCAGCGAAAGTTGCTGCAGTGGAAAAATCAGCTGTCGTTCCAAAAGTCTCATAACCACGTGTTAAATGAACTTTAGCCAGAAAGTGTCTCACGGCTCTTTTGGTAACACGACCAAAATCAGTGGTGGTCTCAGGAACCAGGCCTAAGGCTTCGGTCATTTCGCTGATAACGAAAGCATAGGTTTCCTCTGCTGTGTTTCTTTTAAATTGTTCGACAGGTTCTGTGATACGGTCTGTAACGATCGATACGCCCCCAAAAGTCTGGACCATTAAGAAATAGTAATAAGCCCTGATGAATTTAATCTCACCCTTACGGATGGGGGTATTAGCGTTACTAGCGGTAAGGTCGTTAAAATGTAAGGCCGTATTACACAGTTGAACCGCTTTGTACAGTTCTGTGTAAAAATTCTGCACTTCAGGATCATCCGGATTTAAGTTTTGATACTCGCTGACACCGGCAGGCTGGGCAGTTCTCCCTTCAACGTACATATCTGTCCCTGCAGTAAATAAATAGGGTGAACTGTAAACAGACCTTAAAGATCCATAAGCAGAATTGACAAGTTTTTCATAGCCTTCCGTTGTTAAATAATATTCATCAGCAATGATGTTGGATTTGTTGTCTTCCTCCAGGAATTTTTTACAACCTGTTAACGATGCCAGGAGAACAAATAGGAGTAATATGAGTTGGTTTTTCATGATGTCTTTATTTAAAATTTAAGATTTAGGCCAAACTGGTAAGTAATTGTACTCGGACCGGTGTTGTTGATGCTTCCTGTGGTGGTATTCGTCACGTCGGAATTTATAGAGGTATCAATCCCACTGGCACTTTCAGGGTCGAAACCATCGTAGTCTGTCCATACAAAAGGATTCAATACATTCGCGTAGATCCTTAAACTTTTGATTTTAATTTTCTCCAGTGCTGTTGTTGGAATAGTGTATCCCAGGGAGATGTTTTGAACTTTAACAAAAGAGATGTCTTTAAAATAACCTACTCCGGTAGAACCGTCCCAATAAGGACCAATGTTGTTGGGCTGAGGATACAAATTAGAGCTTCTTGCAGGAGTAACACCATTTTCAGGCATATAATAATCGTTGTAAATTTTGTTTGTTCCACGGTCATTATAACGGGTGAAAATGCTGTGGAAGGCACTGTAAACCTGCATTCCCTGTCTGGCGAATACGGACGCCGAAAGGTCGAAAGCTTTATAGGTAACTTGTGTAGAGAAACCACCTGTCCATTTTGGATCTTTTTGTCCAACAATGGAGCGATCGTCTGTACTGCTTATTTTACCATCATTATTTAAATCTTTCACCCTTGCCTGACCAGGTAATTGGCCATACTTTAACGCCTCTGCACGTTGGTTTTCTTGCCAGATGCCATCGAACACATAAATGTAGTTTACATTGATTGGTTGACCGATAAACCACCAGTTTCCTACGAGGTCTTCTTTTTTATCCAATAAATCTATGATGGAATTTTTATTTCTGGCAAAATTGAAGGAGGTTGTCCAGGAGAAGTCTTTTGTAGAAATATTAATGGTTCTGAAAGACACCTCTACCCCTCTATTGCTTACCGACCCTACATTGTCTTTTATAGAAGTATAGCCTGTTTCCAGCGGCAGATCTCTGCTCAAAAGCAAGCCATCTGACAATTTATCGTAAACATCTACCGAACCTGTAATCCTATTATTAAAGAAGCCGAAATCAAGACCTAAGTCAAACTCCCTGGTTCTTTCCCAGGTTAAAGAAGAATTGGGCAACCTGCTTGGTGAATACCCCAAGGCAGGGATGCCGCCGAAATCGTAATAGGTGGGGGCACTTAAATTCATTTGTGTTTCATACGGTCGGATGTTGTTGTTGTTCCCAGCAACACCTGCACTAAAACGAAGTTTTAAATCAGACAAGAATTCTGCCTCGTTTAAGAAAGACTCTTGTGAAATTTGCCAGGCCACTGCAGCGGATGGAAATGAAGACCACTTATGACCTTCAGCTAATTTGGAAGAACCATCCCAACGATTGGCAAGCGTAATAAAGTACTTGTTTTTAAACGCGTAATTTAATCTTGCCAGGTAAGAGATCATTGAAAATTGACTGAAATTACTGGATGAAACCTGTCTGTTATTTGAAGAACCCAAATTATGATAAGAAGAATTATAAGGCAAGTCGTTCACCTTGATAAGGTCACTTTCAAAGCGGTCTTGTTGCATACTGTAAAGACCTGTGAAAGTAAAGTTATGCTCATTGATCGCTTTGCGAACGGTTAAGACATTATCAAAGATATAAGATAAAGTTTGTTCGTTCGCCCTTTGTGCATCTGGTAACAGGCCGTCACCAACACCTGTCAATGAACCCCAATAACGTCCATTACGTACAGAATTGATGCTCGGAGAAAAAGTAGAACGAATATCAATCCAGCTTACAGGAGAATATTGCAGGTAGGCATTTCCAACACCATAAATACGGCGGGTATTGTTTTCTGTATTGGTGTTTTCAAGCAAGGGGTTTACAGTACTGGTAAAACTGGTCACTGTCGTTGTTCCCGGTACTGGAATTTGTCCTGGTCTGAATATAAGGTCCCCATTATCATCATATGGTTTAAAGATAGGAGCCATGTTGAATCCATTACGAACAGCGTCATCACTACCACGTTCTGTTTCTGTAAGTGAAAAATTCACACTCATTCCTGCAGAGAAATATTGATTGATTTTACCATCAAGATTAAGTTTCATGTTGTAACGCTCTAAGTTGTCGTTAACCAGGTTTCCTTTTTCACTTTGATAACCTGCGCCTAATAAATATTGAATGTCATTGCTTTGAGTTCTGCCAGATGCAGTAATCCAATGATTCGCTTGCTGACCATCCTGCAGCACCAGACTTCTCCAGTCCGTATAGTCATGATTAGCTATCCTGCCTAATACGGTTGGATTGTCGAAACTTCCGATGGTATTGGTAAATGGTCTTCCTGCATTTAATTCAGGTGAGATATAAGTATTTTGTCTGTATTCCCACCATTCTTCGCCAGTCATGAAATCTGGCATGCGTGCTACTTTACGGATACCTACATAACCATCATATGATATGGTTGCACCGCCACCTTTAACACTGGAGCCATTTTTTGTGGTCACTAGAATAACTCCATTGGAACCTCTGGAGCCATAAATAGCTGTGGAAGCCGCATCTTTCAATACGTCCATTTTGCCTATATCCTGTGGATTTAAAAAGTTGATATCCGATACAATCACCCCATCTACAACATATAACGGTTGGCCGCCGGCAAGTGAATTCTGACCGCGAATCTGCACATTGAAGCTGGCGCCTGCACGACCGGATCCTGCAGAGATGTCTACGCCGGCAAGTTGTCCCTGTACGGCCTGCATAGGACTAACCGTGCCTCTTTCGGCAATGGCTTCACCCTGAACACTGCCGACAGCCGTGGCTACTTGAGATTTCCGCTGACTACCATACCCCACAACCACCAATTCGTTCAGTTGACTTGCACTTGGGTTTAGGGTGACCTTAATGGTGCTTTGGCCCGCCAGTAAGACTTCTTTTGGCGTAAATCCAATGTAGCTAAATACCAAGGTGGATTTTGAAGGGACTGTAAGTGAAAACGCACCATCAACATTAGTCACTGCGCCGATGGCGGCACCTTTAACTTTTACAGACACTCCAACGAGCGTCTCGCCTTTTTCATCTACAACTGTACCGGAAATGGGTTGATTTTGTGCCATTAAAGCCGGTTTCAACAATAGAAAAAACGCAAAAAATAGTAGAATTTTTTTCATGGTTATTTGGTTAAAAGAAAAAGCACCCTGGGATGGCGCTAAATATTTGGTTAGGATTGATATCCAAGCTAATGATCTTTTGCTAAAATTGGATGGCTTAAAGCACCTTTGAAGTTAAAAATCGATGCAATCGTTCCCGGAAAAAGTTAATTTTCAGGGTTCATTAAATTCAATATTTTCTTAAGGTGGTTGCTGTGCGTGGTTTTGCAAAAAAAAAGCCAGGTCATCTGACCTGGCTTATCAACCACAACATAGATCTAACCAAACATCTATTCTCTTCGGCTCCTTCTTTCAGCTATGACGTCAAGGGCGGATTCGAACCGCCGTAGAGGGTTTTGCAGACCCATACCTAACCGCTCGGCCACATGACTTTATCTTTATCTTCTCCTGAAGACTAAGCAAATATAATAATATCTACTGAATTAGTAGACTTTAATTAAGAAATATATGTTACAATTGTTAAGTTGCTGTAAATGAGGTTTATAATTTGACTTGCCTGATGATATTTTTGATATTTAGCTCGATAATGTCAGTCATGGATTTGCACTCCATGTAAAAAGTTATTCGGACTGGGATTGATAGGGTGTTTAACATTTTGAAAAGAGAGTACAGTATTATATTAAATATTTTAATTAGTTTCAGCTTAATTTCTTAAATAAACCGAAATATTTACATGGCGTTACATCAATTAAATGGAGAAAATAAATTGCTGTATGAAATTTCGGTTGGAAATCAAATTGCTTTTGCAGCGTTATTTAATGGTTATTATGACCAGGTTTCGCAATTTGTTAACACTTTAACGAATTCAGATGAGTTAACAGAGGAAATATTGTTAGATATTTTTACAAAAATTTGGGTAAACCGGAAATCTTTGAACAAGATTGATAAATTCAATTCTTATTTGTTCATCCTTGTGCGTAACCATACACTAAACTGTATTCGTAAAGAAAATGCGGAACGGAAAAAACAGGAAGTTTATCTAAAAACAATGAATCTGCATTGGGAACCTCTTTTTACAGAAAATCACGACGAACGGGACTACCATGGATTAGTAGATCGTGCGGTAAATTTATTACCAAGCCAACAACACAAAGTTTTTTTATTAAGACAGAAGGGACTTAAAAACCCTGAAATCGCTCAGATTATGAACCTTTCCCCTGATTCTGTTAAAAAGTATCAGCAGCTGGCTATGAAGTTTGTCAGTGAATTTGTAAAAAACCATGCTATGGTTGTCGTTATTTTCTGTGCGGCATCACATTTTACAAAATAATTCTCTTTTCCATATCCACTTTTCAGAAAGTTTGTGTCTTTATAATAAACCAACTATAAGCCTCATATATGATTGCTGTAAAGCCAATAGCTGAATATGGAAAATCTTAGACTTACTAAATTATTTAATCTGGCAATAGAAAAATCAATCAGTTCTCAAGAAAGGATCGAATTGAATGATTTAATGTCTGATCCTAAGCTTAAAGACCAGGTTGAAACTTTATTCGCTGAGGCTTGGGTAAATTTTATTCCAGTTAGCCAGGAGTCTTCAAAAGAGAAGCAAAAGGTATTGCTTCAGCATATATTAAATGACAATTTATATGAAGCTGCAACCTCACAAGAAATTAAATATAGGTTTGGATGGTTTTCTAATTTTATGGCTGCGGCAGCGATTGTCTTAATTTCTGGCATTGCCATCTATTTTTATATTCAAAGCCATCGTTCGCAAAATTTATCACTAGCAGAAGCTGTAGTAGAAAACAACATCATTCCTGGAACTAAAAAGGCAATACTTACCTTAGGTAATGGACATCAATTGGTTCTGGATAGTACACAACAAGGGGTGGTAGCCCAGGAAGCTGATGTTGAAATTCATAAATCGGCCGATGGATCCATTAGCTATGAAACCGGACATACGGCAGCAAAATCTGAGGCATTAACTTACAATTCCATCGTCATACCCAGGGGGGCACATTATAACCTGACTTTGCCGGACGGCACAAAAGTTCACTTAAATTCGGAATCTTCATTAAAATATCCTTCAAAATTTAAAATGGATGTTAGAAACGTAGAATTGATTGGGGAAGCTTATTTTCAGGTGGCTCACAACGAAAAACAGCCCTTTTATGTGAAAACCGCTCATCAGGTTACCAAAGTTTTAGGTACTGAATTTACTATAAGTGCTTACCGGGATGCTGCTATATTTAAAACTATGCTGGTAAAAGGTTCAGTGAAAGTGACCAAACCTTCAGGTCAGTCGGTGCTCATTCGTCCGGGACAGGTAGCTATAAATGACATCCATGTTCAGCATTTTTCTGTAGAGACTGCAGATCTGGATGAATCGCTTGCATGGCACAATGGTTATTTTTTATTCACTAATGAGGGTATTCAAAGTATTATGCAGAAGGTTGGCCGTTGGTATGATGTGGATGTGGTATATAAGGGTGATGTAAGTGACAAAAAATTTGGTGGCGTTTTTCAACGTTCAAAAAGTTTAACACAGTTGCTTGACAGCTTTAAACAGACGGGAATTATTGACTTTAAGATTGAGGGAAGGAGGGTAATTGTTATAGTTAAATAATACGCTAAAATAGTTGCCAAAAAACCGGAGCGTTGGCGCGCATCCGGTTTCTGTTCAAGTGATGAACATGTCAGGTAGCTAATTAATTGATCTAGGAACCAATAACTAATTAAACCAAACATTCAAATGTATAAAAATTTTACTGTATTAATTTGCAGGAAGCCTAACTCCTGTTCGTTAAAATTTTTGATGATAATGAAGATGATCATGTTCTTGCTAACTGTATGTTTTTTACAGTCGGCGATTGCCACAAATGGCCAACAAGTAAGTATTCGTGTGAAGAATACTCCTGTAAAGCAGGTGCTTTACAGCCTTTCACAGCAAAGTGGGTACGACTTTATCTACGATGCTAAATTGCTGAATGAGCTGGCCCCTGTTACTTTAAATCTCAATAAAGTTTCTTTAAAGGAAGCGTTGGATAAGTGCTTTGCAGAATATCCCAAAGAATTTTATTTCAATAAGGATAAGACTATTGTAATTAAACAAAAGAAAGCTAATCCATTTCAAATAGTGAAACAACAATCAATTACCGGGAGGGTTGTTGAAGAAAACGGGGAAACATTGGTTGGTGTGTCGGTACAAATTAAAGGTACCCGACAAGGTACAGTTACTAATAAAGATGGCGCTTTTCAAATCAACGCGAGAAAAGGTGACGTTCTGATGTTTAGTTATATAGGTTTTAAGCAGCAAGAGATTTTAATTGATAATGATAATCACATTGAAGTCTTGCTCGTCAAGGAATCCGGAGAACTGGGAGAAGTGGTGATTGTTGCCATGGGTAACCAACAAACTAAAAGGTCAATTACCGGTGCTGTTGCGACCATACAAACCAAAGAATTGAAACAAAGCCCGGTTGCAAATTTAAGTAATGCACTTGCAGGTCGTTTGCCTGGATTGATAAGTGTTCAAACGTCAGGTGAACCAGGTAATGATGCGGCAGCCTTATTTATCCGAGGAATTGGTACTTATGGTAATACGGGCCCATTAGTGGTACTAGATGGGTTGCCAAGGTCATCGCATGACTTTAATCAAATTGACGCAAATGAAATTGAATCCGTAACGATTTTAAAAGATGCGGCTTCTTCAGCATTGTACGGTATACAAGGTGCCAACGGGGTAATTGTGGTAACGACGAAAAGAGGTGGAGCTAACCAGGAACCGCTTATTAATTTTAATGCACAATATGCCATTCAGGAGCCTGTTAGACTGCCGAAAATGTTAAGTGCTTTTCAACAGGCAGAACTTTATAAAGAACTGGATCGGAATACCGGACAACCAGAACGATATAGTGACAATGTGATGCAAATCATAAAAGATGGCAGTGAGCCTTTTTTATATCCTAACGTGAACTGGTTTGATGCCATTTTAAAAGAATCTTCTATCCAAAGCCAGTATAATGCTAATATTTCAGGAAGTGCTAAAAATGTCCGCTATTTTATTTCCGGAAGTTATTATAGTCAGGGAACGCTTCTCAAACATGGAGAAGAGTTCAGTGATAATTATGGCATGAACACAAAATTTGACAGGTATAATTTCCGTTCTAACGTTGATCTTGATGCTACTAAGCGGCTTCAAATTAGGGTTGACTTAGCGGGACGCCTCGAAAATCAAATTTATCCTAGTTCTGGATTCAATACTATTTTTAATGAAATTTCTGGTAGATCGCCTTCTGCTCAGCCAGTTTTTAATCCTGATGGATCAATCGGCGCTGGTAGTAACCTTGAAATTCCTTTCCGTGCTAATCCTTATGGAATGGTTACGCGTAATGGTTATTTTACTGGTTATTCAAATACGATGAATGGAACAATATCTGCAAAGCACGACCTTGATTTCATTACTAAGGGCTTAAATGCTCAAATGTATTTCAGTTTCTTGAATTCAAACTATAAACATACGAGCCGTACGCAGAATTTTGATAGCTTTTGGTATCAGGGAGAAGACAACTCGGGAGATGTTAAATATCAGCAAATTGGAATCAAATCGTTTTTGAGCACCGCTGGAGGTGCATCCATTGAGCGCCACAATTACCTTGACTTCAGGTTAAAGTACGATCGGAATATCGGTGACCATTCTGTAGCGGCCCAAGTATTAGGTAATCGTACTTTGAAATTGATCAATGATGAACTTCCTTACGCCTATCAGGGTGTGAGCGGGCATTTTACTTATGGTTATAAATCGAAGTATTATGCTGAGGTTAACCTGGGTTACAATGGATCTGAAAATTTCCCTAAAGGTAGGCGCTATGGATTTTTTCCTGCTTTTTCAGCAGGTTGGATTTTGAATGAAGAGACCCTTCTTAAGGATGCAGCCTGGTTAGGTTTGTTAAAGATAAGAGGTTCATACGGACTGGTGGGAAATGATAAAATTGGTGGAGCCAGATGGCTTTACATTAGTGATTTTGCAACTGGGGGTGGCCATGTATTTGGAATTACACCTTCAGGCGTACCTGGCTATAATGAAAATCGGGTGGGCAATGCTTTTGTAACCTGGGAGCGCTCGGAAAAAACCAATTTTGGTTTTGATATGGAATTATTCAAAAACAATGCAGTGCAACTGACTGTAGATGTTTTCAGAGAAAAACGCGAGAACATTTTAACGCCTCCAGGTAATGTGCCTGCATATGTAGGTATATGGAACCTGGCAGCCAGAAACTCTGGTGTTGTACAAAATGAGGGATTTGAGGCGGAATTAAAGCTGAATCATCACATCGGAAAATTAAGGTTGTTTACTAACATACAACTTACCTATGCAAAAAATAAAGTATTGCAGAATGATCAGCCAAAACCAGCTTTTGACTATCAAGATTTAAACGGCTATAGTGTAGGATATGTGCTAGGTTATAAAACCAGTGGATATTTTAGGGATTTGGATGATATTGCAAATAGCCCAAAACAAACCTTTAGCGACAAAGTAATTCCAGGAGACATAAAATACCTTGATTACAACAAAGACGGGGTAATTAATACTGCAGACCGAGTGCCAATTCAAATTCAAAATATGCCCACTTATGTTGGGGGAGTATCTGTAGGGGGATCTTATAAAGGTTTTGATTTTAGTGTTTTATTTAATGGTGCAAAGGGTGGAACCAGCTATGTAAGTATGTATCCTGGTAGCCCTCTTTTCCTTGATCGATGGACCCCAAATAATCAAGACGCAAGAGTACCTGTTGCAAATAATTCCGTGAACAACCTTAGTGTTTTAAATGATAAGTTTATACAAAAAACAGATTATTTGAAGATCAGGAATGCCGAAGTAGGTTTTGAATTGCCTAAAAAGTTGTTAAGCGGTATTAAAGTTAAATATGCACGATTTTATGTTAACGGACAAAATCTTCATACATGGGATACCCTATGGTTAAAGGATAGAGATCCTGAGGCACCAAGCGGAGCTTTAAAGTATCCTATTTTAAGAATTACAAATTTTGGTGTAAACGTAAAATTCTAATTTCATGTATATAAAAACAATTTTTATGAAAACGACAGTGCTTAGAAAGAACTTCATCATACTGATCTGTATATCGCTTTTTTTGCTCGTATCATGTAAGAAAGATTACCTGGAAAGAACCCCGAGCGACTTTATAAGTGTCGACGAAGTATTTAATAACATTAATAACGCAGAAGCATTTCTTAATAATGCGTACAACACTTTACCTAATTTTCAGGAGTTCACAGATTATGGAGGAAGGTACAATTTAGGAGGCGGGACTGACGAAATGCGCTTTCATGGTTATAATGCGAGAACTCCGTATGACTTTAATAATGGTAACTGGAATGCAGTTTCCTTTCCCATGCAACAAAAGTGGGCAGATTTTTACGGTACAATCAGAAGGTTGAACATGTTCCTAGCCAATTTCAATTCTATTCCTGAAGAAGTGAATAGTGGAAGTTCTTCCGAACGTAAAAAGAGAATGGAAGGAGAAGCTTATGGATTGAGAGCTTATTATTATTTCCAATTGTTTAAAATGTGGGGCGGCGTTCCGATTGTGGACGAGTTGTTAGATCCCAACAGTGGGGAAGAGTTTCTATTAAAAAGAAATACTGAAGAAGAAGTCATTGCATTCATTAAAAGTGATATCGCTAAGGCTGTTGCCATACTTCCTGAGAAACATGAAGATGATTCTAATTATGGCAGGGTTACAGCAAATGGATGCAGGGCATTGCTTTCTGAAGTGTCTCTTTTTTTTGCAAGTCCATTGTGGAATCAAGCAAGCGATAATACACGATGGCAAGTAGCAGCTAAAGATGCTAAAGAGGCATTGGATTTAGCAATAAGCAGCGGACATATTTTATCAAAGGGAACGGTAAGTGGCAAGCAGGGATATGAAAGAATATTTTTGGAAATGACAAATTCTGAAGTGATTTGGGCCAGGCAGGATCCAGGAGGGACAGAAAGTCACCTTCTTGATTTTTATAATGGTACTCAAGGGACAAATGGATGGTATGCCAATGGTGTGCTTCAAGAAATGGTAGATTCTTATGAAATGACAAACGGAGAAATCGCCGTTTTAGGATATGATGAGAATAACAACCAAATTATCAATCCGGCTGCAAATTATAATCCGAATAATCCTTATGCTAACAGAGACCCCCGTTTTTATCAGAGTGTGATTTTTCCATTTTCAGGATGGAAAGGTAATACCATGGACATTCGACCGGGCGGCAAGGAGGATATTTCAAACGGTGTAGTACGTGCTAATTATTGGGTTAAAAAATATACCCTAGAATCTCACAACCTTTACACGGGTTCTGGAAATGCCCCTCGAAGATTCACTATTTTTAGAGTAGCAGAATTATATTTGAACTTTGCTGAAGCTCAAAATGAAGCTGTAGGGCCTGATCAATCGGTATATGATGCCGTTAATGCGATTAGATCAAGGGTGGGGATGCCAAATTTGCCTGCTGGGTTATCGCAAGCTGCAATGCGTAGCCGAATACGTAATGAAAGAAAAGTGGAGCTAGCCTTTGAGGGATCTCGTTTCTGGGATGTGAGGAGATGGAAAATTGCTGAAATAGTGGATAATGGACCTGTTCACAGAGTGGTTACTGATGCCAATCTAAATTTTTCATACCCGGTGGTCCAAACCCGGGTTTTTGATAAAAACAAGCACTATTTGTTTCCGATACCTCAGATAGAAATTGATAAAAACCCTAACATGGTGCAAAATCCAGGTTGGTAACGCCGGGGTAATACAATTCATTAGTTAACGTCCAAATAGATAATTCACACCTAATTTATGTACAAAAAGTATTATTTTTTCTTATTATTATTTCTCCCCTATTTCCTCTTTGCTCAGCTAGCATGGAAGCCGGTGGAGGGTACAATATTGACACCCTGGGCTACAAAGGTAAGCCCTGAAAAACCTCATCCTGAATATCCACGTCCACAGTTGGTCCGTACGGATAATTGGCAAAATTTGAATGGACTTTGGCAATATCAACTTACAGCAAAGGAAAAAGTCGATATTCCAACTAAATTTGAAGGCCAACTTTTAGTTCCTTTTGCCATAGAATCTTCACTTTCTGGTGTAGGTAAACGAGTAGGCAAGGACCAGTTGTTATGGTACAAAAAAACTTTAGAAATTTCTAAAAAGCTACTCAATAAACGTCTTCTCCTTCATTTTGGTGCAGTAGACTGGGAATGTACAGTTTTTGTTAATGGTAAAAATATTGGCATGCATAAAGGTGGTTTTGATCCATTCAGCTTTGACATTACTCCTTACCTGAAAAAGGGCAACAAGCAAGAAATAGCTGTTCGGGTTTTTGACCCTACAGATGATGGACCTCAGCCTGTGGGTAAGCAAACTAAAAACCCTCAAGGCATTTGGTACACACCTGTAACAGGCATCTGGCAAACCGTGTGGCTAGAAGCGGTTCCTCAATCTTATATTTCAGCAATAAAGGCCACTCCGGATATTGATCAACAGGTGCTGAATGTTAATGTAGATCTTGATCAAAGGCGTTTAGGGGATAGAATTCGTGTTTCTGCTTGGGATGGCTTAAAGTTAATTGCTGAAACATACCAAGATGTTGAATCAGCGATTAGCTTAAGTATTAAAGATCCCAAATTATGGAGTCCAAAAAATCCTTTTTTATACGATTTAAAAGTTTCCGTGTGGAGAAAGGGAAAAGTGGTCGATGAGGTTACTTCTTATTTTGCTATGCGTAAGATCAGTATGAAGAAAGATGCTAATGGAATCCAGCGTATGATGCTCAATAATGAATTTGTTTTTCAGTATGGCACTTTAGACCAGGGCTGGTGGCCAGATGGTTTATACACTGCTCCTACTGATGAAGCGCTCGCATTTGATGTGGTTAAAACTAAAGAAATGGGCTTTAATATGATTAGAAAGCACATTAAAGTGGAATCAGCACGCTGGTATTACCATTGTGATCAACTAGGGATGCTGGTATGGCAGGATATGCCTAGTGGTGACATTTATCCTTTTTACTGGGATCAAAAGCCAGGACAGGTTTCTGGTAAGCCATTGGATAAAGAACGATCTGCTTTGTCAGAAGAGTCCTACAGAACGGAATGGAATAATATCATGAGTGCCCTGCACCACTTCCCTTCAATTGTAATGTGGGTGCCTTTTAATGAAGCATGGGGTCAGTTTAAAACGATGGAGGTGACTAAACTGACATTAGACAGGGATCCGTCCAGATTGGTTAATAGTGCCAGTGGTGGTAATTATTTTCCAGTAGGACATGTTGCAGACTTACATAACTACCCTGACCCTATGATGCCTGCGCCAATGGTATTTGGAGATAAGCAAGTGCTTGTTCTTGGAGAGTTTGGTGGCCTTGGGCTGCCATTAGAAGGGCATACCTGGCTGGATAAGGGTAATTGGGGGTATCAGAGTTTTAAAAGTAAAGCCGATTTGCTGGTTAGATATGAACAATTGATGAAAGACTTAAAGCCCCTTATTCCTCTTGGTTTATCGGCGGCAGTTTATACACAGATAACGGATGTGGAAATAGAAACTAATGGTTTGATTACCTATGACCGTAAGGAAGTGAAGATTCCTGAAAAAACGCTGTATGATCTACATATACAACTATACAAACAATAGGGATCGGTAAAACAATTTTTAAAACTAAAAGGGAAGGGTAGGCTTCCCTTACTTATTATATCACAATGAATAGATGTTGTATTAAGTTTGAAAATATATTTTCAGTGTTAATTGCTTGGGGCCTAATGGTTTCATCTGCTTACACTCAGGATTTCTCATTTAAAAAAGAGCTTAAAAAGAACCATAAAATTACGTACCAGCTTTTTTCAAATAAAAAGACGAGTTACAGGCTAATGCTTGATTCGAATGCCTCAGTTTCTGAACGATGGGCTGCACTGGAACTTCAACATTGGCTAAAGGAAATTAGTGGAGCATATTTTCCGATTGACTCCATTAATACACCATATAAGGGGCCTCAAATCATAATTGGGTTTAATGAACGCGTTAAATTGTTGACAAGTTTAAAGGCGCCTGATGAGGTTGATGAATCATTTCGTTACTTTAATGATGGGAAGGATATTTATATATACGGTGGAAAGCTACGGGGAACGATGTATGGTGTAACGGCATTTTTAGAAAATGAATTCGGTTGCCGGTGGTATACACCGACGGTTTCAGTGATACCGAAAATGAATCATTATAGATTTTCTGTCTACCAATTCTCTGACTCCCCGAAAATAAGAATTCGACATAACAATTACTGGGGAGCATCAGATCCTGTTTGGGCTGCCCGAAACAAAATGAATGGCAGACAGCAATATGTTGATCAGCCTGGTGGCGTTCAAGCTTATTGGGGCGTTCATACATTTTACCAGTTATTACCACCTGCTGAGTTCTTTGATAAACATCCTGAATACTATAGCCTAGTTAAAGGGAAACGTATTTACTTCGCGAACACTAAGCATGAGCCTGGTCAATTATGTCTAAGTAATGAAGATGTTGTCAGAATTGTAACTGAACGAGTAAAGGAACGAATGCGAAAGAATCCTGAATATTTAGTGTATGATGTGTCACATAATGATATCTGGGGTAATCATTGTGAATGCAACAAATGCCTTAGTAAAAGTGCTGAATATGGTGGCGAGTCTGGATTAATGATTTGGTTCGTAAATCAAATAGCTGCCGAAGTAAAAAATGAATTTCCAAATAAATTCATTGGAACACTTGCTTATCGATATACTCGAAATCCTCCTGTAAATATAAGCCCTCATAAGAATGTTGTAATTCGTTTATGTCCAATTGAAGCTTGTGTTGCGCATGATTTGGCTTCTTGCCCTCAAAACCAATCTTTTATGAAAGATTTAAAAGGCTGGTCTTCTATTGCCCCACACCTTTTTATTTGGGATTACGTAACAAATTTTGAAGCTTATATTTTACCTTATCCCAATTTTAACGTCTTAAAATCTAATATCCAAACATTTCAAAAGTATAACTCCATTGGCATTATGGAGCAAGGGAATTATCAAAGTCCAGGTGGGGAATTTGCAGAATTACGGACATATCTTTTATCACGTTTATTATGGGATCCGGATAGTGATGTTGACAGTATTGTTAATGATTTTACGAGTAATTATTATGGGAAATCAAGTCAGTATATACTGCAATATTTCAAGTTCTTACATAGCCAGATAACAGCTGAATCACATATCCATATCGGATTAAAAGCTCAAGATTCTATCTTTTCAATAGAATTTATAAATCAATCTCTAGTTATTTTTGAAAAAGCTAAAAAGGTTGCAAATGATGATGAGATATTAAGCAGGGTGCAGTTGGCATCATTACCAGTTTTATATTTAAAATGTAAACGGTTCCCAAGATTAGCGTTTAACGACGGAACATACATGAAATTTCGTAAAATTGTTAAACAACATGGTATAACAAAGTATTCTGAATCTGGCGAAACAGCTGACTCCTTTGATTCGTTTGTTAAAGGTGGGCACAATTAGCATGAGTTATTAACTCGTCTTATTACAACTTTACTTGCCTGATGATATTTTTGATATTTAGCTCGATAATGTCAGTCATGGATTTGCACTCCATGTAATTTTTATCAGCAAAATAGGCTGTCATTCCTTTTTTTAACATTTCGATATTCTCAAGGGAAGAAAGGAGCTCATCTTTGGAGGCATCCCGCAGATCGGCTAAACGATGCCGTTCACTACGTACCCGGTGTAGAATGGAAGACTTTTCTTCCTGTTGGTATTGGAGATAAGTTTTATCGGTGAGTTGTTCCATACCCAATTTCACATAGGGGAAATTCTCTTTGAAAAATTGGGGCAGGTAAACCTTAATGTTCCCCTCATAACATTGCTGGTCAAAATCTATGGATCTGATCCTGAACTGGATGTCATCAAAATCAGGTGTAATTTGCACTACAAAGTTATACGCCCTCATGTCACCGAGCAACATGACTAAGCAACGTTCATTAAACTTCACAAACTCCTTGGCGATCCGGGTTCGATTGTATTCAGGCCTGTGTAAATAAGTTTTGGCAAAAACATCCCCTGGTATCCCAGCAATATGTTCCTCGATCAATGTCTCGCGGTCAACAATATAATTAACCTGGTTTGGAGACAGGATCTCTTCCATTTCTAGACCATAAATTCTGGAGGCATCTGCTCTTTTTACATAGAAATAGTCATGAACATCGTTTAAGCGATTCACAATCCTAATCCTGAAGGGATGGGTATTGCCGAAACTGCAATATTCAATTCGGTCTATATATTTATGCTCAACGATACGTAAATTACCGGAAGCTTTTAAATTGGCATAGACGACCTTTAAGCCATTGTGTAATTCTTCAATTTGACTGTTAGAATAAATCGGTCCTTGCCATAAAGAATCTTTCCCGTTTTTATCCATGATGGGAAATGATTCGTCAAACTGCAGCAAATCATCATAGCTAATCGGAAGTTTTGATTCCCGCTCATAAGCCCTGAGGTATTTCTGCAAAGCCGTTGATACCCGGAATATTGGCTTTTTAAGCGCTATATTTACATCATTTAATTCCATCAACACGCAATTTACACCCAATTTAGTGTTTTTCGTAAATAATTGCAGTATCAGCAATTAATCTTAGCCTTTAATGACTCTACTCGGGGACTTGTTCTTCAGGGATATGGTGTTTTAGGTATTTCATGACCGGAGTAGCAGTAAGTCCGTGGATCACCACAGAAACCAGGATGGTGAAGGCGACAATTGCCCACAGTTCTTTTTCTTCAGCGAATTTAGCCTCTTTAAAGGCGAACGCGAGGTAGAAAATCGATCCAATACCACGGATGCCGAAAAAACTGATGGCCAGTTTTTCCTTCTTATGGATATTACAGGAAATAAGGCTGGTATAGGCAGCAAGAGGTCTGATCAATAATATAAAGAGCAGCGTAAAGAGCACCATTTTCCAGGTCAGGGGATTCAGAATTCCATTCACCAATGCACCTCCAAACAGGATCAGCAACACACCGAGCAACAGACGCTCGACCTGATCTGTAAAAGAGTGCAGGTAGTCATGAAATTCTGCTTTTTTTTCAAAATGCCTTAGTGTGATGGCACAAATAAAGACGGCGACAAAACCGTAGCCATGGATGATTTCTGTTAAACCATAAACCAATAAGGTGAGGGAGATGGCGAGGAAACCATCCCTTGTTTTTAAAAATTTGTATTTCCTGGAAACGCTGAAAATTAAATAACCGACCGCTCTTCCGGCTAAATAGCCCATGGCAATGCCGGCAAGTATTTTATATACTAAATCATAAGCAAACCAGGTCAGTAAGCTTTCATGACTTCCTGATGCAATTAGAGCAAGGATAATGGCGAGCCAGGTAAAGGGGAAAGCCATGCCATCATTTAATCCCGCTTCTGCGGTAAGTGCAAACCTGGTTTCTGATTTTAAGCCTACATTTGGAGGTTCCACCTGTACATCTGCTGCCAGCACCGGATCTGTTGGTGCCAATGCAGCACCTAATAAAAATGTAGCGGCAAGACTTAAACCCAGAAGTGTATAACCCAGAAAGGCAGTCCCTGCAATGGTCAGGACCATTCCAATCATAATCAATCTGATGGGGGAGGTCCAATTTTTAAAAGAAAAAGCCCTATCAATCTTGATTCCTGTTCCCATTAAGGAAATAATGACCACCATCTCGCTAAAGCGCAAAATTAACTCACCTTTTGAGGCGGGATCTGGATCTGGCAATACCGTTGGAAACAAACTATAAATAATTACACCGGCCAAAGTATAAACGGTGGAATAGGAGATGCCTGTATGCTTAGTGAAAGCGGGCATCCAGACCATACCGAATGCCGCAAAACCAATAAGCGTAATGATCAGGATGTAATTATCCATACACCCACCTGACGCAAATGTTGTACCAACGGACTTTGTGGTGGTTTCATCACCACTAATAAACAAACATTACCTAGATGAAAATTAGCATTTAATATTCGCTTAAAATTTCGTAACTTTCTTAGGCTTAATTCATTATAGAAATGAAACCATTTAAATTACAAATGGCGCTGATTTCGGTGTTCCTCCTGGTGATGGTATCATCGTTTTACTTAAATGACGCTAAGCAAAGCAACAAAGCGCCGACTAATTATATACCTTTTCCTGGCACTGCATCATTTTGTGCTGCTATTTATAATCCGGCTGATTCCGCTCTGGAAATTCCGGCTTTAAAAGGCTGGGGTGATTACCATTTTAAGATTTCAACCGAGTCAGATAGTGCTCAATATTATTTTGACCAGGGTTTAAGCATGTATTATGCGTTCCATAATATAGAGGCAATTGCCTCCTTCGCAAAAGCAACGCGTTTTGATCCACAATGTGCCATGGCCTGGTATGGCAAGGCCCTGGCTTTAGGACCAACAATTAACCATAGCAATAGTTATCAAGCCCCTGCCGAGGCATTGGAAGCGGCCGTCAAAAGCCGTGACTTAATGGGCGGCTGTACCGAAGTAGAGAAAGATTTGATCATGGCAATGGAATACCGTTACCGGCCAGACAGCACTCTTAGTCTTCCTCAATTAAGGTCGAATTATGCTGATGCCATGAAAATGGCCTACGACCGCCACCAGGATAATGCCGATGTGATGGCGCTGTATGCGGATGCCTTGTTATTGATGCATCCTTGGGATTTATACACTCAGGACCATGAGCCGAAACCATGGACACCGGAAATCCGCTCTGTGCTGGAACAGGTTTTGGCTATAGCACCTTCACATCCTGGTGCAAACCACTACTATATACATACGATGGAGGCTTCTTTAAATCCTGAAGCCGCTTTGCCTAGTGCCCGTGTGCTGGATACATTGATGCCACTGGTGTCACATATTACCCATATGCCGTCACATATTTATGTCCGCACCGGTAATTTTCAAAAAGGTATGCGGGTAAATAATCTGGCTGTTGCCGGATTTAAACAATACCTGAAAGCCTATGCACCGGTAATGGATGGCTTTGGCTTATACCAGGTTCACAATATTCACCTAAAAAACAACTGTGCGCAAATGGCGGGTAATTACAGAATTGCTGCGGCAACGGCTGATACCATTCAAAGTCTGATACCGCCAGCGTTTTTAGCGATGAAAAGTGGAGATGGCAATTATATGCAGGAATTGTATGCACAGCCTATTATAACCAAGGTGCGGTTTGGAAAGTGGGGCGCTATTTTGAAAATGCCTGTAATTGATACACTTCCGTATGTAAATGCATTGCAGCTTTTTGCCCGAGGGATGGCTTATAGCAGACTGAATAACCCAGCAGCAGCGGCATTGGAACTACAAGCACTGGAAGAGAAAATGAAGGACCAAACTTTAACACTTAACCTTGATAATTTCAGTGCTCCCTATGATGTGCTTGTCGTGGCCAGCTTCATACTTAAAGGGGCTATGGCGGAGGACCAGCAGCGATATGATGAAGCTATAAATTTGTATAGCCAGGCTGTTGGAGCTGAGGATAGTCTGATTTATATTGAACCTCGTTCCTGGTTATTGCCTTCAAGACAATATTTGGGTAACGCGCTCCTTAAGGCCGGAGAAAATGAAAAGGCTATCGCTGTATTTAAAGAAGATTTGGCGGTTACTGCGAATAACGGCTGGTCCTTAACTGGGTTAAAACAAGCTTATTTAAATACGAATAACAAGATGGCTTTAGCCAATATCAGGCCTAAACTGAAAGAAGCCTGGGCTGTTAAAGACGTTGTTGTTAAAGCTGCGGTTTATTAAGTAATTATTATAAGTTTATTAAATTTCTTAATCTGTCGGTATCCTCCTTCCGATAAAAAACTACTTGCCTTAAATAGGTCATAATTGCTGTTATATCCATTAATTTGAGGTTTATGCTCAGTTGAATTACACTTGTGTTATCTAACATTTTTCATGTTTTTTATAAAATACACACTATTTATTAACCTTAATTAAATTTAGGCGCAGAATTTTAAGAGATTTTAATAAATTATCTTTACTATTGGATAATAATTATATAACTTTAAAATCAATCTCTAAGATCCTCCCAAAGTATTTTGTTGGTTTATAGGCATTAATGTAGCATAAGATATTTTGAGTAATTTTTACTAAATCGATTTATTATTAACCAATACCCTTGTAGCTTAAATAACAATAGAATAATTAAAATTTTTAGATCATTGATTAATGAAGAAATTTTTTGAAAAAGTATTGGTTTTGTTGGTGTTATGCTCTACTGAACCCCTTTATGGTCAGCAAATGGACCGTGAGATAAAAAAGGAATATTTTTTAATCGCACACCGTGGAGGAGTTGTGGATAGTGTGACTGCTGAAAACAGCGCTTTAGCATTAACAAAGGCGGCACAAAGGAGGTATTGGATGGTAGAAATTGATTTGCGATTAACACGGGACAGCGTATTAATCATACATCATGATCGTAATTTTAAACGGTATTATGGAGTTGATTCGGCCGTAACGGCAATGAACTGGGCTGATATTAAGAAGCTGGAAGGAAGTCTTGGTAATAAAGTCCTGACCTTTGAAGATGCATTACGGCTAAGTGAAAAGAACGGTATTGAAGTGATGGTTGATAATAAAATTCAAGGAAATGATACTGTATTGTTTACGAAAGTAGTTGATCTTTTAAAAAGATATGACCGGTTAAAACATGCCATGATGATTGGAACGGATGAGTCTACCGCCTTCTTTACAGGAAAAGTAAAACTGACCTGCACCAGGGAACAACTTGAAGTAAATATGTTACAGCCAGGTTTTAATCCAGATCATTATTTATTGTTTGCAGGCAACATCACTAACCATGACGCCGATTGGGCCAGTAAACACAAGATTTTGGCTGTTGGGACCATCAACGCATGGGGGATCAAAACAAAAGATGTTTTGGGAAAAGCAGGTATCCTTGCTAAACAGCTAAAAGCCGCAGGAGTGAAATACTATCAAATAGATTCCATGTTCGATGTTTTCTTTAAATAATATCAGATCTCCTGCTCAAAGGTCCATTATGCGTATTTTATAAGTTCAATCAGCCGATGATGGTTGTGATTTATACCATAACCTTCCTATATAAAAAAGTTAAAAATTATAAACGCTACTCATCAATTTTTTAAGCAATCAACTAAAATTTACGACCATTTAACCTAAACATGAACCCATGGAAAAAATTTACTTTTCAGATTCCTGAATCCTGCTTGATAATGAATAAGTTGACACTTATTTAATACGGATTCAAATTATAGAAGCAGCACGCTACTCGTGATAGCTTCATCACCTAAAAACCAAATCATAAACTAATGAAAAATAAAAGGAAGGCTTTTGCATTTCTCCATGCGCTCCCGTCGTTAAAAATCCTTTTGGTTATGAAAGCAGCGCTTTTATTAACCATGGCAACCTGCTTGCAAGTATCTGCAAATGTTTCTTCTCGGGCTAAGGTTGCCCAGTCCATTGTAAAAGGTAAAGTCATTGATGCAAAAGGCGAAACACTTATTGGCGTAAGTGTTAAACTCCAGGGCACTAATATTGGTTCCGTTACAAATGTTGATGGAGAGTTTGCCATTAATGCCCCGGCAAATGGTACACTAGAACTAAGTTATGTAGGCTACGAGAAGAAACTGGTTCCAATTAACGGCCAGCAAAATATTACTGTAACCCTGATCGAAACGAATGCGAATTTGAATGAAGTTGTAGTAGTGGGTTATGGAACGACTAAAAAGATTGACGTTACCGGTTCCATTGCTAGCGTGAAAGGAGCTGATATTCAAAATTTACCAGTCAGCACTGTCGCCCAGGCTTTGGATGGTCGTGCAAGTGGTGTAAATATTGTTCGTAATGACGGCTCTCCAGGTGCTGCTCCAAGCATCAGGATCCGTGGTACAGGTACTATTAATGATGCCAATCCCCTTGTGGTTATTGATGGGGTTCCATCAAGTAATCCAGATGCGTTGAATGATGTAAACCCTAATGATATCGCTTCTGTTGAGATATTAAAAGACGCTTCTTCAAGTGCAATTTATGGTACACGTGCAGCTAACGGCGTAGTTTTGATAACAACCAAAAAAGGGACTTTCAGTCAGAAGCTTTCTACCTCTGTTAATGCGTATTCTGGTTTTTCCAACACCACACGTTACCTTGACCTACTGTCTGCACCTTCTTTATATACCCTTAAAAGAGAAAGATATACAAACGATGGATCTGACATCGAGGCACCATGGGACGATTCATATTATGCTACACAGCGCACTGATTGGCAAAAAGCCATTATGGGTACAGGTAATGTAACTAGTGGTGATGTCAATATTCAGGGAGGAAACGAGGCGTCATCCTTTTACTTCTCAACATCAATGTATGATGAAAAAGGTGTTATTGATAAAACAAAATTCAAACGTTTCAGTTCGCGGATCAATTCAGAACATAAAATCAAAAGCTGGTTAAAAGTTGGCGAGAATGTTCAGGGCACATTTAGTGAAAGCAATGGATTCAATAACAATGATTCTCAGGCAGGGTTGATCTTTTCCGCGTTACGTTTTAATCCGGCTATTCCTACGGTGAATGATGATGGTACATTTGGAACTTCCAGGGCTTTTGCAAATCAGCTCGGAGACATCAATAATCCATTTTCGACCATAGAGCAGGCAGATGCCTTTAACCGTAAATACAGGGTTATTGCCAATGTATTTGCTGAAGTAAATATTTTCAAGGACTTGAAGTTTCGTGCCAACTATGGATTTGACGGAACGATCACCAGGGGTTATTCATTTAATGCATTAGATGTAAACCAGGCAAGGCAAAACAACAATTCCAGGTTAACCCAATCGGAAGCTGAAGGCTATTCCAATTTACTTGACTTGTTTCTTACTTATGATAAAGTGTTTAGCAAAAGTCATGTGACACTAACTGGGGGATACTCTAAACAAAATTTTCAGGGCAGTAATTTCGCTGCAGCAAGGATTGGTTTTGATAATACCGCCTTCGATCAGCGTGTGTTGAATCAGGGTAATTCACTGCTAACCGCTGCAGGTACTGATGACGATCCTACTGCATTAGAATCTGTTTTTGCCAGGGGGTTTTACGACTATGACGGAAGGTTTCTGGCTACACTAACTTTTAGGGCCGACGGATCATCTAGATTTGCTAAAGGAAATCAATGGGGTTATTTTCCCGCTTTCTCTCTAGGTTGGAGATTGTCTAATGAGAGTTTCATGAAAGACATCAAATGGATTAGTAACCTGAAGGTGAGTGGTGGATGGGGAGAATTGGGTAACCAGAACGTGAATCCTTTTCAATATGTAAGTTCGATCGTTGTGGGTAATACTTACCGTACAAATGGTTATACCTTTGGTGGTGCTGGTTATAACGGAGCAGCGATTACAAAAACTTCCAATCCAGACATTACCTGGGAAAGAGCTGCCATGACCAATATCAGTGTAGAAGCAGGTTTCCTTGATAACAAACTGAATACAACAATTACCTATTTTGATAAAAATACCAAAGATATGCTTGTTCCATCTGTGCAAGTTGGAACTGCAGGCTTACTTCTTCCTGCTGATATAAATGTTGGCAACATGAACAATCATGGTATCGAAGCTGAAGTTAATTACCAGTCTGGCGATAAAATTAAGTATTCATTTGGGGCGAATGCCTCTTTCATTAAGAATGAAGTTACTAAGCTTTATGGAGAAAATGCATACATTCCATCTACTGTTTACGGTCGCTCAAGTCAGGAAATTTCAAGAACTTACGAAGGTCAGCCTATTGCTTCTTTCTATGGATGGAAAACAAATGGATTGTATCAGGTACAATCGGAAATTGATAGCGACCCAGCCCTGGCTAATGATTCTCGTAAAAGCGCTATCAAGCCAGGTGATGTACGTTTTCTAGATGTTAACGGAGATGGTTTAATTGACGGCAAAGACAGGACATATCTTGGAAATCCAAATCCTAAGGCTACTGTAGGTTTACAAGGGAGTTTGTCTTACCAAAATTTTGACCTTTCAGCGAATTTAACAGGCGTGTTTGGCGTAAGCTTGTATAATGCAGACAGGATGCAAGGTATAGACCCAACCTATTCATTCAACTTATACGCAGAAACACTCGACAGGTGGACCGGACAAGGTACCAGTAATTCTATTCCTAGAATGTCTTTAGATCGTGCAAACGATAATTATCGTACATCTGACTTGTTTGTGGAAAGTGGCAATTATTTGAATTTGAAGAATGTTACATTGGGTTATACTTTGCCAGCTTCACTGATCAATAAAGCGACTTTTAGTAGTCTTAGAATCTATATGACTGGCCAAAATGTTTTTATGCTCACTGATTACTCTGGTTATACACCAGAATTAGGGTATACAAATGGCAACCGACAAAGAGGTGTTGATGTGGCCCAGTATCCTTCTGTACGAACATTCACGTTTGGTTTAACCCTTAAATTATAATACGATGAAATCGAAAATAACTTTACATATACTCTTGCTTGCTGTGCTGTTAACTACTGCATGCACCAAGAACCTTGATCTTGATCAGAAAGGTGTTTACAATTCAGACAATTATTTTAAAAATGAAACAGATGCTGTAAATGCTGTTTCAGGGATTTATAGTTTACTTGAGCAGGAAGACTATATCAGTCATGCTGAAACCACATTTGATGTGGCATCAGATGATTATTGGCGTTCAGGGGATCATTCAGAAGATGAATCGATCGAAAATTTAACTTACGATGCTTCCAATGCTCAGGTAAGGTTTAGCTGGACCTATAAATATGAAACCGTAAACCGGGCAACCAATGCCATTATTAATATTCCAAACATCACCGATATTACCGCAACAATAAAAACACGCAGCATGGGTGAGGCACATTTTTTTAGGGCCTTTGGTTACTGGCGTTTAATGTTGATTTATGGGGATGTGCCCATTATTACCGATGAAGATTTTGCGGGTAACAATTTTAACAAACCAAAAGCTACCATAGAGGAAGTGCGTAAACAAATTGAAGCAGATTTGTTAAAAGCAGTAGCGATGTTGCCTGAATCTTATGGTTCTTCAGATCGGGGCCGCGTAAGTAAAGGTACTGCATTAGGGTTATTGACTAAGTTATACATGTATTGGGAGAAACTACCTGAGGCAATTGCAACGGGTGAACAATTGATTAATAATAGCAATTATGCACTGGCGGCTACTTACCAGCAAAATTTTACCCGTGCTAACGAAACCAGCACAGAGGTATTATTCTCTGTTCAGGGTTTACAGAACGTGCTGGAGAATGATTACACTATTTATTACATTCCAAGAGCATGGGGCGGTTATGGGTTCAGTCAGCCTTTACGAGGATTAGCTAATGAATTTGAAGCAAATGACCCGCGTAAGGCTGCTACGCTTTTAAGCATAGGCGATAAGATCAATATAGGAGATGGTGTTGCAGATCAAACATTCACTTCTGATTTGTCTTCCACAGGTTTTGCTTTTCGTAAATATGCAGTTTTCTACCCATTTGGCTCAAGCGAAGGTAATGGTGTTGATCGCAATTATGCTGTTCCATTGATGCGTTCTTCAGATATCTATTTATTGGTTGCAGAAGCAAAAATTCGTACCCTGGGTGCAGGTGCTGGAGATAATTTGATCAATCAGGTTCGTCGCCGGGCATCAACTTTGTTACCTCCAGTAGTGAATGCGGGTATGAAAGAGCTCATTCATGAAAGACGTGTAGAACTTGCTGGTGAAGGTGAAAGGCACCAGGACTTAATGCGCTGGGATAAAGCAAAGATTGTAGACATTGCGATGATCTATAACCTTTCGGTATCTAAGGCTCCGGTGGACCAGTCAAAAAATGTGACTTTCATCAGGCCTAAACATTATTATTATCCAATTCCTCAGGTTGAAATTGATAAATCTGGTGGTGTATTGGTTCAAAACCCAAACTTTTAAGAGTTTGATCTCTTAATCAGGCTGTATCTCTATCAGGATACAGCCTGATTAAATTCTTTTAAGATTTCCGCGGTTTAATCAAACGAATGAAAGCCATGATGAGTCAAGGCGAGACATTTGAATATTGCTTCAATCATATAAAATATTAATGGCCTAATTATAAAGGGGAAACATGCAAAATAATCCGGTTAAGGTATTCAACATAAATAATCAATTATCCAACAGCAGGTTCACTACACTTGACATCTTCAGGGGTATGACGATCTGTTTCATGATTATTGTCAATTCTCCAGGTTCCGGAGCTGTCCAATGGGCACCATTGGATCATGCGGCATGGTTTGGTTTTACGCCCACAGACCTTGTATTCCCATCCTTTCTTTTTGCTGTGGGCAATGCATTGAGTTTTTCAAAGGAAAAATTCGAGACAAGTAATTCCTTTTTATTGAAAGTCTTTAAGCGAACTATTATAATCTTTCTCCTAGGCTATTTGATGTACTGGTTTCCTTTCATGCACAGAGAGCAAGGTGCCTGGGTTTTTAATGCGATCAGCAATACACGAATCATGGGTGTTTTACAGCGCATAGCTTTATGTTACTTTTTTGTTTCGCTAATTGTTCACTACTGTTCCTGGAAAGTAACTGTACTTATTTCCGTAGTTCTTTTATTGGGTTACTGGGCATTGCTTTTGCTGTTTGGAGAGAAGGGATTAGAGTATACCATGCTGGGTAATGCTGGTACAAAGCTTGATCTTTTAGTCTTTGGTGATGCTCATTTGTATCATGATCGTGGCGGCCTTATTGCTTTTGACCCGGAAGGACTTTTAAGTACTTTAACTGGTATGGTGAATGTAATCGGTGGTTATCTTGCCGGAGTCTTTATTCAAAAGAAAGGTAAGAATTATGAAGCTGTAGCCAAACTTCTGATGTTTGGGGCAATACTGATTGCAATAGCTTTATTCTGGGGACAATTCTTTCCCATATCCAAGAAATTATGGACTAGTCCATTTGCCTTGCTGACGATTGGACTGGATCTGATGATATTGGGAATGCTATTGTATAGCATCGAACTAAAAAATGTTAAATGGGGTAATAACTTTTTCCTTGTTTTCGGCAAGAATTCAATCGCTATCTATCTTTTGTCTGAATTGTTTTTTGTAACTATCCAGTTAATTTGGGTAAAACCGCAATTAAGCTTTCATCACTGGATTAACCAGATATTGTATCAGCATATTTTTCCAGGAGCCTTTGGAACACTCGTTTTTGCAGTTAGTTTTATGATGCTTTGTTGGGTTGTGGGTTATATGATGGATAAAAGAAAAATCTATATCAAGATTTAAAAAATGAGGGATCAAAATAACAACCGAATTAGAAGATTTATTACCTGTATTTTACTCCTCAGCTGCGGAACTTCTCTATTTGCACAGTTAAAATCGAATGTTCAGTATGTCAACCCTTTCATAGGGACAACGAAAAGTAGTGTGATCACGAGGTGGGGCGGTAACGGGGGGACTTATCCGGGTGCGGTAGCGCCTTCAGGAAATATACAGATCAGTCCGGAAACACGTACAACGGGTGCTAAGGGCTATGATTACACGGATAATGCGATTTATTATTTTAGCTGTATCAAACACATGAGTGGTTTTCCGGAAGGTTCCGCCGGACATGTATTTATCATGCCGGTGAAACACGGACAAGCCTTTGAAGCCGGGAAATATAAAAGACAATTTTCACATCAGGATGAAAAGGCAGAGCCAGGGTATTATAGGGTCATCTTTAAAGATGATATGACGATTGCTGAGGCTAGTGCGGATGTGCGTTCCGGCATACTAAAATTTACTTTTCCAGCAAAAGTAACACCTCAGATTTTTGTGGGGGATATGGGGGAGATAACTATTATCGGTAAGCATGTGTTACATGGCACTAAGGCCAATACGGTGATTAATATCAGCGATGATTTCCTCGAGAAAAAAATGGTTAAAGGTGGATATCTGTTAACTTTCAGGCCTGGAGAAAATGAAGCGAAGATTATAGAACTTAAAATAAGTACATCGACCGTAAGTTTTTCTGGCGCACAACGTAATATTGATGCTGCATTTGAAAAGCTAAATTTTGAACTCTACAGGAAACGAAGTCTGGAAAGCTGGAGCAAAGAGCTCGCTGTTATTGAAGTTGCAGATTTTGCGGATGACAACAAAACGGTTTTTTATACTGCTTTATACCATTCTCTGTTGGTGCCCTGGGTGGTTTCTGATGTTGACGGCAAGTATAAAGGTGCTGATGGGATCATCTATCAAGCCACCGGAAAATATGAATATGGTGCATTTTCGCCTTGGGATACTTTTCGTTCCCTGCACCCCCTGCTGAGTATACTATATCCGGAAAAGCAAAAAGATGTAATAGTTTCCATGCTGAATGTTTATCAGCAAACCGGCCATTTGCCTACGGAGTCTATGACAGGTAATCATGCTGTTGCCATTATTGTAGATGCCTACCTTAAAGGAATTACAGGTTATGATTCTGTATTGGCCTATACAGCGATGAAGAAGAACATCATGGAAAGACCATTTGTGCAGCATGATTTAGAAGTCTACCATCAGCTGGGCTATGTTCCATTTTCCAACTCAGAATCAGTAACCAGAACAATGGAGTATGCCTATAACGACTGGGCTTTATCCCGGTATGCTAAACTGGTCATGAAAAATGAACAGGATTACCAGCTTCTCCAAAAACGAGGGTTAAATTACCGGAACCTGTTTCATGCAGAGGAACTGTTCATGCTGCCAAGAAAAGACAAGGAATTTAAGTTAAATCCGGAAATGAACGGCTACAAAGAAGGTGATAAATGGATTTATACATATTTTGTACCTCATAATGCTAAGGATCTGGTTAATCTTCTAGGTGGCAATACAGCCTTTTCAAGCAGGCTGGATGCTGCAATGACAAATAATGTTATCTTATATGATAACGAAACAGTGATCCATTTACCCTACCTTTTCAATGCAGCTGGTTATCCCCACCTTACACAAAAGTGGAATAGGGAGATTATGCTCAACAGATACGCAGACAGCCCTGGGGGCCTACCTGGTAATGATGATTTAGGGTCTATGTCCAGCGCATATTTATTTAACGCAATGGGTATTTTTCCGGTTAGTCCCGGGAATCCGTTTTATGCTATAAGTGCACCCTTATTTTCATCTGTTAAGCTTCACCTGGGCAATCAAAAAACCCTTACCATTAAGGCGCAGAATCAATCTCCAGAGAATAAATACATAAAATCATTAACGGTAAATAACCAACCATTTGAGCAGTTAGCTATCTCTCATGAATTGTTAATGAAGGGTGGAATCATGGAATATACGTTAAGTAAGGATTCATTGCAGACTTGGCCGAAGGACAGAGATCCGTTAGCCTTATCTGAAACTAAATCAACAGTTCACACAGAAATTCTTGAATATGCGATTAGCAAAAATAAGGTTGAGCCCAATGAAGAATTTTGGGTGCGTTTTAAGTTGAAAAATACCGGTAGCCTGGGAACAAAAAAAGTTACGGTATTCGCAAACGGAAGACCATGGCTTTCCAGGAGTTTCCTTGTGCAGGAAGGTTCTACCCTCACCGATTCCATCAGCTCCCGGTTATATCATCTTGGGGAAGTTACTATTGGTATCAATGCTTCAGTAGGCACTAAAGTGAAGGTCAGCCCATCTTCAAAGCCAGTTGCGCAACCTTTTCACATAACTGGATTGATGGTAAAACCTGTTGTACTCATCAATAACAAGCAGCAGATAGTCTTTAATATTAAAAATGTGACGGGGAAAACCCAGGAATTTAGCATTCCAGTAGCCGTTAATGATACCGTTATCTTCACCACCATCATTAGCTTATTGCCAGGAGAACAAAAAGCGGTTAGTAAAACCTTTAATGCAGGTAAAACTGGTTTGAAGACGATAAAAGTTGATCACCTTCAAATGAAATATAAAGTTTACGGTGCCGCAACAGAATCATTATTGATGGATCTTGACTTTACAGGGGCGATAGATGGGATGCGAATTACTGACCGCTCTGGTTTTGGAAATCATGGTATGATTAAAGGTGCAGTGTCAAGGATGGCTACTGGAAAAGAAATCTTATTAGGTGACAGTTGTTACATTGAAATTCCTAAATCAGCGAGCTTGGACAAGATGGAAGAAAATATAACCATGATGGCCTGGGTTAATCCAGATGCTGATGAAACCGGATTAATAGATCTATTCACTAAAGGGGATAGCCATGTTTTACAAACCGGAAATAATAAAACACTCACTTTCTTTGCCGGTGGCTGGGGAAGAGGCGATTGTACTGTGGACCTTCCTGCAGATTGGAAAAAGAAATGGCACCACATCACGGGTGTCTGCAAAGGCAATGTGCTATCTGTTTACATCAATGGGCAGCTCGCTGGGAGTTCCATTGTTGATGGTGTCGTTAATCTCTCTGTAGCTAGCCAATGGCAGATTGGTAGAAATGAGGAATTTCCCTCTGAAAGAGTCTTTCACGGTAAAATCGATAAAGTTAAGATATATGAACAGCCGCTGTCAGCAGCTGAAATATTAGTTATATATAATGATGAAAAAGCTTTCTTTTGAAGTTTTTCCCAACCGAAATTCATTAAATTGCGCAAAAATTTAATATGAGTGAAATAAATACGATCCCTGAATATAAAGATTTTAAGGAATTTTACCTTAAAGCGGTTCTCCCACTTAAACAAGAAAATCCTGCTTTCCGTCGGTTAGACGGTAAATTAGCTGGATCTACGCGAAATGTTACCGCTTACTTTTGGTACCAGGATAAAAAATGGAGAGTTGATGCAGATACTTTTATAGACCGTTTGAAAATTGCTTTTGATGCATTTGAGAAAAGTGAAACGCCTTTTAACATCAAACATACACGGGACAATAAAGGTGAGCGCCTTTTAATTAAAGGACAGCCCATTAGAAATAGTAAGTTTAACGTTTATAAAGTTGCTGATAAATAAAATACAGGCTGTATCATTAATTTGATACAGCCTGATTTCATTAGTTTTTAACTTTAATTTCTACCCTTCTGTTCAGGGCTTTTCCTTCTTCGGTATCATTTGACGCTGCTGGTACCTTCACGCCAAAACCTTTGATGTCAAAGTTGGAGGCATCAATTCCAGCGTTCACTAAAAATGATTTCACTGAATTTGCACGGTCAATAGATAAAGACATATTATGTTCTGGTGTTCCTTCTGCTGAAGAGTGACCGTTTAAAATGAATTTTACACTTTCATCTTTTTTCATCTCAGCTGCTGCTTTTTCTAAAGTAGCAAATGATTCTGTTTTCAACACCGCAGAGTTAAATTCAAACAACACATTGCTGAAGTTATAATCTGGTTTTGCAACCGGGGCAGGTGCAGCTGGCTGTACAGGGGCTGGTGCCGGTGCAGGTGCTGGAGCTGGTGCCGGCGTTTGTGCTACAGGCGCTGCTGGTTTAGCCACAACTTTTTTTGTTTTGCACGAATACATCGTTAAAGACATCACTCCCATTAGGGCAGGTAATAAAAGAGTTTTTGTAAATTTCATTATCAATTTTGTTTTAAATTTTGTTGACAAACCCAAAGCTAGTCATCACTTTTTGATTTTTAAATAAATTCTACATACTTAACGCTGAATAATGGTTGTAATACATATTGAATATGTTTTTACAGGTAAATTGTTTATATTGACGACGTTATTATATAATAAACCTACTATTTTAACCAGATATTATAATCGCTCATCAAATCAAAACTTATTTTTTCAATGGAAGACCTTTTAAATAGTGCAGTCCTGTGGTTTGGCATAGGTTTGCTATTTTTCTTGCTCGAATTTATACTTCCGGGCTTCATTTTGTTCTTTTTCGGACTTGGGGCATGGATTGTTGCCATCCTCACCCTATTCACGGATATCTCACTTAATGTACAACTGGCTGTATTTTTAGCCAGCTCTGTCCTGACGGTTCTCCTTTTCAGAAACTGGCTGAAAAGTAAATTGGGCGTCGATAGTAAAGCGCCACAGATCCTCGAGGATGAATATATTGGCAAAACTGCAAAGGCAGAAACAGCCATAGAGCCAGGTATGAATGGCAAGGTGGAATTTAAAGGTGCATCCTGGGATGCTTCTTCTAATGACAGTATTGAACCTGGAGAAGACGTGATCATTACAGAGACACGCAGCATCTTATTAATTGTAAAATCAACTAAACGAATATGACAGCCTCAACTATTATCCTCATTTTATTAGCGTTATTCCTTCTTGTCGCCTTTCTTTCTACTTTTAAAGTAGTTCCACAGCGCTCCGCCTTCATTGTTGAAAGATTAGGTAAGTACAGCCGAACCCTGGAAGCCGGATTTCACATTTTAATACCTTTCATTGACAAAATTGCCTACAAGCAAAATCTAAAAGAGCAAGCCATTGATGTGGCGCCACAAATTTGTATCACCAAAGATAACATTGCAGTAGAAGTAGATGGTATTCTTTACCTCCAGGTAATGGATCCTCAAAAAGCCTCTTATGGAATAGACAATTATAAGTTTGCCGTCATACAAATTTCGCAAACCACCATGAGAAGTGTGATCGGTAAAATGGAACTGGACAAAACTTTTGAAGAAAGGGAAACGGTGAACGGAACCATTGTTGCCGCTGTTGATAAGGCCAGCGATCCTTGGGGAATTAAAGTTTCCCGTTACGAAGTGAAAAACATCTCTCCGCCACAAAGTATCAGGGATGCGATGGAAAAACAAATGCGTGCTGAAAGGGAAAAACGTGCCCTGATTGCGGAGTCTGAAGGTGATAAACAAGCGAAAATTAACCGTGCAGAAGGTGATAAGCAAGAAATGATTGCCCGCTCTGAGGGTGAAAAGCAACGTAAAATCAACGAAGCCAGTGGTAAAGCTTCAGAAATCGAGATGGTAGCCGTGGCCACAGCTATCGGTATCAGGGAAATTGCTAAATCCATCAATGAGGATGGGGGCATGAACGCTGTTAACCTGCGCATTGCCGAGCAGTACCTGGGTGAGTTTGGTAAACTGGCAAAAACCAATAACACGATGATTGTTCCTGCTGACCTGTCTGATATTGCCGGGGTAATCTCCAGCATCACTTCCGTATTGAACAAGACCAGCGTAGAGCCGCCTGCAACACCAGTAAAGCGAATTCAAAAGCTGGATTAATCATAATTATTGATACTTTAGCTTCATGTCATCACACCATATCGTAAAGGAAAAGCAAGAGCCAGCATTATATATACACCAGTTAGGTGATTTTAATGAAGAATATTTAGGGCAGTTATTGGAATGGAGCCCTACTTTAATTGTCAATACAACTGAATATGAGAAAATAAACAGCCTGGGCCTCAAGATTGATATCGTATTGAACCCTGTTGAAAACCCTGATGTTTTCCAGGAAAATACGAAGACCATCATGGGCCCGGGAGATGACTTCAATACAGTCCTTAACTACTTAATTTCAGAAAAATACCCTTCGGTAAACATCATAGGAACAGAAAATAAACTCATCGACCTGAGTTATTACATTCCATTGATTGATTTGGTATTATTTACTGCCACCAGGAAAACATATGCCATTACTTCGGGTTTTAAAGTGTGGCGACCAAAAGGAAGCATTTATTATATTGATGTGATTTCTTATTTTGAAACCAGTAATTTAAAGCAAAATGAGGGGGAGGAATTTGAAGTGATCAATGATGGGTTTGTTGAATTCATTTTTAATACTTCCTATTTGATTGTCGGTGAAAAGTTATAAAAACACCTCTGAAAGTTATGATCTTACTTAGAAAGGCAAAAGAACAAGATCTTCCGGTGATACAAAAAATTGCTGCCAGCACCTGGGAGCCTACCTATGTGCCGATCATTGGGCGCGAGCAGGTAGATTATATGCTGGACAAGATGTACAGCAGGGCAGCTTTGCTTGGACAATTAATGAAGGGTGATATTTTTTTGATTGCCACCATGAACGGAAAGGATGTCGCCTTTGCATCTTATTCGGTAGAGGAGCATGAGGATCATGTTTATAAACTGCATAAACTTTATGTGCTTCCTGAAAAACATGGTGAAGGACTGGGGAAATTACTGATCAACGAAGTGATCAATAAAGTGCGTGAAGCGGGGGGCAAAAACCTGCAGCTGAACGTGAACCGTGCCAATGATGCTAAAGAGTTTTATGAAAGAATGGGCTTTAACATTAAAAAAACCGTTGACATTGATATTGGCAACGGTTTTTATATGAATGATTATATCATGGAAATGCCTATTTCCAGGTTATAGCTCCAGCTTTTGAATCCGCATTGGCGTATCCTCTCCTTTAATGATACTGATGGCGCTCTTGGCGATTGCCTTAATGGTCATTAGGACATTTTCTGCGGCTAAAGTATCGTATTCATCATCAACAGTGTGGTAAAGTTTGTCTGTATCAATCTGATCGGTACTAATGGTATGTGCCGGTACACCTAAAGCGGCCAGCGTTGCATTGTCGCTTCTGTAAAAAAGGTTTTGCTCCGGGTAAGGATCAGGGTGAAAGGTAAAAGGGCTGCCTTGTAGGTTTTTCTGTAAGATCTTGCCGAAATCGGATCTTTCAAACCCAGTTATAAAAGCAGCGTTCTTACCAAACTTACTTTCCTTTCCTATCATTTCAATGTTGAACATGGCAATAACTTCCTCAGGGTTTAATTGCTCAGAGAAGTATTTCGCCCCATAGCCGCCCATCTCTTCTGCTGTAAAAGCTACAAATATCAGGGTGCGCTCGTTGTTGTTTAATTTCTTATAGTATTTAGCCAGTGCAATCACGGCTGAGGTGCCTGTGGCGTTATCATCTGCACCGTTTGCGATGCTGTCTCCATTAACAGCTGGCAAGATGCCAATGTGATCATAATGACCTGAGAATACCACGATTTCTTTTGCCTTTGATTTGCCAGGAATAACGCCGGCAACATTGAATAAAGGCATTTTATTTACCGTATTTTTAACCGCTACTTTAAAATCTTTGGCAACTGTATCCCGTGTTAATATGAATACCAGCCCGCCTGCATCAGCTTTTTTAAGGTCCTTTTCGTCTACATAACTGCCATTTTTAGAACGGTTTTTTAATTGTTTAAAGAAGTTGGCAAACTTATGATCAACCAATACCAGCTGTTGCTTATTGCTTTCGATCAGGGCACGGAACTGTGCTGGAAAAGGCTTTTCTGGATCTAACTTTACCCATCCGGCGCTGTTGGTTTGGTCAAAAGACAAGGTTGTGGCTGTATTGCCCATCACAAGGACGTTTTCTGGCGCTATATTTTTACCGTCTATTGAAACCGTTGCGGAAACCGGCTTCACCTGGTACTTATAAAAGGTTTGTCTGAAGCCCTTGAGGCTGGTTAAAGGCTGCAAGCCTATTTTCTTAAATTCACCTTCTATAAAAGTTGCAGCACGGTCAATTCCCGGCGTAAAAGTTGCCCGGCCTTCCATGGCATCACTGCTCAATGTTTTAATCATATCATCCACATAGGCTTTATTGATGATTTTATTAATATCCTGGGCAGAAACCTGCACCACAAACAGCAACAGCAAAAAGGGGGAAAGTAGTTTTTTAAGCATTTTAGTTTTTATTTTGTCTTTAATATAATTCTTTTATGATGCAATATTACAGTTTTGATTACAATGGCGACTACAGTTGTGATCATGTATGCTGAACTAACTATTCCAGTCGTAGTTTTGTAAATCCCGCTCGGCCTTACCCTTGATGATTTCTTTTCGTTTTTCCGTTTCAGTATGGATCCGGGTTTCCTGAACATTATCGGTTACGGTGACCTCAAAATCTTTGTCTTTGTCTGAGGTATATTCCTGTGTAGTTTCGATGTTAGCAACCGCATGGTCATAAGGCCCCCTGCTGCTCATCATTTTTACAAACACCGGTAAACATTCAAAGAAAATAAACAGCAATCCGATAAAGGTTACCGCCAGGGCGGTCGTTACATCCTTAGTGCCATCAGGATTGAAACTCAGCTGGCCTAATGCCCAGTTGCGGTCGGCAAAACCAGCAACACTGGTCAGGCTGTCTAATTGCCTGCCGGTATATAGGCGTTCAGACAATAAGCCATCAAACTCCTTCCTGTTGGCAACAAAACCTTCCATGCGCCTTATTTCAGCATTTAAGGTATCCAGGTTCTGGGTTCTCTGTTGCAGTTCTACTTCTTTCCTTTTGGCATAGGGACCATATCCCATGATGCCAGAGGTCTCGGTAGTTTTATTTCCGAAGATCTCATAGTTTAGCTTTTGGCGGTCTGTTTCAATGCCACTGGCCAGGGAGTCTCTTTGTGTTTTTGATTCCTGGAGCTTATTGAGCTCAATGGTGTATTTTCTGTTGAAGGAATTGTTCAAGGTGTCTATTCTGGTGCGCTGGCTGTTGATATAGCTGATCTTTAAACGCTCCTTGATTTCTTTATCGAATATCTTGAGCTCCAGCGGACGGGAAATGACAATCCCAATCATGATAGCCAGGAGAATTCTGGGTGTGGCCTGTGCAATCTGTTTCCAGGTAGAGGCATTTTTGTCAATGCTGGAAACGATGTAGCGGTCCATGTTAAAAATAGCCAGGCCCCATAAAAGGCCAAAGAACAGGGCGAATAAAACCGCTCCGCTATCTCCCTTGAATACAAAGTACATGGCGTAGCCACCCGAAAGTGCAGCAAATAAACCTGTAAAAAAGATGGTGGCACCGATGCCTATGTACTTGTTGTGCTCGGTGGGGTGCTTCTGGAGGGTGTCAATGTGTACTCCCGAGCAAAAACAGAAAAAGCGGGATATTGAATTCATATGATGTCAAAATTAATAAAGACTTTACATTAAACTCCTGAGAAACTTAATTGTTACTATAAAGGACTTAAAATTAATTGGTTATCGCCACATTTTCTAGAACTATGTTTCATTTATTTTAATATCGTATATTTGTTAAAATTTAAATGATGAAAGAGTTATATCTTCTAACTGCTTCATAATCATGATAGTCCATCACATTAAAATCAAATTATATCCCAATGAAAGAAATTAGCGTACAGGAACTTAAACAGAAAATAGATAACAAAGAAGATTTTCAATTAATCGATGTCAGAGAAACTTTCGAATATGAAACTTCAAACCTTAATGGATTAAATATTCCATTGGGCGGCTTATTGATTGAAGCTGATAAAGTTTCAAAGGATAAACCAGTTATCATGCAATGCAGAAGTGGTAAAAGAAGCGCCGCTGCAGTAATGCAATTGGAAGCACAGGGTTATACCAATCTATATAACTTAAAAGGCGGTATTATAGCCTGGCAAGAAACGTTTGACCCCAATATGCCTGTTTATTAATATGAAGAAACAAATTGCATTAAATGTTTTTTACACCCTTGGTGTCATCGCTTCTTTTTTAGGCATTAAATGGGGTTACGAACAAGATAATTACCTGGCTCTTGGTTTTTTCATCGTTACCATGGTGTTTTTCATTTATTTGAAAGTAAAGCTGACCAAGAGTTTCCGCCAGTCACTTAAAGATAAAGCAAATCAGCATTAATTCCTTCCAGGCCCAGGCCTGGAAGATTTTTTAACACCAACTTTCCGTCCTTCAGTTCGGGAGTATCAAAAGGATTGTTTTTGGTGAGCCATGGGCCATCCAAATCTGCCCAATCGCACAATGGAGCGAGCGCAGCAGCAGCCATTGTGGCACATGAGGTTTCACTCATACAGCCGATCAGGATTTTCATACCGAAACTCCTCGCTTTTAAGATCATCTGATGTGCCTCATACATGCCGGCGCTTTTCATCAGTTTAATGTTGATGCCGTGGTATGCACCTTCTAATTGATCCATATCAGCAAGGCGTTGTACGGCCTCATCTGCAAGAATTGGAATAGGGCTTCTGCCGGTAAGCCATGCATTGCCTTCACGATCGGCTTTATCCATCGGCTGTTCTATCAACACCACTCCCTGGTCGTGCAGCCAGTAAATAGTCTCAATCGCTTTTTTACGGTCAGACCAGCCTTGGTTGGCATCGACATATAAAGGGAGGTCTGTCATACTTCTGATGGTGTTAATCAGCTCTTTATCATTATCCCTGCCTAATTTAATTTTAAGCACTTTAAAGTCTGTTGCATCAGCAATTTTTTCCCTGGTCACTTCAGGGGTGTCGATGCCAATGGTATAAGAGGTAACAGGCATCTTTAAAGGATCCGCACCATAGATTTGTGCGCAGGACTTATTTAATATCTTTCCGTTCAGGTCGTTCAAGGCAATGTCTATGGCGGCTTTGACAGCGGGATGCCCAGGAGCGATGCTGTCAAGGTAGGCGAGGATTTCTTGAAAATCAAATGGTGCTTTAAACCTGTTCCATTCTACTTGCTGCAGGAAATTTGCTGCAGATTCATGGCTTTCTCCCATATAAGGTACCATCGAAGCTTCACCGTAACCTTCATCATTTTCATAGCGCAGTTTTAGAAGTAATATCGGTGTGCTGGTTCTTGAAAATTTTGCGATAGCAAAGGGATGTTTTAGTTCGAGGTTATAGGAAGTAAAGGATGATTGCATGTGTTTAAAGCGGTTTGGTAATATCAAAGTTAAAATAAGTTGTGCCACAGCGAATGTAAAAATAATATACCTAATATTGCCATTTCTATGAATAGTCCCATATACCAACCTTTTAAGAACTTTGATTTCAAGTATAAAAATTGCTTTTTAAGCGGTGATGCCTTTCCGGCACCATTGGTTGAAAGCAATGTGCTTCCCGATTGGTTACTTGCTGTAGCAAATTATACAGGTGATGAGCAAATCAAACTGCTTGATGAGAGTGTGCGTTCTTACAACACCCTTAAAGTACCCTGCAGCGCTGAAGTGCTGGAGAATTTCATTCAGCCATTGGAGGATAAAATTGCCCATGCTTTTGGTATTGGGTATCAAGCTGTAGCTCAACTTCCGGAGGAGGATCTTTTTAAATGGATCGGCAAGTTTATGTATAGCTTAATTTATATTGAGATGAATGCGGCGATTAAGCTGCAGCAATTAAGTGGCGATGGACTAAACATGTCGCAGGGACTGATGCATAAATTTGGAAACCTGAACACCATGATCCAGGGTGTATACCGGGATGTGGTTTTTGAGGACTTTACGCCATGGTCTATTGTGGTGGTTCCTTTAGCTGAAACAAATCATTACTTCAGCTTCCGCGATGAGATCAATACCCTTACTTTCTCTTTGAAACTGAAAGATTTTGGCATCATTGCCTGTTTGCAGGACAATGGCACCAATAAAAAGTATCACCAGGAGTTGCTTGATTCGATAGAAGGCAAGGCGCTAACAGAACAGCAGTATGAGGAACTTTGTGCCCGCTTCTTTTACTCTGCTTATTTATTTAACCGCCTGCCTGAATATACCATCATGCCTGTTGAGGGGAGTGTTTATATAGAGGCCATGCCGTTGAAAGGTGTTTTTAATAAACCCTTGTTTGATGTATGGCAACATAAAACCTATGCACAGGTTCTAGAAAATTTCTGGAAACCCTGGGGACAAACCCTGTTCGAAATCATCAAAGATCCAACAGCCCCGATCAGCTTTTTTGAGCCGCCTCATTTGCCGGAAGCTTAATTCATCGCACTCATCAAAGTGCCGAAAAAGTGTGGGACGATTCTTGGTTCTAAAATTGCCGTAATCAGTACGCCGGCTATTGCGCCGAAAAAGTGTGCATCGTGATTGATATTGTCTCTTGAATTTTTCGACATGTAGGCACAGTAAATCAGGTAAAGTATGCCAAATACACAAGCCCAGATAGGGATCGGTAAGGGGAAGATCATTAGGGTCGAAAATGGGTAGAAAAGGATGTAACTGAACAAAACGGCTGATATTGCCCCTGAAGCACCCAGGCTATTGTACCAGAAATCACCTTTATGCTTCATCACCGAAGGCAGGTCACTCAAAATCATCCCAAGGAAATAAATCAGGGCAAATTGCCAGTGGCCGATGGTTGCTTCGAGCTTAAAGGCAAAAAAGAAGAAAGTAAACATGTTAAAAATCAGGTGCATCCAATTGGCATGAATCAAGCCACTGGTGATGAGAGTGTAAACTTTGTTTTTGCGGTATACACTGTAGGGGTGCATCATGAATTTGCCATATAATACACTGTCATTAAAGGCATAAATACTGGTGACTATAGTGAAGATAAAAATTAAAGAGGCTACCGGGGTATGGGTGAAATATTCAATCATGTTATTTTAAACTAAGGTTTATGTCTGTTATTAACCTGGCAATAGGATAGCGCAGGTGTGTTTTCTCGTAATATGGCGAATTTTTATAAATGAATGCAAGCTGGGCAGCGCCATTATTTGCAAATTCCTTATTTTCAGCACGTTTCTTGTTGAGTTTTTCAAGTAGACCGGGGTCTTTTTTAATTAATTCTGCTGCGGTATCTTCAAAGACATACGCAGAATAATGCTCCTTCTGGCTGAGCACTGAATCAAAGAAATTCCAGTTAAAGAAAGAATCAGTTGCCTGAGGTTCCAGGGTTTCTACGATATACCTGTTTTGCCGCTGGTTTACATAAACAACGTAATCGCCGGCATAGTATTGCATAGGTTGCTTCACGGTGTCTATTTGCACATCACTGTGCAGGTAATGGCCCTCATAAGGTTTGGACACCGTTTTATAATCCCTGATGTAGTAAAACTCTACAGGCAATTCCATGTCATCCTTTAATTCCTTTACCTCCACCCGGTTTAATTTTAACAAGGCAATGACCTTGTCCCATGCTTTTGGAATGATATAAGCTACAGGTTTATCCACGGTAACTGCCGGTACAAAATTGTTCCATTCCTTAATGGTTTTTGTATACGGTTCGTTCCTGTCGTAATAAAGCCGCTTTTCACCACTGACGAGGCTCGGTTTATACTTGGCGGCGTAGCCTTTAAAACTCAACTTCTCATTATGTTGTTTGTCGAGTTTCCAAACCAGCGGGAATGTTGTTTGTTCGGCTACGGCCTGATCAGCTTTCCTTTTATTGTCGCCAATTACCTGTGCATCTCTCACCATGATTTCAAGATATGTTTCCAGAAGCTGATAAGTCGCCTTTACTCTTTCGTCATATGCTTTAAGCATATGTGTCTCTGGCATAAAGCCGATGGCATTGTGGAGGGTGCTATAACCAGTCGAAAAACGTGCACTTTCCAAAAAGCCCTCGATGCCCCCATCGGGTGTTTCTTCCACAGAATTGATATAAGGGATAAGTTCAGTGCCTTTTTTTGCCATTTTGCTATATAACGCCGGCAGCATGGTTTTTGTTAAATAGGTAGCTAAAATAGGATTCAGTTTATCTTTCTGCGTGGGGATCAGGGTCATGGTATACTGGTAATCTGCCCCATTGCTGGTATGGGTGTCCACGAAGATCTCCGGCTGCCAGGTATTAAAAATCTCCTGGAAGGCTGCTGAATTTTTGGAGTCTGTTTTGATGAAATCCCTGTTTAAATCGTAATTTTTACTGTTTCCCCGGAAACCGTATTCCAATGGCCCATTTTGATTGGCTCTGGAGGTGCTGCTGCGGTTATGTGCACCGCCGATATTGTACACGGGGATAATGCAGAGTACCACATTAGCTGGTAATTTATTGTGTTTAAGGAGATTACTGGCCAGCATCATACTCGCATCTATCCCTTCAGGTTCTCCGGGATGGATACCGTTATTGATCAGCAAAATTCTTTTGTTGCTTTCCCTCAGCTTTACAGGGTCAAAGTCCTTGTCTTTCGATAAGACCAGCAGGTGCAAAGGCTTTCCAAAATCCGTCATTCCATAAGAGAGGAGTTTTGCTTGCGGGTGTTTCGCAGCAAGCGCCTCATAATGTTTAATTACCGCTGGATAGGTAGGGGTTTCCTGCGCAAAGGATTTTCTGCTTGCATAAAAACTGCTTGTAGCAAATAAGAACAGGAATAGGAGCAGGGATTTCATCTAATACCTTTTAAAAGTTTTCTTAGCTATGCCGACCGGTCCGAAATTGTATTTCATCCCTAGTGTTAAATAGGTATATACGTCCGGCTTACCGTTTTCAAAACGTATGGTAGAGGGATCATAGCCATCCAATCCTTCCCCAAGGGTAATGTTAGTCTGGTAATTTGCATTCAGGACATATCTGTAATGCCCATTTTTATTGTGCAAATAGTAGTTAAGGCCAAGGTTAAGGGGGATAATTGCCTCCTTGGAAAACGCTTTGTAAACGCGATCGGGCTCATCCCGGTTACTGCGTTTAAGATCGAAATTTCTGTTTTGAATAAGGCCGACACCTGCACCAAGGTATAAGCCTTTTATTTGTTCAAGAAATGTACTGTGCTGGTAATCGATAATAGCACCAAGATATACTTTGCCATTTGCTGTAGCTGACCTGTAGCTGTTTTTAAAACGGAGTCCCGATGGCTCCAAGTTGCTTTGTCCGCCTTTTACAGTCCCGTTTTGGGCTTCAAAGCCTAAACTTAAAAAAGGGGTAAAGAAAAAGTCGGCAGTTCCATAAAAGGCTTCACCATAATTATGTTCCTGTAGATCGGTATAAGACCTTGTAAATCCTGCGCCCCCACCAATACTGAGTTTATAGAAATTAGACTGTGCAGCTACACTTATGGAAAATGCGAGGAGGAGACTGGTGAGAATTATTTTCAATTTCTTTACCTTTAGGTTTTTTAAATTTATGCTAAATTATCAAGATATAACAAAAACTTTGGAAGAACGCTTTAAGAAGTATGTTCAGATTGATACCCAATCAGATCCGGAGTCAGCCAGCGTCCCTTCTACAGAAAAACAAAAGAATCTGGGAAGGGTGCTTGTAGAGGAATTACTGGCCATAGGCATTAACGATGCACACCTGGACGACTATGGTTATGTGTATGCTACGATTCCTTCAACAACCGTTAAAACAGTCCCGGTAATTTGTTTTTGCTCTCATATGGATACCTCTCCGGATTGCAGCGGGTTAAATGTGCAGCCAATTGTACACTGTAATTACCAGGGCCAGGATCTGGTATTACCGGATGATCACACCGTGGTGCTGAGGCAAAGTGAGCATAGGGATTTACAAAACCAGATTGGCAATGACATCATTACGGCCAGTGGCACTACTTTGCTGGGGGCCGACAATAAGGCCGGCCTGGCAGAAATTATGGAAGCTGCTGCATTTTTGATGGCGCATCCGGAAATTAAGCATGGCACGATAAAGATCCTTTTTACACCTGATGAGGAGATTGGCAGGGGCGTAGATAAGGCAGACCTTCAAAAACTGGGTGCAGACTTTGCCTACACCGTTGATGGGGAGACATTGGGTTCTATTGAAGACGAAACCTTCTCTGCCGATGGTGCTGTTTTAACCATCAATGGGGTAAGTTCTCACCCGGGTTTTGCCAAAGGGAAAATGGAAAGTGCCATAAAGATCCTGAGTGCAGTGATCGATGCCTTACCTAAGGATAAGCTCACACCTGAGGCCACAGGCGATAAAGAAGGCTTTATACATCCGGTAACCATTCATGGGAATGTAGAGCAGGCACAGGCTCACTTTATCCTGCGTGATTTTGATGATGATCTGCTGGTGCAGCATGGCGAAACTTTGAAGGCAGTGGTGGAGGAGGTGATGAAGGCTTATCCAAATGCTACTTTCAATTTAAAAATTACAGAACAGTACCGCAACATGAAGAAAGTACTGGATCAATATCCGCAGGTTATCGAAATTGGTATTAAAGCGATTGAAAGAGCAGGATTAACGCCAAAGCGGCAAAGTATCAGGGGCGGAACCGATGGTTCACGTTTATCTTTGATGGGCCTGCCATGTCCTAATATCTTCGCTGGTGAACATGCTTTCCATGGAAAACAAGAGTGGGTATCTGTTCAGGACATGGAAAAAGCAGTGCAAACTATCGTCAACATTGCTGTAATTTGGGAGGAACAGGCTTAACTTATTGATTTTCTTGCTGTGGAAATTAATTTGCAGCTGTTATTTCTCTCGCCATAGTAAAGTGATAATGGATCTAGGGTGGATCTACCATGGATCTACGTTGTATCTACCTTTTTCCACAAAAAACGTAGGTACACCGTAGACTCACAGTAGAATTAAACAAGCCTAAATTGCGCCAGGTATTGATCGTTCTCATCTGTCATGATGATTTCACACTGCCAGCCTTCAGCTTTAGCGATATTTTGTAAGGTTAGCTGGTCGATGTATACCCATTTGAACCATTTCCCACGCTGCTGCTTATAAGCATAGCTGAAGGCAACTTCGCCGTAATAAGCATTTAAAGGGAATTGAATTTCCTGGTAGAGGTAGGAGATATCTGAACTGTCGAATATTAATTGTCCGCCGGGCTTTAAATAGGTTTTGGCCTTTTTCAGAAAATCCTTAAAGCCACTGAGGGAGCCGGTTACGCCGATGCCGTTCATCATAAACAGCAAGGTATCATAGCTTGCTGTTTTTAAATCAAAGATGTTTTTTTCTATGGCATCTTTAACACCTCTTTGTTTCATAATAGTAACAGCTGTGGCAGAAATATCTAAAGCCGTTACTTTAAACTTTCTTTCCTGCAAAACCAGGGCGTGGCTGCCGGCACCGGCGCCTACATCAAGGACATGGCCTTTGCAAAGTTCTAGTGCTTTCAACTCCAGTTCCGGCATTTCTTTCTCGTTTCTAAAGAAAAGATCTACCGGCATTACTTCTTCTTCGCCATAAGAATTATGTACCCATAGGGTCTCAGCTGTACCGTTTAAATAATAATCCTGCAAGGCTGCGCCCAAAATATCCATGGGGCAAAGTTAACGATCTTATGAATTTTCTTTGTATTCCAACCTGGTTTTTGGTAAACTATCAGGGTAATGGTCACGTACAAAGGCAATCATATGTTCGCGGACATCACAACGGAGGTCAAAAGCATCTGATGAATTGCGGGCACTCATTAAAAACCGAACTTCAATGGTCGATTGTTTATTGTCTGTTACCTGCACCACATTCACCCTTTTATCCCATAATTTGTGCGCAGTTAAAACCTTTGTTAATTCTTCTCTTAACGGAGGAATAGGGATGTTATAATCGAAATATAGAAATACCGTACCCAAGAGTTGGGCAGATACCCTGGTCCAGTTTTGGAAAGGCTTTTCAATGAAATAAGTGATGGGAAGGATGAGCCTGCGCTGGTCCCAGATATTGACCACTACATAGGTTAGGGTGATTTCTTCTACCCTGCCCCATTCACCTTCTACAATGACAACATCGTCGATGCGGATGGGTTGGGTAAAGGCGATTTGAAAACCAGCGAGCAGGTTTCCCAAGGATTTTTGTGCTGCAAAACCGATGATGATGCCACCGATACCAACCCCGGTGAGCAGTCCTGTACCGATTTTACGCATGCTTTCAAAACTTAATAAAATGATGGCAGCGCTGATCACAATAATTAAAGCAACCGTAAATTTCCTGATAAACTGGAACTGCGTCCTCAGCTTCCGTTCCTTTAGATTGTCTTCCTTGGTGGAATCGTACTTGTAGAAAAAGTAGTCCTCAAATACTTTAATCAATTGAATGAGCAGCACACAGAAATTAATCGTTAGTGCAATTTCCAGTACCCTGATGATTTGCTTTCTATAGGGGGCATCCATTTCCATAAAGCCCAGCGAAATATTGAAGAGCAGCAGGGGGATGAAAAAACCCACGGGCCTGCTCAGTCGCCTGATCACTGAACTGATGACAAATGTAGCCCAATACTTGCAAAAAAGGAGAAACAGCCTTTTCAGCATATATTTTATCACTAAACCCAATGCAATAGCTGCTAATCCGATGACTACATTAGTGATGAATTGGGAAGTTGAAAAGCCTGAAAATTGATTAAAGTATAACATATCATAATTCGTATTCCTGGTGTTGCTCCGGGATGGCCACACGCTTGAATCCCGTGTCTACAAGGCGTTGTGCAAAGCGCTGCTGGACTTCATATTCGCCATGCACCAGGAAAACACGCTGTACTGCCCCTGGATCCTGGCAGGCAAGAAAATGCAGCAAATCTTCATAATCACCGTGTGCACTCATGGATTTTATGGACTTTACTTCAGCAATAACATCATATTCTTCTCTGAATAGCTCCACAACTTTATCGCCTGCGATTAATCTTCCACCCAATGAGTTGGGTTCACAATAGCCAACCATTAAGATGGTGTTCTTCTGGTTGCTGATATTGTTCCGGATATGGTGTTTTACCCTACCGCCTTCAGCCATGCCAGAGGCAGAGATAATGACACAGGGCCTTGGATCATTATTTAAAGCTTTGGATTCTTCAATGCTTTCAATAAATTTTAAGCCTTGAAAGCTAAAGACGTCATGGTCTACCCGAAGTACCTTTTGCACTTCAGTGTTTAAAACTTCCGTGTGATTTTGTAAAACTTGAGTAGCCTGGAGCGATAGCGGACTGTCGACGTAAAAAGGAATATCTGGCAACCTGTTTTCTAATGCCAATCCATTTAATGCATAAAGCAACTCCTGTGTACGGCCAACACTGAAGGCAGGGATAATGACTTTTCCTTTTTTAATCAGACAGGTATGGTTGATGATTTCCAGCAGGAGGTCTTCAATAGGATCAAGGTTTTTGTGCAGGGAATCGCCGTAGGTAGATTCCAGCAGGATATAATCTGCCTGTGGGAAAGTTTGAGGGTTTTTTAACAAGGGATCTTCATAACGGCCCACATCTCCGCTAAAGGTGATGATGGTTTCTTTTCCCTCGTCCAGGAGGGTCAAATGAACAGCCGCACTGCCAAGAATATGTCCGGCATCTGTGAGCAGCAGGCTTATCCTGGGTTCAATTTCAAAAGGCTCATTGTACTCCACAATCTTAAACCGACTGATGGTGTGGATGACATCTTCTTCTCTGTATAGCGGCTGAACGGCTTTTTCGCCTTCACGAAGATGGCGGTTCGTGTATTCGGCATCCTGCTCCTGAATTTTTGCAGAGTCCATCAGCAGGATTCTTGCCAGGTCCATTGTTCCCGGGGTGGCATAAATATGGCCTTCAAAACCTTCGGCAACCAGACGTGGCAATAGGCCGCAATGGTCAATGTGAGCATGTGATAATATCACGTGATTTACAGCAGCTGGCTTAAAGCCGAAGTAACCGTTTAATTCATCAGTTACTTCAGCCATGCCCTGGAACATTCCGCAGTCCAGTAATATTTGAGTGTCGTTGTTTAATGTAATCAGGTGTTTTGTTCCCGTTACGACCCTTGCTGCTCCGTGAAAGGCTATCTTCATTTATAGTCTACGCGTTTACTTTAGCGCCTACTCTGGAAACTGTTTCAGAAACCGTATCTTTAACAGAGCTGGTTACACCAGCAATTTTATCTTTGGAAGCATCAACGATGTCTGCAAGCCAGTCAGCTACACTTCCTTTAATGTCGTCTCCTTTGTCTGTTGATAATATTAAGGCTACAGCAGCTCCTAAGGCAGCTCCTGCCAATATTCCAGCAATAATTTTAGTTTCTTTTGTCATCTTCTTAATTTTTGTGATTATCAATATGATTATAACAAGTTAAGTCGCTTTTAGTTTTCTTATCTTTGTGTTTTGCCGAACAAGACGCCTCTATTTTACGATATTTTAAATATCTTTTCTCCTAAGCGTTTGATTATTAAAAGATTTCTATCTATCTTTGCAGTCCCTAAATTTGAGGGGTAATAAATAATTATTAACAAATTAAATACAAGCAAGTGAATACGTTAAGTTACAAAACTGTCTCAGCCAATGCTAAAACTGTTAACAAACAGTGGGTTGTTGTTGATGCTCAAGGCGAGATTTTGGGGCGCTTGTCATCGAAGATCGCAATGATCATCCGTGGAAAAAACAAGCCTGATTACACCCCACACGTAGACTGCGGTGATAACGTCATTGTTATTAATGCAGACAAGGTTAAATTGACCGGAAAAAAATTCAGTGAAAAACAATATGTTTCTTACACTGGATATCCAGGTGGTCAACGTTTCATCTCTCCTAAAGAGTTAATGGCGAAACACCCTACGCGTGTTATCGAGAAAGCCGTTCGTGGTATGTTACCTAAAACAAAATTGGGTGCTAAATTGTACACCAATCTTTTTGTTTATGCAGGTTCTGAGCATCCTCACCAGGCACAATCACCAACAACCATTACACTTTAATTAAAGGAAGAAAGAAATGTCAGTTACTAACACTTCAGGAAGAAGAAAGACTGCTGTTGCACGTATCTATTTAAAAGATGGCAACGGCGCCATTACCGTTAACGGTAAAGACCACAAAGTATATTTCCCTACATTACCATTGCAATACATTGTTAACCAGTCATTAGAAGTATCTGAGCTGGTTGGTCAATATGATATCAATGTTAACGTAGCAGGCGGAGGTATTAAAGGCCAGGCAGAAGCAATTCGTTTGGCTATCGCTAAAGCTATTGTTGAATTAGATGCTGAGAAAAAACCAGCATTACGTGCTAAAGGGTTAATGACCCGTGATATGCGTATGGTTGAACGTAAGAAACCAGGACGTAAGAAAGCTCGTAAAAAATTCCAATTCAGTAAACGTTAATCTTAAGGAGACAACACAATGGCAAGAACAACATATCAAGACTTATTGGATGCAGGTGTACATTTTGGTCACCTCACCCGTAAATGGAACCCTAAGATGGCGCCCTACATTTTCATGGAGCGCAATGGTATCCACATTATAGATTTAAACAAGACTTTAACTAAAACTGAAGAAGCTGCTTCTGCGATTAAACAAATCGTTAAATCTGGTCGTAAGATCTTATTCGTAGCAACTAAAAAACAAGCTAAAGAAATTGTTTCTGAACAAGCGAAAAAAGTAAACATGCCTTTCGTAACCGAGCGTTGGTTAGGTGGTATGTTAACTAACTTCCAGACTGTACGCAAGTCCATCAAAAAGATGTCTAACATCGACAAGATGACTAAAGATGGTACTTATTCGATTCTTTCTAAGAAAGAGCGTTTAATGATCCAACGTGAGCGTATTAAATTAGAAAGCTTATTAGGTGGTATCGCGGATTTAAACCGTTTACCAGCTGCTATCTTTTTAATTGACGTTAAAAAAGAGCATATCGCTGTTAGCGAAGCGTTGAAATTAAACATTCCAACTTTTGCAATGGTTGATACCAACTCTGATCCTTCTAACATTGACTTCCCTATTCCAGCGAATGATGATGCAACTAAATCTATCTCTTTAATTACTGATATTATTATCAAAGCAATTGAAGAAGGTTTAGATGAGCGCAAACGTGAGAAAGACGATGAAGCTGAAAAAGAAGCTGTAGCTGCTAAAGCTGCTGCTGATGCTCCAGAAGTTAAAGAACCAGGAGAAAGAAAAAGAAAAGTGAATGCTGATACTGAAGAAGGTACTAGCGAAGCGTAAATAATATATGAGGGGTTGTGTATTGTGTGTTGTGGAATTTTCTGACAACTATCAATATGCAACCCTTCATTTTTTGATTAAAAACTTAAAAACGAAACAAAAATGTCAGTACAAATTACTGCTGCAGATGTAAACAAATTACGCCAACAAACCGGTGCCGGTATGATGGATTGCAAAAAGGCTTTAACAGAAGCAAACGGCGATTTTGATGCAGCCGTTGATTACTTACGTAAAAAAGGTGCTAAAGTTGCCGCTAGTCGTCAGGATCGTGATTCTAACGAAGGTGTTGTAATCGCTAAAGCTACAGCAGACGGAAAACGTGGTGTTGTAATTGAATTGAACTGTGAAACTGATTTTGTTGCAAAGAATACTGATTTCGTTGCTCTTGGTAATAAATTTGCTGATTTAGCGATTGAGAAAAATCCTGCTACTTTAGAAGAGTTGTTGGCTTTGGAAATTGATGGTTCAAACGTTGCTGATATCATTGTTGAGAACACTGGTAAAATTGGTGAGAAAATTGGCATTTCTAAATATGAAACAGTTACAGGTGAAAAAGTTGTTCCTTATATCCACGGTAACTACCGTTTAGGTGTATTGGTTGCTTTAAACCAGGCTGTTGAAGGTGTTGATGAAGCAGGTAAAGATGTTGCTATGCAAATTGCAGCAATGAACCCTGTTGCTTTGGATAAAGATGGTGTTGATTCAACTACCATTGAGCGTGAAACTGAAATCGCTAAAGAGCAAATCCGTGCTGAAGGTAAACCAGAAGCTATGATTGAGAAAATCGCTGCTGGTAAATTGAACAAGTTCTACAAAGACAATACTTTGTTGAACCAGGAATTTGTTAAAGATTCATCCAAAGATGTTCGTAAATTCTTAAATGATACTGCTAACGGTTTAACTGTTACTTCATTTAAACGTGTTCAATTAGGTGCTTAATCTGGTTGAAAATAGATAATATTAATTAAAAGTCCCTTTGGGGACTTTTTTTATGCCTTTTTTTATGATAGCGATCAAGAATTGTAAATATTTTCAGGACCACCAGTTAATCAGCAATCACCACGTATTAATTGCTGAAGGAAAGATCAAGGCTTTAACAACCGATGAAATACCAGCCGGCTACCATGTAATTGATGCAAAAGGCCAGTATTTAACGTCGGGTTTTTTGGAATTGCAGATTTATGGCAGCGGCGGTAATTTGTTTTCTGCTTTTCCAACGGTTGAAACCCTGCGGCAAATGGATGCTGATTTAATCAGCAAGGGCACCACTGGCTTTATGGCCTGTTTAGCTACAAATACCCTGGAGGTGTTTTACAAGGCCATTGACGCGGCTAAAGCTTACAGAAATGAAGCTAAAGCTTTTATGGGTTTACATTTAGAAGGACCTTATTTAAATCCCAAAAGAAGGGGGGCTCATATTGAATCACTGATCTGCAAAGCCAGTCTTGATGAAGTGAAGAAGTTAATCGAATATGCGGATGGCACTGTAAAAATCATGACCATGGCTGCGGAGCTACAGGATGATGATGTCATCCAATACTTACTTGACCAAGGGGTGGTCTTGTCGCTGGGTCATAGTGATGCAACTTTTGAACAGGCTATGGACGCCTACAACAAGGGGTTTAGTACAACCACCCATTTGTTCAATGCGATGCCTTCAATACACCACAGGTCACCAAATTTACCCGTAGCGGTCCTTAATCATCCCACAGCCATGGCCAGCATCATTGCCGATGGCCAGCATGTAAATTTTGAAGTGGTAAGGATGAGCTATCAGCTGATGAAGGAGCGATTGTTCCTGATTACAGATGCCGTTACCGAGTGCCAGGTTGGCCCGTACCAGCACCAGTTGAGTGGTGATAAATTTATAACCGAAGAAGGTACCCTTTCGGGTTCCAATATCACCTTGCTGGATGCGGTGAGAAACTGTGTTGAGCATTGTGGTATACCACTATCTTCAGCCTTAAATATGGCATCCCTACATCCGGCAAAGGCCATTGATAAATCAACAATCTACGGATCTGTAAGCGTGGGTAAAAGCGCTGATCTGTTGCTTTTAAACGATGACTTAATTTTACAGCAGGCATTTGTTGCCGGAGTTGAACATTTGATCACTAATAATTAAAACAAATAGCTATTTTTGGAGTCATGAAGTATAAAAGGATCCTTTTAAAGTTAAGCGGCGAATCGCTGATGGGCGATAAGCAATACGGTATTGACAATGAGCGTGTTAGGCAGTATGCAGAGGATATTAAAGCAGTTCACGCCCGCGGGCTTGAAATTGCAATCGTAATTGGCGGAGGCAACATATTCAGAGGTTTGAGCGCAGAAAAGTCTGGGATGGACCGTGCACAGGCTGATTATATGGGAATGCTGGCAACCGTTATCAATAGTATGGCCCTACAAGACGCACTTGAAAAAGTAGGCTTAAAAACCCGCTTACTTACCGCCATCAAAATGGAGCAAATCTGTGAACCCTTTATTCGCAGAAGAGCTGTCAGACACCTTGAAAAAGGCCGTATTGTTATTTTTGGTGCTGGTACAGGTAATCCTTACTTCACAACTGATTCTGCAGCTGCATTAAGGGCTATAGAAATCAAAGCCGACGCCGTATTAAAAGGTACTCGTGTGGATGGCATTTATACCGCTGATCCTGAAAAAGATCCTTTGGCCACGCGCTATTCTGAAATCTCCTTCAAAGAGGTTTATGCGAAAGGCCTAAACGTTATGGATATGACGGCTTTTACACTTTGCGAGGAAAATGAACTACCGATTATTGTTTTTGATATGAATAAACCCGGTAATTTCATGAAAATTGCAGAGGGTGAAGAAATCGGAACCCTTGTAACCGTCTAATTTTATAATAATTATTAAATTGCACAAACAACACTGATTATGAATGACCTCATAAAGAAACAATTACAAGAAGCACAGGCAACTATGGATAAGGCTATTCTTCATTGCGAGTCTGAGTTGACTAAGCTTCGTGCTGGTAAGGCTTCTGCAGGTATGTTGGATGGCATCATGGTAGATTACTATGGAAACCCAACGCCTTTGAGCCAGGTAGCCAGTATCAATACCCCTGACGCCCGTACATTGCTGATTCAACCCTGGGAGAAACAACTATTGACTCCAATTGAGCGTGCCATCATGGAAGCCAATATTGGTATTAACCCTCAGAACGACGGTGTGATCATTCGTCTTGTTGTACCTCCTTTAACCGAGGAACGCAGAAAAGATCTGGTTAAAAAGGCCAGAGAGGAAGCTGAAAGAGGTAAAATAGCTATCCGTAACATCAGAAAAGATGCTAACGAAAAGATCAAAAGATTAAAAGGCGATGCTGTTTCTGATGATGAAATTAAAACCGGTGAAGCCGAGGTTCAGAAAATAACCGATACTTACATTGTAAAGGTCGACAAACATATCGAAGCCAAAGAAAAAGACATTATGACGGTTTAATATTTCCGTTTATAATCTGGATATAATAAAAAGGGGATATGGCAAAAGCTATATTCCCTTTCTTTATTTTTGCATTTCATGAATTTACTGTTTACATACCTAAAAAGGCACCAGTGGGTGGTTGTGCTGGCACTCGTACTTGCTGCCGTTAACATAGGCTTTTCCTTACTTGATCCCTACATTGTAGGGAAGATCGTAGACCGGTTTATTGAAAGGAAAGATGATTATACCCGTGACGAATACATCTGGGGAGTTCTGGGCCTTGTAGGACTAGGGGTTGGTGCTGCCATGGTATCCCGGATCGCTAAGAACTTTCAGGATTATTTTACCAGTATCATTGTCCAGAAAGTTGGTGCGCGCATGTATGCAGATGGTTTAAAACATTCCCTGGAACTTCCTTACCAGGTATTCGAAGACCAGCGAAGTGGCGAAACACTCGGTATTTTACAGAAAGTCCGTCTGGATTGCGAAAAGTTCATTACTTCTTTTATCAGCGTGGTCTTTGTAAGCTTAATCGGGATGGTTTTTGTAATCATTTATTCCCTGTCAGTAAGTTACCAGGTAACACTTATCTACTTCTCAGCCATACCCATCATCAGCATTATCAGCTGGTTGTTGAGCCGTAAAATCAAAACCATTCAAAGGATCATCATCGGTGAAACGACCGCCTTGGCGGGTTCCACAACTGAATCTTTGCGGAATATTGAACTTGTAAAAAGCCTCGGACTGGTTAACCAGGAGATTGATAGGCTCAATAAAACGACCTACCAGATTTTAGCACTCGAACTGAAGAAGGTAAAATACGTTAGAAGCATGAGCTTTTTGCAGGGTACTACCGTTAACTTTGTGCGCAGTGCGATGGTAGTCGTGCTGCTCATCCTGATTTTCGATGATACCATATCCCCGGGTGAGTATTTCTCTTTTCTATTTTACTCGTTCTTTTTGTTCGGTCCCTTGCAGGAGCTCGGCAATGTTATTTTATCATGGCGGGAAGCAGAGGTATCATTGGGTAATTTCAAGCGGATATTGAGCATGCCGATCGACAAGAAACCAGTTAATCCTGTTAAGCTGGAAAAAATATCACGTCTTTCTTTTGAAGGAGTGAGTTTCCGTCATTTAACGGGGAAAACCAATGCGCTAAATGACATCAATTTCCATTCCCGCAAAGGGGAGACCATTGCTTTTGTAGGCCCTTCGGGGTCCGGAAAAACCACGCTGGTTAAATTGCTGGTTGGTCTTTACCAGCCGATGCAAGGCAGTGTAGTGTATAATGATATCTCCAGCAAAGAGATTGACTTAGATCAGCTTCGTGAAAAAATTGGTTTCGTAACGCAGGACACACAGTTGTTTTCAGGCTCCATCCGTGAGAACCTGCAGTTTGTAAGGCCTGGCGCCAGTGATGAAGAATGTTTACATGTGTTGAAGCAAGCGGCTTGTCAAAATTTAATGGCACGCGCAGATAAAGGGCTTGATACGGTGATTGGCGAAGGTGGTGTAAAGGTTTCTGGTGGCGAGAAACAACGCTTATCAATTGCCAGGGCCTTGTTGCGTAAACCGGATATCCTCGTATTTGATGAGGCAACTTCTTCCCTGGATTCTTTAACCGAAGAGGAAATTACCGGCACCATTCGAGAAATTTCAGAACAAACCAGTCATATCACTATTTTAATTGCGCACCGTTTGTCGACCATCCGTCATGCCGACCGGATCTATGTTTTAGAGAAAGGTCAAATCATCGAGCAGGGTAAACATGATGACCTGCTGGAAGAAAAGGGCCTTTACTACGCGATGTGGCGTCAACAGGTTGGTGAGCGTGTTAACGTTTAGGGTATAGTTGTGCCGTCAGCATGTTTTAGAATTCAAAAACACCTTAAATATTACTTAAGGTGTTTTTTGTATGGTATTTTGACTTCTTTAGAAAAACGATGAGGGTATTGACTTTTTTACGATAATCTCGAAATTAATGCTAAAGTTCAAGAAAAACTTAACGTATTCTTATGTAGAATGCTTCATAAGCATCCCGCAAATCATCTGCCTGGTTGATGGCGGCAGAGACAGCAATACCAAAAATTCCAGTTTCCATCAGGGCATCCACGTCATTTAAAGTTACACCACCGACGGCAAGTACAGGAAGGTCTGCATTTACTTCTTTTAAAGCGGCCATAGCCGCTGCATATGCTTCCATACCTATTAAGGGAAAGGTGTTCGGTTTAGTGCTGGTCTGGCCAAATGGCCCGAAACCTGCATAGTCCACACCCTCCTGCCACAGGCGGATCAGCCCTTCAACCGTATTTGACGATCCACCAATGGTTGTTTCCTCGCCAAGCTGGTTGCGTAAAGCCAGAAAATCAGCATCCATATCTTCCATGTGAAAGCCCTGGATATCAGCCTTTCCTTTTAAATGCACATGATCTGTGACAATCAGGGTAGCCCCCCAATCGTCACAAATTGTTGCAATTTGATTGATGTCAACCAGCAATTCAGCTTCTGTTTTAGTCAGACACCGGTATTGTATCCATTTTGCCCCCGCCTCACAAGCCAATTGCGCTTGTTCAACATGACTTTTTTGTGGTAAGTCATGGGTAATAAAATGTAATTTTTCTATGTATTTTTTCATCAGTGTCTAGTTTTATTATTTAATGGCGCTGAAGTTCTCAATGAAGCGATCACCTTAGCCCTCTAATTTAAAATTTCAAATTCAAAGAGAGTAAAAAGTTAGTACCTGCCTGAGGGAAGTAAAAGTTTTCCCTTGTCGTTACACCCTGGTAAATCGAACCGTAAGTATAGCCATTGCTTTCGTATTTTTTGTCAAATAAATTGTTCACCATTAAACCCAGGTTTACTTTCTTGATCCCGAAAGCGCTGAAATCATAGCCCGCACGTAAATTGCTTACAAAATAAGCCTTTAACATCCTGGTTTCATTTTGAGTATTGTCTAAATATTGTTTGCTCACATATTTGTTCTGCAAAGCGATGGCAAAGCCTTCCCAAGGTTTGTAAGCCAATTCTCCAAATAATACGGCAGCAGGAGAGAAGGAAATATCCGGAGACTCATAATCGGTGGTTACCGTATTGACAATATTCCAGTTGTCATCATATTCATAAAGATAGTCTACGAAATTGCGAATCTTATTTTTGCTGAATGCCGCATTGGCGTTCAGTACAAACTTCCTGCTTAAAATGTAAGATGCATCTAGTTCAATCCCGGCTCTGTAGCTGCTGGATACGTTTTGGCGTATGGCTGAACCCACATCATTGATTTTGCCTGTAACCACCAGCTGGTCTTTATAAAACATCCCATAGGCATTAACCCCAGCGTTCAACTTGCCGCTTTTTAAGCGATAACCAAGTTCAGTATTGTATAAACGCTCAGACTTTGGAAAAAGCCCTGGATTAGCGTCCACGTAATCATTCCTGCTCGGTTCTTTATTGGCCACACTCCATGATAAATACACATTACTTTTCTCGTTCACGAAATAAGTAGCACCCACTTTAGGGTTAAAGAAATTCATCTTGTCTTGCAGATTCACGTTATTCAGCTCATTCTCTGTCCCATTCACTGCATAGTTAATGTTACGGTATTGGAGATCCGCGAAAAGACTTAACTGTTCAGATGGACTATAGAAAACCTTTCCGAAAACATTAAAATCTGATTTATCGCCCTGGTTATCATAATAATGATCGCCATAAGCCCCATTTGAGGCATATTGTGCCCAGATAATTTCACCGAAGTGCTTCCCTTTATATTCATTATAAGCACCGCCTAAAGTAAAAGTAAGCGTGGACGTCGGCTGGTAATTGAAATTATAAGTAACGCCATAAAAGTCATTATCTAACCACCGCCTGCGAATTAAGTCTGTGCTTTCTATCGCGTCAGCACCTGTACCCACATTTTCCAATCCATAATTACCAAGGCTTTGGCCAGGTTTGTACTCCTCATAATAACCCCTGCCATCGGTATAATGAAGTGCTCCGTTAAAAGAGAATTGCTCATTAAACTGGCGGGCATATAATAACTGGTAATGGTTTTGCCAGTAATTATCGGTCTGGTCTTTATAAGTAAAGGAGTTATAGGTTCTGCTGTTCGAATTTCGCAAAAGTTCTGCATCAGCATCATTCAGCCCATTTCTGGCAATGTAAGCCTCCATGCCCGCAACATCCCCGTTTAACCTTGCTTCAGGAATACCATTCCAGGCCTGGTAGGTAGTTTCAGTACCTGCAAAGACATTTACCCGCAGCAAGTCTTTTTTGCCCTGGTAGGCGCCTGATAAAAAATAAGACTTCAAATCTGAGGCTGCGCGGTCAATAAAGCCATCTGATTTGATTCGGGAAAGCCTTCCGTCAAAGCTGAATTTATTATCAATCAATCCGGTACCCACCTTTACGGTGTTTTTTAATGTATTGTAGGAACCGAATGTGTTATTTACTTCTGCATAAGGATCTGCATTAATTGCGCTCGTTTGTATATTGATACTGGCACCAAAAGCACCGGCACCGTTAGTAGAGGTGCCTACGCCACGCTGAATCTGGATGTTTTCTACGGAAGAGGCAAAATCAGGCATATTCACCCAGAAGCTGCCCTGGCTTTCACTGTCGTTATAAGGAATACCGTTCACGGTTACGTTTGTACGACTGCCATCACTACCACGAATTCTGATTCCGGTATAACCAATGCCTGTTCCTGCATCCGAAGACACGACCACACCGGGCGTGTTATTCAATAGGAAAGGGAGGTCCTGGCCAAAGTTATTGGCATCAATATCCTCCTTGCTCAGGTTCTTGTAAGTGGTGGCAGATTTCTCATTGGCACGTGTACCGCGCACAATTACCTCCTCGGCCATGTAAGCAGCAGCAAGCAGGTTAAAATCCAACCTGAGGTCGGCATTGATGCTGATGTTTTTTTCCTGGGTATGGTAACCCATATAACTTACTTCTAATGTATAAGTACCAGCTTTTAGATTTTTTAATTGATAATAACCATCACGGTTGGTTTTTGTCCCCGTTCCCGCATTTTTTATGCGTACGGTTGCTCCGGTCAGACGATGATCTTTTTCAGAAACCGTTCCTGAAATGATAAATTGTGCTTTCGTTAACAACGGAAACAGTAACACAGCGAATGCTGTGATCAGTAATTTTTTCAATTTAAATTGTTTTTTTAGTTAAACACGCTGTAAGCAGGGGCACTTACAGTTTAGTTAAACTCCATAACTCCAATCCCTACGCCGGCATTATCCGGATCAGGTTCATACATCCTGACTTTTATTGGTCAGATGTAATGGGTATGATCTCAGCCTGTTTTTGTGTTTCTTTTACAAAACAAGGCACCCCTTTTGATGTTGCAAATGTATCAAATTTATTAACAATTGCAAAAATACGCTCCTTTAAGGCTTTTTTCCTAAAAAAGCATCAACGGCTTGTACGGCATTTTCGAAACGATCTTCGGTACCGCCGACCACCACATAATTGGCCTGCAAAGCCATTAATTCCCTGTGCCATACCTCCATGAAATATTCCCGCTTGTCGGGAAAATCCCGTAAAGGGTCATCTTGCCAAGGCAAGTCTATGTCCATCAGCAGGTACAAATCATACTGATGTTGAGGCAAGGCGTCCAGCACAACCTGTGGAGTTTCACCGAGCATCTCATCGCTCCAGATCTTTACCGTTAAAAAGGTGGTGTCACAAAATATAAAATCCTTCTCAGCCATTGCCAAAACAGCATCTTCTAATGCCAGCTGGCCGAAGAACATATTCTTTTCATCCTGCAAAGTACATGGACCTGTTAACGCAGCACAATAATAACGCGCATATTCTGCCACCCAATGGGTTTGGTAATGTCGCGCCAGTTCTTGGGTCATGGTTGATTTTCCGGTACTTTCAGGCCCTACAATGGCGATTTTCTTAATTCTCTTGTTCACGATATAATTTTCTCCAGGCCAGATAGCCAACAGTTGCGATGTAAATATACAGCGCATACATAAAAGCAGTGGCATATAACCCTTTAGAAATGTAGATACCTATGTAAATGATGTCCACAAAAATCCAGATCAGCCAGTTCTCCAATACCTTCCTTGCAAGAAAAATTTGTGCAATTAAGCTGCAGGCCGTACAAAAGCTGTCTATAAAGGGGAAAGAAGCATCGGTATTTTTAAAAAGAAGAAAGCCCAGTACTAAAGTGAATACAATGATTCCGGCAATTGATAAAATGATTTCTTTTTTAGTGATCACGCTAACAGGCCTGCCTGCTTCTTTATTGTTTTGGTGTTGATGCCAGAAATACCAGCCATAAATACTCATGATGAGGAAATAAAACTGCAAGCCCATATCTGCATACAACTTACTTTCATAAAAGATGAAGATGTAAATCAGGACACTTACAATGGCGATCGGCCAGTTAAAGATGTTGTTTTTTGCGGCCAACCATACACACAAAATTCCGGTAAACACGCCACACCACTCGAGCATGCCGGTTTGTGTGAATAACAATTCCATTTGGCAAATTAAGTGATCGGGAACGATTTTTCAAAAAAAAATCCGGTAAGAGAAATTTTTCTTACCGGATAATAAACCAAACAAACTATTTATGAAGAATATCCTCCCGAAGGAGAATGCTTTGATTAAATACTAGCGTTAGGTGATGAACTGAAAGTTAAAGCCGCCTTAACGCTTACATCAGTGGTTAAACCATTTCTTAAAACATATTCTGCCCTAATGCGCAGACTGTTTCCTTTGATGTATTTATCTAAGAAACGTGAATTATCAATATCTAGTACAAGGGAGGAACCGATATTCTCTGCGATATCATTTCGTGACGCTACCATGACCTCTCCGCTGTTTCCGTTGGAGATGTATACTTTTACAGATTTAAACATTCCCATGCTTTGCGTGTTCGGATTGGCCGCGGTTATCTTTGCAGAAGCGATTCTAACTTCTTTAATATAATCACTTCCACTTTGATTGCCAAAGACTTCATCGAAGCTACTTGCAGCGCTCGTAGCCGAAATGGTGGCATTCGCTTTTGAAGATGCTGGGATGACCAGGGTTGCTGTATATGGGAAGCTCGATTTGATAATGGATTGCACCGTTGCACATCCACTGACTCCTATAGTGATCGTTAATAGGGCTATAATAAGTTTTTTCATTGTATATAATTGTTTTTAAATGTTGATGCAGCTATCAATCGCTTCTTCTTTGCTACTCGTGAGCTGTAAGCTATTGATGGTTTCATGTTTTGCTAATGAACAAATTCTGTTCCAAGTGATCAACTACTGTCAACTTCTGTGAAGAATTCATTTACATTGTTTTTTAGTTTGCGTATCTTTAATACAGCATTGTATTGCCCGGGATATCATTATCAATTAAACATCATACACCATGAAGCATTTTCAAATAGTTGCGCTAATTTTTATGTCGGTGGTTATGCTGGCCTTTAAAACCCAATACACCGGCGCCATGCAGGGAACCATTTTACCACTGGAAGGAATTCAGGAAATTATGGTCATTGCCGGTCCAGATACCATTAAAGTAACGCATGCCAATGGTGCTTTCCTGCTAAAAAACCTTCCGCCAAAGACTTATACCCTAATGGTTAAAGCTATTCCTCCCTACCTGGATTATACCCTGAACGATGTTGCTGTGATCGATAGTGCAACCACAGATATAGGGCAGATTAAACTGTTACAACAGTAACCTTATCATTTTAAACGTTTTTTATAAAAACCTATAATTTATAAGCTCTAAAAGCGTAGCTTTGCACCCCGACAAGTAGTCGGGATATTTCTCTTCGTATAGAAAATCTCGCGAGCAAAACTTTTAAAGCCATATGCCAAAAGACACTTCCATACGCTCCGTATTGATCATCGGATCCGGACCTATTATTATCGGTCAAGCCTGTGAATTTGATTATTCAGGATCCCAGGCAGCCCTATCCTTAAAAGAAGAAGGAATTGAAGTTTCTATCATTAACTCCAATCCTGCAACAATTATGACAGATAAGGTGATCGCAGACCATGTTTACCTTCGTCCGTTAACAGTAGATTCCATTGAGGAAATTTTAATTGAAAGAAGGATTGATGCTGTGTTGCCTACAATGGGCGGACAAACAGCGCTGAATCTTTGTAAAGAAGCCGAAGAACGTGGTGTTTGGGAAAAACACAATGTACGGGTTATAGGGGTAGATGTTGCCGCTATTGAGAAAACAGAAAACAGAGAAGCCTTCAGACAATTAATGGTTGATATCGGTATTGGCGTTGCCAATTCGAGAATTGCCAACTCTTTCCTTGAAGGTAAGGAAGCTGCACAAGAAATCGGTTATCCATTGGTAATTCGCCCTTCATACACCTTAGGTGGTTCTGGTGGTGGCTTTGTTCACAGAAAAGAAGAATTCGATCAGGCCCTCAAACGCGGATTGGAAGCTTCTCCAACCCATGAGGTGTTGGTAGAGCAAGCTGTGCTGGGATGGAAAGAATATGAACTTGAATTGTTGAGAGACAGCAATGATAATGTCATCATTATTTGTTCTATCGAAAACTTCGATCCTATGGGTATCCATACCGGAGATTCGATTACAGTAGCTCCTGCAATGACGCTTTCTGATCGTTGTTACCAGGATATGCGTAACCAGGCGATTAAAATGATGCGTGCGATCGGTAACTTTGCCGGTGGTTGTAATGTTCAGTTTTCTGTGAATCCTGCAAACGACGAAATCATTGCAATTGAAATCAATCCTAGAGTTTCCCGCTCTTCTGCACTAGCCAGTAAGGCTACAGGTTATCCAATTGCAAAAATCGCTTCTAAACTAGCGATAGGTTATAACCTTGATGAGATAGAAAACCAGATTACCAAAACTACTTCAGCTTACTTCGAGCCTACTTTAGACTATGTGATTGTAAAGATTCCACGCTGGAACTTTGATAAATTCAAAGGTGCCAATATGGAACTCGGTCTTCAAATGAAATCTGTAGGTGAGGTGATGGCCATTGGTCGTACCTTTATTGAAGCGCTGCAAAAAGCTTGTCAGAGTTTAGAAATTGGCAGAGCCGGATTAGGCGCCGATGGAAAACACAGCCGCAGTATTGATGAAATCATGTATGGCCTGGAGCATGCCAGCTGGAACAGGTTGTTCCTGATTAAAGATGCCATGAGCATGGGTGTTCCTTTGGAATCAATCCGTAAGGTAACTCGTATTGACAAATGGTTCTTGTCACAAATTCAGGAGCTGGTGCACCTGGAAACAGAATTAAAAAGATATTCTTTAAATAATGTACCGAAGGACTTCTTCATGACCCTAAAACAAAAAGGTTATTCTGATATTCAGATTTCTTATATGTTGGGTAATGTAACAGAAGATGAGGTTTACGAACGCAGAAAAGCCTTAGGGATTAACCGCGTTTATAAAATGGTGGATACTTGTGCTGCAGAGTTTGCTGCACAAACACCATATTATTACTCTACTTTTGAAGAGGAGAATGAATCAATTCCTTCCGATAAGAAAAAAGTGATCGTGTTGGGCTCAGGTCCAAACCGTATCGGTCAGGGTATAGAGTTTGATTACTCTTGTGTGCATGGTTTACTTGCAGCCAAAGAAACCGGCTTTGAAGCGATCATGATCAATTGTAATCCGGAAACAGTTTCCACAGATTTCAATATGGCTGATAAGCTATACTTTGAGCCTGTTTTCTGGGAACATGTGCGTGAAATCATAGAGCTGGAAAACCCGGTAGGGGTAATTGTTCAGCTTGGCGGACAAACGGCCTTGAAAATGGCTGAAAAGCTTCATGAAATGGGCGTCAAAATTATTGGTACTTCTTTCAATAATATGGATATTGCCGAAGATCGTGGACGTTTCTCTGACTTACTGAAAGAACTTGACATTCCGTACCCTAATTATGGTGTGGCCGAAAATGCGGAAGAGGCTATTGTTGTGGCCAATAAGGTAGGCTACCCGGTATTGGTTCGTCCGAGTTATGTTTTAGGCGGACAAGGGATGAGCATTGTGATCAACGATGAGGATCTTGAGAAGGCAGTAGTGAAATTATTAGGCGATCTGCCTGGTAACAGGGTGCTGATTGACCATTTCCTTGACAGGGCTGAAGAAACGGAGTCTGACTCGATCTGTGATGGCGAAGATGTTCATATCATTGGTTTAATGGAACATATTGAGCCTGCAGGAATACATTCCGGAGATTCATTTGCCGTATTACCTCCATTCAGTCTATCTCAAAAAGTGATGGATGATATGGAAAAGTATTCCAAAAAGATTGCAAGGGCATTGAATGTAATTGGTCTGCTGAATATCCAGTTTGCTGTGAAAGATGAAAAGGTATATGTGATTGAAGCGAATCCAAGAGCTTCCCGTACCGTGCCTTTCATCGCTAAAGCTTACGATGTTCCGTATATCAACATCGCTGCAAAAATCATGCTTGGTGTTAATAAACTGAAAGATTTCACGATTGAACGCAAGTTAAATGGTTATGCCATTAAAGAACCGGTTTTCTCTTATGAGAAATTCCCTGAAATAACCAAAGAATTAGGCCCTGAGATGAAATCAACCGGAGAATCTATCCGCTTCATCAAAGACCTGGAAGATCCTTATTTCAGAAAGTTATATAAAGACAAATCAATGTATTTATCGAAATAGAAAGCAATAAAAAAGTCCCGAAAGGGACTTTTTTATTTGATATCCATGCTGAAATGTTCGTACCGTTGTCATCCCGCGTTGCGTCCCGGGATTTATTAAAACGAAATTAATACGCAGCAGTAAAGCGTTGTTGAGGATGTTTATTGTTTTCCAGCTCATCAACTATGACAACAGCCAGATCCTGAGCTGATAAAATACTCTGGCCTTCTTCATTAAACACCGGGCTGTCTGTGCCTAAACGGTATTTGCCGGTACGGCCAGTCGTGATACCTGGATGCATTTCTATCGCGGGACTAATAAAGCTCCATTGCAAATCTTTTTCCTGTTTAATGATATTCAGGTAATCCCTTGCTGCTGTGGCTCCGGGTTTATAATCTGCAGGAAACTCAGGTCCGTCTACCAATTGTTTCCCCTCAATCTCTAAACTACCAGCTCCGCCGATCACGATCAGGCGCTTTACCCCAGCTTCCTTTACTGCTTTTTGAATGGCTTGAGAACCAGCCAGGAAGTCATCATAAAGATTAGGGTTAGTCCAGCCTGCATTATATGCACTGATCACCGCATCTGTATCTTTAACCGCCTCACTTAACGCAGTGGTATCTAATACATCAACCGCTTTAACAGTTAAGCGCTCATTTTTAATCGTTACATTTTCAGGATGGCGTACAATAGCGGTCACTTCATGTCCGCGATTCAGCAATTCTTCTAAAACTTGTGATCCTACAAAGCCACTGGCTCCAATTAGTGTTGTTTTCATCTTTTTTTTATTTGTTTTTTAATGGTGATGAAGCTATCATAAGCTTATGATGGTTTCATTGAGCTTATCTTTAATTGTAATTAAAATTGTTACAGTATTGATTAATAAGAAATCAATTGAATTTCCTGCTGAAATCAGCCAGTGTTTCACGGGATAATTCTTTAATCAGCGCTTGTTCGGTTGATTCATATACAGTATTTAAATGTTTGTTGATTTGCTTGCCGACAGGGCAAAGGGGGTTAGGGTCATTTTTTGAAATACCTAATAAATTACTTTGCTTTACTGCGTTGTAAATTTCACCCAGTGTGATGTTATCGGCTGATTTTGCAAGGTAACTGCCGCCATTTTTGCCTTCCTTACTATTTAAAAAGCCATGGTTCCGGAGGTTGATCAGTTCTTTTCTAACCAGGACTGGATTGATGTTGATACTCCCGGCAAGATATTCTGACGATGTATATTCATCTATGCTCTTCTCCAGCAGGGTAAGAATATGTAATGATATGGCAAATCTTGAATTATTCATACTGTAATTAAAATTATTACAGTACGAATATAAGTGCTGCATTTCAAATTACAAAGAAATGCAGCAAAAAAATTAGCCAAACAAAGCGCTGAACACGTCCTCGATTTTACTCACGCCGATGACCTCTATGCCGTATTTTTCCTTAACGAGGCCTTTCATGTTATAGGTAGAAATGTATATCTTTTCGAACCCTAATTTATCTGCTTCTGATATGCGTTGATCAATGCGGTTCACCGCCCTGATTTCACCTGATAAACCCACTTCCCCTGCAAAACAATATTTAGAAGGGATTGAAATATCCTCATGCGAGGAAATGATAGCCACCATAATAGCAAGGTCAATAGCAGGATCTTCTACACGGATGCCACCCGCAAGATTTAAAAACACGTCCCTGGCGCTTAGTCTGAAACCACATCTTTTTTCCAGCACCGCCAAAAGCATATTCATGCGTTTGGTGTCGAAGCCCGTAGCTGACCGTTGCGGCGTTCCATAAGCAGCAACACTCACTAGCGCCTGCGTTTCTATTAACATCGGTCTGGCGCCTTCTAAAGTAGCTGAGATGGCAATTCCACTTAGCTCTTCATCCCGTTGCGACAATAAAATCTCTGACGGGTTGGTTACTTCCCTTAATCCGCTGCTGTTCATGGCATAGATACCCAATTCAGCAGCAGCCCCAAATCTGTTTTTAATAGAGCGCAAAATCCTGTAAATATGGTGCCTGTCGCCTTCAAATTGTAAAACCGTGTCTACCATATGTTCCAGGATCTTGGGCCCGGCAATAGCACCATCCTTGGTGATGTGTCCAATTAAGAATACCGGTGTATCCGTTTCCTTTGCAAACCTCAGCAGTTCCGCCGTACATTCCCTCACCTGGGAAACACTTCCCGGCGTAGATTCGATGTGTGCTGAATGCAGCGTTTGAATAGAGTCTACGATGACAATCTCGGGTTCCAGTTCCTCTATTTGCTTGAAAATATTTTGTGTATTTGTTTCCGTCAGGATATAACAATCGGCAGTGGGGGCGCTGGTGATCCGTTCTGCACGCATTTTAATCTGCTGCTCACTTTCCTCGCCAGAGATATACAAAATCCGTTTATTGTTGATATTTAAAGCCAACTGCAGCATTAAGGTAGATTTTCCAATACCAGGTTCACCACCAATTAATGTAACCGAACCCGTCACTAATCCTCCACCCAACACCCGGTCGAGCTCCTGGTCACCTGTTAAAATTCTTTTTTCAGTGGATGATATAATGTGCTCAACTCTGCTGGGTTTATGAACGCGGGAGCCATTATTGCTGGATTTCCATGCAGGTATTTTTGATGCCGCCTTTTCAATGATCTCTTCTACGAAAGTATTCCAGGAATTACAGGAAGGACATTTGCCTAGCCATTTTGCGGATTCATATCCACAGCTCTGACAAAAATAAGCTGATTTAGTTTTAGCCAATGTATGATGTTTTTAGAACTACTAATTTAACGCTAAATTGAAGCATCCGCGCAATTTAAAAAATAGATTGTTTAGAAAGCGGTCATTAAGCTATCGTAAGCTTATACCACATAAAGCCTGTAAAATGAATAAGCCTGGCTTCGTTAAAGAAACCAGGCTTATCATTAAGCTTTAAACAGGAGTTACAATTTAATTTCTTCGTCTTTAGCAGACAAGAAATGGAACTCTGTCAGGTTGTACGAAGGTACAGCCCTTATTTTTATACGTTGTCCGAATTTGAAGAACCATTTCCATTGCAGGGATACAATTCCCTTCTTAATGAAAGCTTCAATATAAGGATGTACGCACAGCGTAACGTTCTTTTCATTCTGTTCCTGCAAAATGTAGGTCAGGTTATTTTCAATATCATCCATCAGGACAATGCTGGCTTTAATCTCTCCTGTACCATCACAAGTAGGACATTTCTCACTGGTAACAATATTCATTTCAGGCCTTACCCGCTGACGGGTGATCTGAACCAGACCAAATTTACTTGGAGGCAAAATGGTATGTTTGGCGCGGTCAAGCGTCATCAGTTCACGTAAATAGTCAAATAACATTTTACGGTTAACTGGTTTGTGCATATCAATAAAATCGATCACCACAATACCGCCCATATCACGAAGCCTAAGCTGTCGTGCAATTTCTTTTGCTGCCTCTTTATTTACCTGAAGCGCATTCTCTTCCTGGTTTTCCTTGCTTGCTGTTCTGTTTCCACTGTTTACATCAATTACATGTAAAGCTTCAGTATGTTCAACAACAAGATAAGCACCGCCAGCAAGATTTACTGTTTTACCAAAGCCATTTTTAATCTGTTTATCCAAGCCAAAATGCTCAAATATGGGCTCTTTGTGTTTATAATACTTCACTATTTTCTCCATGTCCGGAGAAATTTCATGAACATAAGAACGAATGTCTTCAAATAAACTTTGATCGTTTACATAAACATTGGTAAAGTCTGTGCTCAGGATATCACGGATCAACGTTGACGTACGATCCATTTCTCCCCATACACGTTTGGAGGGTTCTGCTTCAGGCAACTTCTTCATGAAGTTTTCCCATTTTGTTACAGAATCCAGGAGATCTTTTTGTAGTTCTGCTACACCTTTTCCTTCAGAAACCGTTCTGATAATTACACCAAAATTTTTAGGTTTAATACTTTCAATGATCTTTTTTAAACGATTACGTTCAGTATTACTTTTTATTTTTTTTGATATAGAGATAACGTTAGAGAAAGGGACCAATACAATATAGCGGCCTGCTATAGAGAGGTCTGAACTTAAGCGCGGCCCTTTTGTTGAAATAGGCTCTTTTGCTATTTGAACAGGAATGACAATGTTTTTGGCGACGACTTCAGAAATTTTACCGGCCTTATTAATATCAGGCTCCAGTTTAAAGTTATCCAATAACGTTCCATTAACGGTGCCATTACGCTTAATTTTTGTAAGCTTTAATAAAGATTGCACTTGCGGTCCCAAATCGAAATAATGCAGGAACGCATCTTTCTCATAACCCACATCAACAAACGCAGCATTTAAGCCCGGCATAATTTTCTTTATGCGGCCTAAATAAATGTCGCCAACAGCATAGTTGTTGTTGATGTGTTCTTTATGAAGTTCTACAAGATGTTTGTCTTCAATTAAAGCTATGGTTACTCCCGAGGGAGTTGAATCGATAATTAATTCTTTTACCAAAAGCTGTAAATTTACGGCATATGTATATTATGCCCCGTTAACACATAGACTGATACGAAACATAGTAAACAGTAAAATATACACCGGTTTTCCAGCGTATATTTTACCGTTTACAATTCAAAATAAGAGGTTATTTCTTCTTATTCTTGTGTCTGTTCTTTCTTAAGTGTTTTTTACGCTTGTGCGTAGCCATTTTATGTCTCTTTCTTTTTTTACCACTTGGCATAATTGTGAAATTAATATTTTTAAAAAATCTGTTAATAATTATTTACTGAGCTCAGCCACACGTTTATCAATGAATTTAGACAACGTAGGATTTGCCGCAAGTTTTTTACTGTTTAAATAGGCTGCAACAGCTTCTTCTTTTCTACCTAGGTTTTCATAAGCTGTTCCCAGATAGAAATAAGCATCTGGTGATGGCTTTTGTGCAATAATATCATTAAATCTGGTAATAGCTTTATCAAACTGACCTGACTTTATTGCAAATGTGCCTAAGCTCATATTTGCTTTAAGGTTCTTCGGGTCTTTTTTAACTACTTCCATCAACATTGCGATACCTTCCATTGGTGCTCCCATTCCATTTACGATGGTTATTCCAAGACCGGTTTTGGCATCGGTATTCGTTGAATCCAGTTCAAATGCTTTCTTATAAGACAAGTTTGCCTTTTGAAGTAAAGCAGGTTGCATGATACTATCCCTTGTCAAATCAAAGGCTTTCATAAACCTTTCGCCAGCATTTAACCAGCTTTTTAATTCTGGCTTCGTATTGGCAATTATTTCTAAATATAATGCACTTGGTATAGGCTGCTCAAGGTCATCCCATTTCTGTGCAAGCTCCTGTGCTACTTTAATTTTATCATTCTCGGGGGCCGTTTTGTAATCGTTCTCCAGGTTCTCGATTTCAGTAGCCAGGTTGGCATTCATTAAGTTTTTTCCTATAGTAGATACTTCCTTTAAGTTAATCTCCTGTACCTGATTAGGAGCTGGTTCTCCGGCAGCTGGAGCACTTGTAGTATCTTCTTTCGGTTTAACCAAACCTTTAATATCCCTTGTAAACAAAAATGCGATCAGCAGCAAAACTGCCCCAATAATAATTACTTGCTTAGTCTGGATATTTTTATTCATAATTTAAGCCTCTACGCTAAGTTTTTTAGTGTTATTTTTTACTTTATCAACAAATACTTTTGCCGGTTTAAAGCTTGGAACGTAATGTTCAGGAATAATAATTGCCGTGTTTTTAGAAATGTTCCTTGCAGTTTTTTGTGCTCTTTTTTTAACGACGAAACTTCCAAAACCTCTTACATATACATTCTCTCCTCCGATCATGCTATTCTTGATCACTTTGAAAAATGCCTCAACGGTCTCCTGCACATCCACTTTTTCAATTCCTGTCTTTGTTGATATCTCTGAAATAATATCTGCCTTAGTCATATTGTCTATTATTAATTTATTTGTGTGTTAATATTATAAGTGATTTGGGAGTGCAAAAGTATTGCTTTTTAATGAGATAGGAAAATAAAAGATGATTTATTTGATTGCATGATGATCAGGGAATTGCAAGATTTAGTAAAAGTACGTTTTCACACCGTATTTTTGCAGTTATGAATTTTCAGCAAGAAATTGTTAGCTGGTATCAGCACTATAAAAGAGACCTTCCCTGGCGCCATACTCAGGATGCCTACGTGATCTGGCTTTCTGAAATCATTATGCAGCAAACCCGTGTAGAACAAGGTTTACCCTATTTCAATCGTTTCCTGGCCGAATTCCCTACGGTTGCTGATTTTGCTGCAGCTAGCGAAACGCAGGTGTTGAAACTCTGGCAAGGACTGGGGTATTATTCCCGTGGCCGAAACATGCACCATACTGCCCGGCAGGTGATGGACTTGCATGCAGGTGTTTTTCCGGTACAATATGACCAGCTTATTCAGTTAAAAGGAATAGGAACTTATACAGCGGCTGCCATTTCTTCCTTCGCTGCAGGCGAGTTAAGGGCAGTTGTTGATGGTAATGTTTTTCGTGTCATCGCCAGGTACTTTGGCATCGCTACTGCCATCAATAGTACCGAGGGTAAAAAGCAATTTGAATCTTTGGCAAACGAATTAATTGTAGGGCAAAACCCAATGATCTATAACCAGGCAATTATGGAGTTCGGCGCCTTGCAGTGTAAGCCCAAATCTCCGGATTGCAGTGTTTGTCCGCTGCAGCTTAATTGTGAGGCGAGGCGGCAGCAACTGGTCGATGTGCTGCCTGTTAAGCTGAAGAAGACGGTGGTGAAGACCCGTTATTTTAACTACCTCGTATTGCAACAGCCGGAGCAGGTGTTGGTTAAAAAAAGACAGGCGGGAGATATTTGGCAACACTTGTACGATTTTCCATTAATTGAAACTCAAGAACCGGTGGAGCTTCCTGATCCTGAATTTATACTCGAGGTTAAAAATACGTATGGAAGTGACGTGAAAATTGCGCATTTAGTCACCAAAAAACACGTACTAACTCACCAGATTATATACGTTCAATTCTTTGTTTTAGCTAATTATATCCTTAACTTTAAGCAAGATGCAGCGGTTATTTGGGTCGATAAGCACAATTTAAACGACTTGCCGCAACCTAAAGTCATCGCCAATTTTATAAAGGCCTATTTAAACTTATAATTTTTTATTTCATGTCAGGTATCAATAAAGTAATTCTCGTGGGACATTTAGGCAAGGATCCTGAAGTTCGTCATTTAGACGGTGGAGTAACCGTTGCAAGCTTTCCTTTAGCCACCTCAGAAACCTTTAATAAGGATGGTAAACGTGTTGAACAAACAGAGTGGCATAATATAGTGTTGTGGAGGGGTTTAGCTGAAGTAGCCTCTAAATACCTGCAAAAAGGGAAGCTGGTGTATATAGAAGGGAAGTTGCGCACCCGATCATTTGAAGACCGTGAAAAAGTAAAAAAATACGTTACCGAAATTGTAGCTGAAAACTTTACCATTTTAGGCAGGAAGAGTGATTTTGAGATCTCTCCGGTCACCAACAATCATGTGGCTGCCAAACAGGAGGAGGATGAGTTTACCAGCAATGATAGCGATGCTGGAAACATACCGTTTTAAAGCGCAAAGTCACAAAAAAAACCGGATCGACAATCGATCCGGTTTTTTTTATGACTTGAATAACACTAGTTAATCTTCGTGTAGTAAATATTCAATCTCACTTTATGGTTGTTATTGATAAAAGAACCGATCACGGAACGGTCTGCGGTAGTTATAGGTGGATTAATACCATATTCAGCTATCAAAGGGGGAGCAGGTGCTAAATAAAGGCCATTCTCCACACTTTTACCATCAATCAAATCCTGGATTAAACCAGTAACGATAAAGGAATATTTCTTGGTTCCGATATTATATCCGGTTCCAAAATTACCTGTAAACCTATAGTCAGTAGAATTCTGATCGGGGATCAGGGCTCTTTTTCCAGCGATATCATATTGATATAAGGCTAACCGTTGTGCTGGATTAAATGGGGCAACATCATTACCCGCACTGATATCAACGACCAGTTCAGCTTTATTAATCACGATTTTTGCACCAAGGTTTTTAGTAAGTTCCTTCAAATGAGGAAAGCTCACTTTGTTTCTTAGTCCGGCTAATCCCTGTAAGTAAGTAACCTCATATTGTTTGCTGCTGACATCAGCAAGCTGCTCAGCCACCGGAGTGCCGGCATAATTGTGTTTAATGGTTGCAGCAACAGGATTAACGCTCTGAGAGATCGGAAAAGTAACCGCAAGGGTGTCAGTAGCGGTGGTTGTGGTTGCATTTTGTTTTTTGTAATAAATATCTAATCTGGCGCCTGCACTGGCAGCAAAGTTAAAGAACATGATACCACCGGTTCCATTTGAATTAGCCTTGTTCACGCTTACTTTTAACCCTTTAAAGGCGGAATTAAAAGTAGCGTTATTCAATAAAGCGGAAGCGCCTATATTCATGACATTGCTCGTTACAAAACTATTGTTCAGTTTGATCCTTAAAGAAGGCGGAACAACTTTCATTGTATCTGCTTTACCCGGAACAATTTCGGAAATCCTAACCGTTGTCTTCGGTTTAATTTTTCCGGTAAAGTTTCCCGCAATTACAGGTGCAGCCTCATATTCCTTGTTGCTTAAAAAGGAACCCTCAACAGAAAGGTCTTTAGTAAGCTGCTGCACATCAACACTATAAACTGAAGTAGTGGTGTCACCATAAAAATTAGCTTCATAAGGAAGTACCAGCACCGCAGAATCTATCGCGGCATTGTTTCCAAAACTATAGGCATTTGTTGGCAGGTTAACACTTAACGCTAAACCGGCCTCAGCTGTTCCAAACAAAGGATCTGTAAGGTAGCCAAATGGCACCCTTATAGGGTTTGGGTTGGCTTCACTGGTTATACCGAAATAAGTCCTGGTCACCTCATCGGCAACAGTTTTGGTGGTAACAGTCACCGTATCAACAAGTGCTCCCTGAATGGCATCATCCGGGGCTACGTCAAGGCCTATTGTATTGTTATCATTACAGGAGGCAAAAATAAAAAGACTTATTAACAGTGTCAATAAGTCTAGTTTTGTGAATTTCATATTCAAAGTAGTATACCGTTTATTATGCTAGTGAAATCATTTCTTCATTCGATATCTCTTCATATAAGTTATAGAAGTTGTCGAAATTTTCGGTTAAATTATAAGCTAAAGTTGGTTTATTAGAATCTTTAACAAATTTTAACACATTGTCATCAATAGCCTCGGTTGCATAAACAACGGCATCCGAATAAGAAACAGCGCCGATGTGCATGGTGTTTGCATCTGCATTTTCAAATACTTTCGTATCCTCAGCTGTCATGGCATTCATTATTGCTTTTTTATGGAAGTCAGCATTTAAAGTTTCAGTGAAGCAGTTCTCATAAATTGAATAAACCACTTTTGAATTTTTAAACGTAGGATCGTTTTTATACGATGTTTTTATGTAAGCAGGAACCAAAGCAGTCATCCACCCGTGACAATGCACGATGTCAGGTGCCCAGCCTAATTTTTTTACAGTTTCCAACGCACCTTTGCAGAAAAATATCATCCGCTCGTCGTTGTCAGCATAGAATTTGTTTTCTTTATCATGGAAAACATATTTACGTTGAAAATAATCCTCGTTGTCCAAAAAGTAAACCTGCATCCGCGCCGCGGGTATGGATGCCACCTTAATGATTAAAGGATTGTCGTTGTCATCAATGACAATGTTCATTCCTGATAAACGGATTACTTCATGTAATCTGTTCCGTCTTTCATTAATGTTACCAAACCTCGGCATCAGAATACGGATTTCAAATCCTTTTTCCTGCATTGCCTGCGGTAATTGGCGGGTAATTTCTGAAATTTTTGTGAGTTCGAGGAAAGGCGACATCTCGTGTGTAACAATCAGTAGCTTCGTTTTTGCCATCTCCATATTCGTGAATAATATTATGTTAAAGAAAAGATAATCAAGGGGCAAAGGTAATCAAAATAATAATATTTATCAAGTTCTTATCCAAGATGTTTTGTTAAGAATAGATAAATAACCAACTTTGGCGCTGAAAACTTTTATCTAAGGCTTGAAAATAATAAATACAATAGCGGCATTAAAAATGCGGTTGGCGCCCATCAAACAGGCTCATCAAAAAATTGCAATAGTACCCACCATGGGAGCCTTGCACAAAGGACACGTTTCGCTGATTACAGAAGCAAAACAACAGGCAGACCTCGTTGTTTGCAGTATTTTTGTAAACCCTACCCAATTTACTGACCCCAAAGACCTGGAGAAATACCCCCGGCCTTTAGCGCATGATATCAAAATGCTGGAAGAGGCAGGTTGTGATGTGGTTTTCATGCCCTCAGTTAAAGAAATGTACCCTGCACCTGAAAATTGGCATATAGATTTAGGGGAGGTTGAATTTTTACTGGAAGGAGAATTCAGAAAGGGGCATTACCAGGGAGTTACACAGATAGTTAAGAAACTGTTCGATGCTGTAAATCCTGATATCGCTTTTTTTGGCCAGAAAGATTTTCAGCAGGTACTGATGATCAGGTTAATGGTGGAGCATTTTAAAATGCCAGTCCAAATTGTAAGCTGTCCGATTATCCGCGAACCCGATGGCCTGGCCATGAGTTCGAGAAACATACATTTATCGCAACAGGACCGACAAAATGCATTGGTCATTAACCAGGCGCTTCAATACGTGAAAACACATTTTAAAGAAGAAAGCATCGAACAGCTGCTGGAAAAGGCGAAGTCAATGTTACAGGGAGTGCCCGGCGTGGAGCTTGATTATTTTACCATCGCTAACCGGGAGACACTTTTGCCGGTAGCTGATAAATCCTCCGATCACCTGGTTGCATTGGTGGCGGCAAAAGTTGGCCAAACCCGTTTAATTGACAATGTGCTCTTGCAGGAATAAAAATTAATTAACTTTGCAGAATGATCATCGAGATTTTAAAATCTAAAATACACCGTGTTAAAGTAACGCAGGCTGAATTGAACTATGTTGGCAGCATTACCATAGACGAAGATCTGATGGATGCTGCCCAGATTATTGCAAACGAAAAAGTACAGATTGTGAACAATAATAACGGTGAACGATTCGAGACTTATGTAATTAAAGGCGAGCGTGGAAGTGGCATGGTGTGTTTAAACGGGGCAACTGCCAGAAAAGTTCAGGTAGGCGACATCCTGATTATCATGTCTTACGGATCCCTCCCTATAGAAGAAGCAAAAAAATACCATCCCATACTTGTTTTCCCGGATGACAATAACCACCTGCTTAAATAGTTTTTTGCAGAAATAGCTTTTAGAGAAATTATTATGCAACCATAGTATTCTGGTTTGGAATAACTAAATTTGGCATATTGGGTTCTATTAAAAATAATGATATGCTATTTCAACTAAGTGAAGAACAATTAATGATACAACAGGCTGCAAAGGATTTTGCACAAAATGAATTAAAGCCTGGTGTTATTGAAAGGGATGAGCATCAAAAATTTCCATCAGAACAAGTAAAGAAGCTTGGGGAACTTGGTTTTTTAGGCATGATGGTCGCTGAAAAATATAATGGAAGTGGCTTAGATGCCCTGTCTTATGTTCTGGTGATGGAAGAGCTGTCAAAAATTGATGCATCCGCTTCTGTGGTTGTTTCTGTAAACAACTCCCTTGTCTGTTACGGATTGGAAGCTTTCGGAACAGAAGCCCAAAAAGAAAAATACCTGAAACCCCTGGCTGGCGGACAACAAATCGGTGCATTTTGCCTGTCGGAGCCCGAAGCAGGTTCTGACGCCACCTCACAGCAAACTACCGCTATTGACATGGGCGATTACTATTTGCTGAACGGCACCAAAAACTGGATCACAAACGGGGGCACAGCCTCTACCTACCTGGTGATTGCCCAAACACACAGAGAATTAAAACATAAAGGAATTAATGCTTTCATCCTGGAAAAAGGTATGGAAGGCTTTACTGTTGGGCCCAAAGAGAATAAATTAGGTATCCGTGGTTCAGACACCCATTCCCTGATGTTTAATGATGTAAAAGTCCCTAAAGAAAACAGAATTGGTGAAGATGGCTTTGGTTTTAAATTTGCCATGAAAACCCTGGAAGGCGGGCGTATAGGTATTGCTGCCCAGGCATTAGGTATTGCAGCAGGGGCCTATGAATTGGCACTGGCCTATTCAAAAGAGCGAAAAACTTTCGGTAAACCTATTCATGAGCACCAGTCTATAGCCTTTAAGCTTGCAGACATGGCCACGCAAATTGAAGCAGCAAGACTTTTAGTCTATAAAGCGGCCTGGTTAAAAGACCAGGGTCAATCTTATACTTTAGCCGGGTCTATGGCAAAGTTATACGCCTCCAAAGTTGCCATGGATGTTACGATAGAAGCGGTACAGATTCATGGTGGTTATGGTTTTGTAAAAGAGTACCATGTAGAAAGGTTAATGCGTGATGCGAAAATTACCCAAATCTATGAAGGTACCTCTGAAATCCAGAAAATGGTTATCTCAAGAGATATTTTAAAATAGAGGTTGTATCATAAAATGATACAACCTGGTATTAATTATTTGATTAATTTCGGGCCTCTTTTCGCTTAATCCCTGGAACTGGCAATGCCGCCAAAAATCATTTGAATGATAGCCACTACAATGGCAAGAAGTGCTGCTGAAAAGAATCCGGTGGTATTAAAACCGCTCATAAAGTGGTCTACCAGCAAGATCATTAACACGGTAATGATGAAGGAAACTAATCCAAGGGTTAGAAAATTAAGCGGTAAGGTTAAAATCCTTAGTATAAAACCTATGGTTGCATTCGCTAGGGCGATGAGCACAGCCGCAATTAATGCGCTTCCAAAGCCATCCAGATGTACCCCGGGTAAAAGGTAGGCCCCGATCAACATCGCCACCCCCATCAATAAAATTTCCAAAATAAATGCCATAATGCGTAATTTAGTTAGATGAATAAATTTTTGTCTAAAGTAGGCGTTATTTTCTTTTTTTGTTCCTGCCTGGGCTGTTCTTCTTCAAAGAATAAACCAGTTCATATCGAATTCTCTGCTGATAGCAATGCTATCGTCCTGTCGGACATCAACCCTGTTGGTTTGTTACAGCTAACAAATAATGATTTTAGTGATTCAACAAAGATGAACTGGGTGAGTGTAAGCATGGAGGGGAAGGAGGTGCCCGGTAAGGTCAATATTCAGGAAGACAAAATCTTGTTTGTGCCTGAAAAGCCCTTTCAAAGGGGTAAATCTTACCTTGTGAGCACGCCGCTCAATGTAACTTTCGGAGGAGCAAAAGAAATTCTTAAAGGCAAGGTGAGCTACCAATTAAAGCCACAGCAAAAAACACTGCAGCGTTAAAGTGAAGTAGGTGACGGCTGATGATGTGAGCGCACTGGATGCACAGTGCCACCACGGTCAGTCCACGTTTTGTTCGGTAATACGTGGACTGACCGTGGACTCACTGTGGACTCATGGTGGACTCACTATAGGGCAGCGCTAGTTGCAACATATTCAGGCAATAAGGTTTCAATTTTTATTTTTAATAAATATTCTTATATTTGCACTGATATAGAGAATTGGAGGGGACAGGTGTCCCCTCTTTTCTGTTTTAGCAAATTAGTTATGCAGGTAGAAAACAGGGTAAGAGAACTCGTTGAAGAAAAGATTTCGGACAGGCCGGAATTGTTTTTAGTGGAGGTAAGGATGCTTCCGAACAATAAGCTTATTATTCATGTGGATGGCGATGAAGGCATTAGCATACAAGACTGTGCAGCGATCAGCAGGCATGTGGGTTTTCATCTTGAAGAAGAAAACACCATTGCGCAGGCCTATAATTTAGAGGTTTCCTCGCCCGGCGTAGGTGAGGCCCTGAAGCTGAAAAGGCAATATGTTAAAAACATTGGCAGAGAGATAAGCGTTAAGCTTTCGGGAGGCGATAAAAAAGAGGGCAAGCTGCTCGCCGTAACAGATACGGGCCTCACGATTGAAGAAAGTGTCAAAGAAAAAGGTAAGAAGGCCTATATGGTAGAAACCCATATAGCGTTTGAGAATATAACAGAAGTAAAGGTTTTAATTTCATTTAAATAAAAATGAGCAATATTAATTTAATCGATTCGTTTCAGGAATTCAAAGAATTCAAGAACATCGACCGCCCGACAGTGATTAGTGTGCTGGAAGAGGTGTTTCGTAGCATGTTGCGAAAAAAATACGGAACGGATGAGAATTGCGACGTGATTGTTAACCCCGACAACGGAGATTTAGAGATCTGGAGAACGAGGAAGGTGATGGAAGACGGCTTTTCGGAAGACGATGAACTGGAAATTGAAATTTCGGAGGTTAAACAGCTTGATCCTGATATGGAAGTTGGTGACGACTACATTGAACAGATCACTTTAGAGAGTTTTGGCCGCAGGGCTATTCTAGCGGCTCGTCAAACTTTGGTTTCCAAGGTGCTTGAGCTTGAAAAAGACGAAATATTTAAAAAATATAAAGACAGGGTTGGTGAAATTGTTACAGGTGAGGTTTACCAGGTATGGAAAAAAGAAACCCTTGTGCTGGATGATGAAGGCAATGAACTGATCATGCCGAAAACGGAACAGATCCCTGCAGATTATTTCAAAAAAGGAGATACCGTTCGTGCGGTAATTTCTAAGGTTGATATGATGAACAGTTCACCTAAGATTATTATTTCCAGAATTGCCCCTGAGTTTTTGCAACGTTTATTCGAAATCGAAGTTCCCGAGATTTTTGATGGTTTAATTACCATTAAGAAAATTGTTCGTGAACCAGGTGAGCGTGCTAAAGTGGCAGTCGAGTCATATGATGACAGAATCGATCCTGTTGGTGCATGTGTGGGAATGAAAGGTTCACGTATCCACGGAATTGTAAGAGAATTAAAAAATGAGAACATTGATGTAATCAACTTTACAAACAATGTATCCTTATATATCACCAGGGCTTTAAGTCCGGCCAAGATCAGTTCTATTAAACTGGATGATGTTACTAAACATGCATCGGTTTACCTGAAGCCAGATCAGGTGTCACTGGCTATTGGCCGTGGTGGTCATAACATAAAATTGGCAGGTAAATTGACCGGCTATGAAATAGACGTGTACCGTGAAGCAGGTGAAGAAGATGAAGATGTAGATATCGAAGAATTCTCAGATGAAATCGATAGCTGGATTATCGATGAACTGAAAGCCATCGGATGCGACACTGCAAAAAGTGTATTGTCACTTTCTGTAGATGAATTAGTAAAACGTACTGACTTAGAAGAAGAAACGATCAAAGAAGTTGTTAATATTTTAAAGTCAGAATTTGAATAACTTAGCATAAATAGTGAGAACTAAGTGTAAACCATGTGAGAAAATTTAAACAAATTCCATACACATGAAATAAAACAAGAATAAACATTACTTTTGTACAAGAATTAAGAAAAAAGAGGAATATCAATGTCAGACGACAAACCAATAATTTTATTTAAGGCAGTTAAGGAACTTAACGTAGGAATAGCTACGGCCGTTGAGTTCCTGGAAAAGAAAGGCTTTTCTGTCGAAAATAAACCCACCACCAAGCTTTCAAAAGATATGTACGATGCATTATTGAAAGAATTTCAGGGAGATAAAATCGTAAAAGAAGAGGCTAATCAAATTGTCATTGGTAAAATACGTCGTGATGAGCCTGATGTAATAGAGAAAGCTGCAGAAGCTCCTAAGAAAAATGTAGAATTTGAGAATGAGGGCGTTTTAATAAAAAACCTTCAATCACATACACCTCCTGTTGATAAACCGAAGGAAGAGCTTGTTGTTGCAAAAGAACAGCCTCCAGTACAAGCGGAGAAACCGGTAGAAAAAGCGCCAGAAAAGGCAGAAGAAAGCTCACTTCCAGGTGTTAAAGTTATTGGGAAAATTGATCTCGATAATTTGAACAGTAAAACGCGTCCGGTTAAAAAGGAGGAAACTCCTGCAGCACCAGCGCCGGCAGCTGAAGTTAAAGCGGAAACTCCTGCGCCAACTCCTGCTCCTGCTCCTGAGGTAGTGAAAGAAATACCAAAAGAACCAGTGAAAGAAGAAAAGCCTGTAGTCGCAGAACCAGAAGCGAAACCTGAAGTGGCAGCACCTGCACCGATTGTAAAAGCTCCAGAAAAACCTGTAGAGAAACCTGCAGTGGAAAAACCTGTTGCCAAGGCAGCGCCGGTTGTTAAACCTGAGCCGCCTAAAGAAACGCCGCAACCTAAGGTTACCAAACCTGATGAAGTGGAAGTGATCAAAGCGAGATCAGTCAAATTGACAGGACCGAATATTATCGGTAAAATCATATTGCCTACAACGCCTGACCGCAAATCGTCACCGGTAGCTTCGTCTAACGACAGCGAAAGTGCGAAACGTAAACGTAAGCGTAAAAAAACGCCAGGTCATCATCCAGGTCAGGGTCATACACCGGGTACAGCTGCACCTGCTGCAGGACAAAGCACAACACCTGCTGGTCAGCATCCGCCAAAACCGGCTGCGCCAACATTTACCAACAGACCGGATTTTAGAAATAACACTAATAATACTGCCAACAGGCCTAACTTTAGAAACAGCAAACCAGGGGCACCTGGAGGCTCTAAAGAGGAACCTACGGAAAAAGAAATACAAGATCAGATCAAAGCGACACTTGCACGTTTAAGTGGTGCTGGTAAATCTGGTAAATTTGCACAAAGAGCAAAACTTCGTCGCCAAAAGCGTGATGATGTTGCCTTAACTGCAGATGAATTAGCGATGGAGCAGGAAGCACAATCTAAAGTGCTAAGGGTTACAGAGTTTGTTACAGCAAATGAGCTGGCTACCATGATGGATGTACCTGTTACAAAAATTATTGGTACCTGTATGAGTTTAGGTATGTTCGTATCCATCAACCAACGTTTGGATGCGGAAACCCTGACTATTGTTGCGGATGAGTTCGGTTACGAAATTCAATTCGTTAAACCTGATGATGAAAGCGTCATCTTAATTGAAGAAGTTGATTCACCAGAGAATTTACTACCTAGAGCGCCTGTAGTGACCATTATGGGTCACGTGGATCACGGTAAGACTTCATTGCTGGATTATATCCGTAAAGCAAACGTAGTTGCCGGTGAAGCTGGTGGTATTACACAGCACATTGGTGCTTACATGGTAACTACCCCGACAGGCAAAAAAGTTACATTCCTGGATACACCAGGTCACGAGGCCTTTACGGCCATGCGTGCACGTGGTGCTAAGGTAGCAGATATTGCCATTATTGTAATTGCTTCTGATGATGCGGTGATGCCTCAAACAAAAGAGGCAATCAACCATGCGCAGGCTGCTGGTGTTCCTTTAGTATTTGCATTTACCAAAATTGATAAACCGGGAGCGAATTCTGAAAAGATCCGTGAACAGTTATCTGCAATGAATATCCTGGTTGAAGATTGGGGTGGTAAATTCCAGTCGCAGGAAATATCAGGGAAGAGCGGTTTAAATGTTGACTTACTCTTAGAGAAAGTTTTACTGGAAGCTGAATTCTTAGACCTTACGGCTAACCCTAACAAACGCGCTACTGGTAGTGTGATTGAGGCAACCTTAGACAAAGGACGTGGTATTGTTACTACTGTTTTAGTTCAGGCTGGTACTTTGAAGATCGGTGATCCGATTCTTGCAGGTAGTTTCAGCGGACGTGTGAAGGCCTTGTTTAACGAACGTGGGCAAAAAGTTACGGAGGCTGGTCCTTCTGTACCGGTTCAGGTATTGGGTATGCAGGGTGCACCTACGGCGGGCGACAGGTTCAATGCATTAGAAAGTGAATCTGAGGCTAGAGATATTGCTAATAAACGTCTGCAACTGATGCGTGAGCAAGGTTTGCGTACACAAAAACATATTACTTTAGATGAGATCGGTCGTCGTTTGGCTATCGGTAACTTTAAAGAGCTTAACCTGATCATCAAAGGTGATGTGGATGGATCTATCGAGGCACTATCTGACTCGTTATTGAAACTTTCAACGGAAGAGATCCAGATTAATATCATTGCCAAGGCTGTTGGCCAGATCTCTGAGTCTGATGTCTTGTTAGCTACGGCATCTGATGCGATTATCATTGGTTTCCAGGTTCGTCCTTCAATTGGAGCACGTAAACTTGCGGAAGCGGAACAAATCGATATCCGCCTTTATTCTATCATCTATGACGCGATCAATGAGATCAAGGCTGCGATGGAAGGTATGTTGGCGCCTGAGTTCCAGGAGAAAATTACTGCGAACGTTGAAATCAGGGATGTCTTTAAAATCACTAAAGTGGGTACCATTGCAGGATGTATGGTATTGGATGGTAAAATCACCCGTAACAGCAAGATCCGTATCGTTAGAGATGGTGTAGTTGTTTACACCGGTGAACTGGCTTCATTGAAACGTTATAAAGATGATGTGAAAGAAGTGAGCTCCGGTTATGAGTGTGGTTTAAATATCCAGAACTTTAATAACATTGAGGTTGGTGATATCGTAGAAGCTTACGAACAAGTAGAAGTGAAAAGGAAGTTGTAAACCAACTTACACCATATAGATAAGGCCTTAATTTTTATTAAGGCCTTTTTTTATGGATATTAGCTACCCTAAATCATATGGAATTGAAAATATCCATCATTACCATTAACTATAATAATGCCGATGGCCTGCACCAAACCATAAAATCGGTACTTAAGCAAACCTATACGGATATACAATATCTTGTCATTGATGGTGATTCAACAGATGACAGTAAATCTATTTTAGCGCAATATCAGCGAGAAATAAGTTTTTCGGTGTCTGAACGTGACAAAGGAATTTATGAGGCCATGAATAAAGGGATAAGGGCTGCAGTGGGTGATTATCTGTTATTCTTAAATAGTGGTGATGTGCTGGTCACCAAATCGGTAATTTCGGAAAGTGTTGCTGCCGGGTTAAATGCAGACCTTGTTTCTGCCAACATGCACTTTGCAGACGGGGATCGTAGTTACATTTGGACACCCCCTGAATCTATTTCTTTTGGTTTATTTTACCACTCCAGCTTACCACATCCCAGCACTTTCATCAAAAGAACATTGTTCAACACCGTAGGGTATTATGATGAACGATTGCGTATAGTTTCAGATTGGAAGTTTACCTTTCTGGCCGCTTATAAATACAATTGCAGTTACAACCATATTGACGTATTATTAGCTGAATACAAGGCAGATGGGATAAGTTCTGATCCGAAAAACTTGCCTGCAATTATGGTGGAGCGGAATCTGGTGTTGACAACGTATTTCAGTAATTTTTTAATGGAGTATCAGGAATTGGAAGCTGCCCGCAAGCAACTAAGTGCCTTCAGTAAGATCCTGAAAATTAAAAAATTCTTCAGGTTAAGTTAACAAGCGAATGAAACGAATCTTATTTATTACACAAAATCTTAATCGTACGGGATCTGAAATGGTTTTATGGTATCTGCTTAATAACTTAGATCCAGAACAATATGCCATTTATGTATTTTGTATTAAAAAGGGCGATTTATACGATCAGCTACCGGAACATGTACAAAAAAGTCTGCCCTATAAAGTAAGTGGAAAGTTGGGTAAAAAGATCGGCAGGGCCTTATTAAAGTTGGTGAAGGCGAATCCATTAACCCACCAGTTAAAGCATATCAATGAAAGCTTTAAACCTGAATTTTGGTTTGTAAATACACTGGTCATACCCGAAGCTCATCGTATTGCTGCTTTATTAAACGTAAAAGTGGTGACCTATTTCCATGAATCATTAAACGCTTTTTCTTTGATCAAATCAGCAGAAATGGATACCATTATCAACTATTCCTCGGTGTGCATAGGTTGTTCTGAGGAAGTTTGTCGCCATCTTACGCATATGGGACATCCAAATGTTCAACTGCAACCCAGCTTCATTGATTATGCAACTATAAATGTTGATAAAGACCGTATCAATGCATTAAAGCAACAACTTGGGATTACTGCATCAGATTTTGTGTGGGTGATTTCTGGTGGTGCTACCTATATGAAAGGGCTAGATTATATATTGCCTATTCTTGAAGGTTTCAAGGATGAGCAGGTGAAGATTTTGTGGTTGGGTTATGTTCCGGATGATGGTTTGCTATATTATGTTAAGGAGGTTGTGGAGCGGAAATACAAGGGTAAGTTATTCTTTTTGGGCCCCCAGGCAGCTGATTATTATAATTATATGGCTATTGGTAATGGTTTTCTGTTGCTTTCAAGGGAGGAGTCTTTTTCTTTGGTCATGCTTGAAGCGGCTTATCTGGGTATACCAATCGTTGCTTTTAACACGGGTATAGCCTCAACTTTTGTCAAGAAAGGGATGGGACGGGTCATTTATAGCCGGAATATAGAAGATCTCATTCTCGAAATGAAATGGCTACATGACCATCCCGGACAAGACCTTCAGGAATTGAAAAATGCGGCATTGGCATTCTCTTTACCAAAACAAGTAGTTAATTTTGAAAAATTAATTGGTAATTTATTTCCTTAAGCACGGCAGTTCATTCTCCTGTCTTCTTTGAATTATATTCATTAAGGATTTAATTTTCTATGAATGATACGGAACATATAGTCCTGTATATAGGCTTTGCAATCTGCCATTCCTTTCGGTATCTCCGGATCATTTCTGCTGATCAGGTTTTTCTCAAGGCCCTTGTCTGCAATATCGAAAACCCCCGTAAATTTTTCTCCATCAAAAATATAGGTGTAATTGCCCTGCATCAGCTGGTAGATGTTACCCGGTGAATTGATGACCCTGGGCGTTTCAGTGGGGTCATTGGTAATTAAGCTCCTGCCCCATGACCTGAAGGGCTTGTTATATCCTATAAGATCTACAATGGATGGATAAATATCTGTTTGCGAAGCTAAATCGGTTCGTACGCCTTGTAGGTTATAGGCCTTATTAGGGCTGTAAAATAAAATGGGTACTGCAAAACGGTTAATTGGTTTGCTGTATTCTTCGTAGTTACTCTGGTTGGTATGATCTGCTGTAATTACAAAAATGGTGTTTTTATACCATTCCTCTTGCTTAGCTTGTTCAAAAAACTTCTTCAGCGCATAGTCGGTATATTCTACACATTTATCTATAGGTACTGGCCCTCCTTTAAACTGTTGCTGGTACTTTTCAGGAATTTTAAAGGGGTCATGCGAAGAAATCGATAATAGAGAAGCCAAAAAGGGTTTTCGTTGCTTCACCAGGGTTTTATTCATAAATTGAAAAAAGGGTTCATCCCATATTCCCCATATCCCGTCATAATCATCATCATTGTTATATTCTGTTCTTCCATAATAATTCTCCACACCTAAGATATTGGTGAAGCCTAAAAATCCCATGGAACCATTTGCTGCACCATGGAAAAAGGAGGTCTGGTAGCCTAAGCTGTCGGATATGGATACCAGAGATTGTATCTTTTGTTTGGCATAGGGTGAGGAAGTGAAGGCTGTTTGAAAGGACGGAATACCGGCTAATATAGACGACAGGGCATGGATTGATTGTCTGCCATTAGCATAAGCATTGGTGAAAATAAGGCTGTTTTCAGAGAGCGAATCCAGAAAGGGGGTGTAAGATTTAAAGTCTGGAATGGAAGTGCCCTTGTTCATACTCCCCCAATATTCTCTTGCAACACTTTCTAAAATGATGATGACCACATTTGGCTGTTGATCAACTGTACGGTTATATTGTTTGATCGGCTTGATATGTTGGTTGATGTAAGCTTCGGTACTCCAGTTTGGTACTTTGAACGTAGCCGCTTTTAATGTTCTGAAAATGGAAAAAGGAGTGTTTAAAACCACATCTCCCTGGTTGGGAACACTTACATGCCTGTAGGCATCAACAAGGTTAATTGGCCTTGTACTGTGGCTGTAACCGCCCCTCACACCGCCAACGATTAAGATGCTGATCACTAAAATCCCTACAATTGAAAAAGGGAAATAGGACAGCAGGTTTTTTGTCGGGTTAGCGGGTTTGACTTCGACTTTTTTATAAAGCCAGACCCAAAGCAGGCAACAACTAACGAATAAGAGGGTAATATACCAGTAAGTGCCAATGAAATGGGTAAACAAAGAAGATTTGTTGTCTTCGTTTACCAAAACATCTAATGTAGCCCGTGTGGATCTGGTCTGGCTAAAACGATAATAAATGATATCGATGAAATTAGTGGAATAGGCTATGAAATTCGAAATGAAGTAAACCCACATTAAGAACTTTTGATACTTAAAGTGGGTATTGATGGTCAAAGGAAGGATACTGCATAAGATGAACAGCCCATTGATATATAACAATGCTGTAGTGTCAAATGCCAATCCATGGTAACATAATTTTAACAGTTCATAGGCGCTATCTATTTCAAAAAGAGGTTTATTGAATAGATAAAACAAAACTCTACTGATAAAATAAAATAAGTACCCTAATAATACTCTATAGAAAAGAACTAAATATTCATTTAAACGGTGTGCTTTGATCATAATGGAAAGAACGAGTCTGCTTCTAAAATTTTTATATGGATACGTTATTCAGCTTAAATATATCCTTTATTTTGTTCTGTATATATGCGGGTGAATATTTTTCAATAGTTTGGAATGAATTAGAGGATATTAAATTCCAAAGGCTTTCATTTTGATAAAGATTCAAAATATCATTTGCGAAATCTTCAGTTGTATTGGCTATAAGTGCATTATAACCATTAACCAGATCCATACCTTCGGCTCCAACAGCTGTTGTAATTACTGGTAAGGAAAATTCTAAGCTCTGACCAATTTTACCTTTCATGCCTGCGCCATATCTCAATGGTGCAACACAGATGCGTGATGATATAAAGTGCTCAGAAACATCTTCCAGGTAACCGGTTACTATTACATTGGGCGACTGAAGGTCCCATACGGCTTTGGTAGGATCACTGCCCAATAAAGTTAATTTAATGCCAGGGTCTTTTTTCCAAACAAGTGGCATTATTTCGTTTGCAAGCCATAATACGGCATCAACATTTGGGGCATGACCATATCCGCCAATGAAGCATATACCTGTTTTTTCCTTAAAGGTTTTGTTACTGCCGGTATAAGGCACATGTACATTTGTGATCACTTCGATTTTTTTAGCCCCCTCCTGTTTTAATATTTCACGCTCTGTCTCAGTGATAGAGATAGTTAGGTCGGCCTCTCTTGCAAAGTAAATTTCCTCTTTTTTGATTTTTTCAATTTCTTTAAGGGCATCTGCCGTTGCTGAATTGTTGATTTTAAGTCCTCTTTCCATGCGCACAAAATGAAGATCAACGGTGTCATAGATCCAGGTGATACCTGGATTGTTTCTTATATAAGGTGCATAGATCCTATTGTGCTCAGGCCTTGATATCCACGCAATTTTAATTTTACCTAATAATTCCTGGAGTTCTTCAAAGGGCTGTAAATGATCATATATAGTGTATATGATACGAATACCCATGTTGCTGAGTTCTGTATAATAGGGTTCCCTGCGCTCACCATCAACAGGAAGAAACATAATATTAAAGTTCAGGTTCCTGTATATTTTAATGAGTTCAAATATGCGCCTCGATCCTGAAGTCTTATCATATTCAGGCAAGTAAGAATCAATGAAGAGTATGGTGTCTTTTTGATTAAATTTATCAGCAAGTGAAGCTTTTTCTTCGCCAGAAGGAAATGAGGCAAATACAGAAGACCATTTGTTTTTAAATTTATCTGCATTAAAAAGCTGGTATTCCTTTACGCTGCCTTTTTTGATAACTTTACCAGAACTTATACCTTCAAAATGTACAACTTGGGAAAGTGGCTGGTAATAAACTTTTTTCTGCAACTGATAGCGAATGGTAAAGCATAGATCTGTGTCTTCATAATAGGCAGGTGCAAACTGCTCATCAAAGCCATTTAAAATTTCGAAATCCTCCTTTAGTAAGGTAATACATGCACCTGAGCAGTAATCTGTCTCCCTCAAATAATTGAATTTACAGATTTCAGGATCTTCAAATCTGCCATAATTAGAAGGTATTCCGTTGGAATCAACAAGTCCCCCTGCTTCTTGTAAAAGCCCATAAGGATACACTAATTTGCTGCCCACCAAACCTGTATCGGGATCATGATGAAAGACAGCAATCATGTTAGTCAGCCAAAATGGCCTAACCTGGGTGTCATTATTCAAAAAACAAATATATTTTCCTCTCGCGGTCTTTGCAGCCTTGTTACAAGACTTCAAGAAGCCAAGATTCTGACTGTTTTGCAGGTAAGTAATGTTACTTATATTTTTAATGTTCGCTGCGGTCTGATCTGTTGAGCCGTCGTTAATTAAGATGATTTCATAGTCAGTTTGCGCCGTATTTTTCAGGATGGATTGTAAGCAGTTATAAGTGTAAGCCCAGTTGTTATGTACAGCTATGATGATGCTCACCAAAGGGGCTGTCTGGGGTTTAAAGCTTAAAGGGGGAAACGCTGACTGCAATGGCAATAGATTTTCTATTTCTAGTTTGTAAAAACCGAGGATCCTTTTAACAAACGCTTTCAGGTTCTTAGACTTCCAGTATTTTGGATAAGGGTTTTTGTTGAAACGGAAAAGGCTGACGAACACAAAAAATAGTCTCTTGAGAAAAAGTACTATAAAAGAACCCTTGAGTAGGTTTACAGATGCTCCTGCTTCTTTTCGAATATGATATTTCTGGGTTATTTTTAAGCAAGTTTCATGGCTGTTAATGTCAATCCATCTTGTGAATTTCTTAGTGCTCATTCTTAAATAATTAAAACTACAAACTGGTCTTTATTCTTTCAATCCTTCTTTTAATGCATCCAGGTATTGTGTTCCCCATTCCTCATCAGGCTCAAGGTGACAGCCCTCGCCCCATTCGTTCCAGGCATTTATAAAAAGTAATTGCTCGTTTTCCGGGAATTTTTCCCTTGTCCACTCCGCCATTTTCTTTACCCAATGCTGGAATAACGATGGATTAGAGCCAAGGTAAATGGTTGCCTGAATTTTTCTTCGTGCTGAATTGTCCCAGGAGGGAAAAACACACCTGAAATATTTATATGGCCTTGAAGGTTTATGAATTAAACTATTGACCATGGATGCATAAGAATAGATGAAGTTCTCATGGTGAACGGATCTTTTAATCCCGGTTCGGTGTAATAGTTTATTGACCAGGTATTTAGGGTAGTTATTTTTCTGAACTTTTCTGCCCTTATATCCTGAATCTGGTGCGAATTCCATACCCGCATCAAATCCATGAACTGCGGGATTGACTTCCTTCAAATGGTTCTCTACGCGGATCAGGTATAGGTCATCAAAACCTGCCTTTTTAGCTTCAGATCGCCATAGGTTAACGGCGCTATTGATATCAGGATGTAACTCGGTCCTGTACATTAAAAATACAGGCTTGTTATCTATCTTGATATACCGTTCATCCTTAAAAAAAGGCATTAAATAGTCGATATGCTTCTTGTCATCTTCGGCCGAATAATGTTGTTGGATCAATACCGCCTTATCTTGTCCATCCCAGGTGCGTGTCCAGTTTTCATTGGCCCAGCATAAACAAAAGGGCATATTGGGTTTACCGGTATCTAGCATCCTATGGATAGGTTTTTCCAGCAACAAATGACCACTAAACCAGTAATGATAGAAGCAAAAACCTTCAATACCGTATTTTTTGGCCAGCTCAGCCTGCTCTTCTAAAACTTTGTTATCGCTTAAGTCGTAATAGTTTTTATTAAAAGGAACATGCGGCTGGTAATGACCTGAAAAATACGATTTTGCCTTTTTTACATTTGTCCATTCTGTAAAACCTTTTTCCCACCACTCGTCATTTTCCGGAATGGTATGATATTGAGGTAAATAAAGGGCAATTGGTTTAATTTTAGACATGTCATTTAGGCTTAATCATTAAAAGTCTGCAGTTCGATAAGTTTATTGTATAAACCTCTGTAATGGATCAGCTCATGGTGCGTTCCAATTTCAGTTATTTCACCCTTATCGATCACCACAATAAGATCAGCATTTTGAATCGTACTTAATCGGTGAGCAATGACGATTGAGGTCCTGTTTTCCATTAAGCGGTAAAGTGCATCCTGCACTAATTTTTCTGATTCAGTATCCAGCGCTGAGGTCGCCTCATCCAATAACATAATTGGAGGGTTAGCTAAAACAGCCCTTGCAATACAGATTCTTTGTTTCTGACCTCCGGATAATTTATTGCCGCCGTCGCCAATATTGGTTTCATAACCATTCATGGTATTTTCGATAAAGTCATGTGCGTTGGCAATTTTCGCTGCTGTTATAATTTCATCCATGGTCGCATCAGGTTTCGCAAATGCAATATTATTGGCAATGGAATCATTAAACAGGATAGATTGCTGGTTTACTGTACCCATTTTAGACCTGAGGCTTTCGAAAGAAACATCTTTTAAGTCGTGGCCGTCAATTAGGATCCTTCCTTGTTCCGGATCATAAAAACGGGGAATTAAATCCATTAAGGTGCTTTTACCACCACCGGAGGGGCCCACCAAAGCCACAGTCTGACCCTTTTTGACGGTTAAACTAATGTTTTTCAGTATAGGTTTCTCGCCGTAGCTAAAACTTACATTTTCAAAAATAATACTGTTTTCAAACTTAGTTAAATTTACCGGTGAAGGTATTTCTTTTAGCTCAGGTTTGGTATCAATTAACTCCAGTACACGGATGCCCGCCGCGATACCGGAATGTATGCCGCTAAAAGAATCTGTTATCGCTTTAATGGGTTGCATGACCTGCGAAAATATTGCAATATAAACGAGGAACTTAGCTGGTGTTAGTGAGCTTTGATTAGTTAAAATCAAGGAGCCACCATATAATACAATGCATACCACTACTAAAACACCCAGTGTTTGAGATACCGGCGAGGCTAATTGTTGCCTCCTTACCATTTTTCTGGTCAGATTGGAATAGAAAATATTCTCTTCATCAAATTTATTCTTGATGCGTTCAGAAGCATTAAAGGCTTTAATAATTTTAATACCACCTAAAGACTCATCAAGGAAACCAATCATTTTGGCAAAAGATTCATGGGCCGTTGTGGCTTGATGTCTTAAACGCTTAACAATTTTACTGATGACAAATCCTGATACGGGGATCACCAGTAAGGAAAATAAGGTGAGTTCTATGGAGATGGAAAGCAAAACACCGATGTAGAATATCAATTGAACAGGTTCTTTAAAGATGACCTGCAGGGTATTTGTAACCGTAAATTGTACCACCTGCACATCGGATGCTACTTTTGAGATGATATCTCCTTTACGCTCATTGCTGAAATAGCCAACATGCAGATCCATAATGTTGCTAAACACCTTTCTTCTCAAATTTAGTAAGGTGTGTACCCTTAAATCTTCCATATAGCGACCGGAGAGATAACGAAAAAAGTTTGCCAGCACAACTGAAATAACGATGACACCACATACCACCTTTAGCGTATAAAGGTCACCGTAGGTGTCAATAGAATGGTTTATAAAATTACTAAACCTGCCAATAAGGTCAAAAGAGCCAACTTTTTGCATCATTGTAGGTGCTGCTGTCGGGTCGTTTTCCGGCATAAACAGCGTCTCTAACAACGGTCCTAATAAGGTGAACAGAAAGGTGTTACAGATAATAGCCAGTATGGTCGCAATAGCGTAAGGTATAGCGAATTTTTCTATCGGTTTTGCAAAGGATAAAAGTCTGAAGTAAGTTTTCATTTAATCATTTAAGAAGGTAAAATGGTTCGGCAATTTGATAAAATTAAACCTGTTCATAACCATCATTTGTATATTTTGATTTTTCTTCGAGTGTTTTTTTATAAATCTTATCGTTGGTATCTACATTTGACCTGGAATTAATGCGGTGAAAGATATGGTAACCAAGGGCCATCATTTTTACTTTTTTCCGCTTTACGTCAGCATGAATTAGTCGTGCGCCGAATTCGTAGTCTTCGGCGCCCCAGCCCTCGAAGGCATTGTAGTATCCATTTACTGCTTTAAAATTTTCCTTCCAATAGCTTAGATTACATCCTTTGATATGATAAGTATTTGAAAAATCTAATTGAAATAACGTTGATAAAAAGGGAATCCGCAAGGCATTGAAACGACTATAAAGTCCTTTAGAGAGGAAATTGAAGTGAATTTCTTTGGTTTTAAGGATTTCTTTGGATTTTTCTTTATTGATCATGGTCCTGCTGGCCTGAATAAAGCTTCCTTTCTCGGCTACCTTTAAATGATCTTTGATAAATTCTGGATGAATAATAATATCCCCATCTATCTGAATGATATATTCAGAAGTGATGCTTTTAACCGCAATGTTTAAAATCAAACTCTTTCTGAATCCTTTATCTTCATGCCAGATGTGTTTAACCGGAATGTTAAATTTTGATCTATATCTTTCGATCAGTGCTTTAGTTTCCGCGGTTGAGCCATCATCGGCAATTACGATTTCATCAGGTAGGTGTGTTTGTTTTAGTACGCTTAATAACACAAGCTCCAATGCTTCCGGCCAGTTATAAGTTGAAATTAATAAAGCAACAGTGACATTGTTTTTAATTTGCATTAAGTATTTATCAAGTAGGTTTCCAAATTTACACTTAATAGCGTTTATTTTATAATTTTATAGTTTTTGTATTCTCCAATCCGCCATCCGGTTACTTGCTCAATTCGGTGAAGCATTAATCGGCGAAAGGATAACGCTATCTTTTTTGGGTTATGCTTAAACAACCAGTCTTGTGCTGCTATCGTTTTTTGCATAGTAGCAGGGTGCGACTTCGTGAATGGGGCAAGTATATCAGCTACCGTTCCAAAATCGAATGTTTGATAGTCTTTATATTGTTCTTCGGTTTTCTCCTGGCTTTGATAATAGTTGTTAAAGCGTTTAACTTTTCCTAACAACAAATCTGGATTACGGCAATAGGAGTAGTGAAAAATTCTTGCGTTGAGCAGCTTCACATGAAGTTTTCTGCTGTTGACCTGATTGGTATAATCTTCCAGGCTGGGGTATATCCTAAACCCTTGTGAATCTTTATAAGAGTAAATGTCGGGTCTGTTCCTCACTATTCTGATCTCCCTGCGATGCCAGCGTCGGGTAGTGCCGATGTGCTTATAGTCGCCGATAAAGTGATAGAAGTCAAAAAGAAACCCTTCTACAGCGGGGTCATCCACATGGTCTTCCATCGCTTTCACGATTTCCGGTAAATCGTCTTCATGGAAAACCTCATCAGATTGAATGTGAAAGGCCCAGTCGCCGGTACAGGCTTTCAGTCCTATGTTTGCTTGTTGTGCAAAGACTTTACCGCCTTTAACTAAATCATCATCCCACTCTGTGTCAACTATCTTTATTTTAGGTGAGCCAATAGCTTCAATAGCTTCCCTTGTTCCATCATCTGATTTACCTACGACTGCAATAAACTCATCACAAATGGGCAAAATGGATTTAATAGATTCAATTACAGGATACCCATATTTGAAACTATTACGCATATAGCTGAATCCGCTTACTTTAATCATAAATTTTTTTATTTTTCGCCAAAGATAAATTAATCCGGTTTAAGGATGGGGGTGGTGAGTTGTTTCTTTTTCCAGTGATCACCTTTTTCATATAGGAAAAACTTCCCGAATTTATATTTTACCTTTAAGTGCCCGTTATAATCTGTGCCTAATATCCGGTGAGGAATAGTAGGGTCATTTTCCAAAGATGCTTTGATAGCAGCTGTATAAACTGAGGGGCCCGTCATTTGGTGCACATCATGAGGATATTTATTCATGCGGATGTTTTCCATCATCATTTCCATCGTTTTTTTAAGAAAGGGATGACCGGCACTGTAAATCAATGCCCATTGGGCATAAAAGATCGGATCCCCTTCAAGGGTAATTATAGCTACATCATCAGGCCTGATGAATGAATTGAGACTGCCATTAATTCCGCTGTCTATATCTATATAAATACCGCCTTTTTTATAAAGTACGGCATACCTGAAAAAGTCCGCCTTAGCGGCGCCAATATTTATTCTTTTATAAAGATCATATACCTCTTGTCCGTACTCAGCCAATAAAAACTGCTCTATTCTTGAATCATCATAAAATTCATAGGCATAATCTGGGTTTCTTTTTTTAAACCCGGAAATGTGCCAGCGTGTTAAGAAAGGCAAGTCTGCAGTTTTAAAGGTTTGATGTATGATCTTTGGTATGGACATATAGATTTTATAGGTTTAAACGAACACTTTGATACAATCGCTACAAATATTAATAAATTTCCTTCCTTTGTATGCTAAGGAAGGCGTATTTATGAAATCAATAGATGTACTGCTATATGAGATTGACAAAGGCAATTTCCTGGCTATTGCCCGGGCACTGACCTTAGTAGAGAACGAACTTGAACCTTCGGCAGTACTTTTAAGGCAGTTGGTGCCAAAAACAAATGTGCCAGTGATTGGTATAACAGGCCCACCCGGAGCGGGAAAAAGCACTTTGGTCAATGCGATTACCGCAGATTTTGTTGGCAGGCATAAAAAAGTAGCCATTTTGGCGGTCGATCCGACATCTCCTTTCAATTTTGGGTCCTTATTGGGTGACAGAATACGCATGTCACAACAATTTAACAATCCAAATGTTTTCATCAGATCTGTAGCAACACGGGGCGCATTGGGTGGTATCTCTACAAAAACAATCGAAATGGTTGATGTACTAAAAGCAGCTGATTTTGATGTAATTATTGTGGAAACCGTTGGCGTAGGGCAATCTGAAATAGAAATTGCCGGATTGGCAGAGCGGACGGTTGTGGTACTGGTGCCCGAATCTGGTGATGAAATACAGAACATTAAGTCGGGTTTAATGGAGATTGCCCAGGCTTTTGTTGTCAATAAAGCAGATCGCGAAGGGGCAGATGTTTTTGCCAACAACCTGAAAAAGCTGGTTCAGCAACAGCATACTAACCTACCGGTCTTTAAGACAGTAGCAGATAAAAACATGGGTATTGCGGCCTTTTGCGAATGGTTATTGAAGCCCAATGATTTTGATAATCAACGCAAACCCTTGTTAATGGCAGAGAAAGCCTATCAAATTATACAACACTATAAAATGCGGAGTGTAGACAAGGTTAAACTTAGGGCTGAGATTGCCGAAGCATTAAAACAACCTGATTTCAATATCTATAAGTTTGTTGATGGCTGGGCTTAAATAGTCATGATACCACTTGCCCTGTCTTAAAAACAGGACTAGTGTCTAATGTAGGGGAACATGACCTTATTAGGCCAGTTTGGTTGAATGTGCCGTAAAGTTATATGACAATCCAATTTACTTTTAATAAAGCGTTACTTTAATGTTTAATATATTGATAATTAGAATATTAATTGGTATAATTACAGCCTGATTACAGCTTATAGTTTAAAAAAATGCTTGAAAAAGCACTTTAAGAGGAAGATTTAGTCTGTCTTTTGAAGTTTGGAACGGTGTTTGTATATCTGTTTTGAGAAATTAAAAATTTGTTTAATTTTGCTATACAAAAAAATTGAACAATTAAAATTTGTTTAACCTTAAAAAAGAAAATTATGAATTATTCTACTTTAAAAAAAGGTCTAGCAGTATCATTTGTTGCATTAATGGGAGCTACAACTCTTGCTACTGCACAGGATTCTACAGCGACCGAATCTTCAGCCAAAGTATTTGGTGGAAGAGGCCAGTACAGAACTTGGTCGATTGGTGTTAATGCAGGCGTTATGTCTCCATTCTTAGTTATTGGTGGATCAAATGATTTCACTAATCAGGATGTGAACTTAGGGTACGGTGTTTCCCTTAAGAAACAACTAGGTCATGCATTTGCTTTAGAAGGTAACATTTTCCGCGGAAAAATCTCTGGAACAAATGAAGATGCAGTTGGTGGATCTCAATTTGGTGTTAGAGAATTTGAAACTGAAATCGGTTACTCTGCTGACTTAAGAGGTGTTGTTAACGTTGCGACTGTAGACTTTTTACGTCGTGAAAACTCTGTTAACTTCTTCGTATCTGCAGGTTACGGTTTAGTTGCTTATGCACCTGAAGTTACTTCAGCAAGCGGAACAGTTACTAGCTGGGAAGATCGTGCTGGTGATGATGGCGATAACAAATACGTAAAAGAAGCTTACATTCCAGTTGGTGCTGGTGTGAAATTCAAAGTTTCAGACCGTGTTGCTTTCAACTTAGGTTACACAATGCACTTTATCGATAGCGATAACATGGACGGAGTTTATGCTAAAGCTACTACTAAAGATAAATTCTCTTACGGTTATGCTGGTTTAGAATTTTCTCTTGGATCAAGTGCTAAACCTAATTTAGAATGGGTTAACCCACTTGCTTTAATGTATGATGAATTGAAAGATCCTTCATTGCGTCAAGAAGTTGAAGCGCTTAAAAACCGTGTATCTAACGTAGAAAAATCTGTTGAAGATTTGAAAAGAGATACTGATGGTGACGGAGTTGCTGATCAATTTGACAAATGCCCTGGAACTCCAGCTGGTACTGCAGTTGACGGATCAGGATGTCCACTTCCAGTAGCTTCTGCTGTTGATACAGCAAATGTTACAGGTTTTGAGCCAATTCAATTCGAATTTAACAGTTCAGTTTTAAAAACTGAATCATACCCAATCTTAGATAAATTATCTTCAGGATTACGTGAAAACGGTGGTAAATTAACTTTAAACGGTTATGCTTCAAGCGAAGGTACTGCTGCATATAACATGAAGTTATCTAAAGACAGAGCTAACTCTGTAAAAACTTACTTAGTAAATGCTGGTGTTAATTCTAGCCAAATAGTTGCTAAAGGTAATGGTGAAGCAAATCCAATCGCTTCTAACGATACTGAAGAAGGTCGTATCCAAAACCGTCGTGTTGAATCTTCTAGAAACTAAGTTTTCTTAAGAAACATATCATAAAAAGAGGCCTTCGTTTATTCGAAGGCCTCTTTTTTATTTTATACATTTGTATATGTACTTCTTTAGAAAAAGAGATAAGAACAGACCCTCTAATACAAACCTAAGGATCATGCATTTTATCAATGCCCTGGCTATTCTTATGTTTCTTGCAGGGATTTTATGGAAATTAATTCAAGCTATATTTTAATATGAAACAAATCATTCACACTACTGATGCCCCTGCCCCAATTGGACCTTATAGTCAAGCTGTTTTGGCCAATGGATTCCTTTATATTTCCGGACAAATTTCCATCAACCCTGCAACAGGTGAGTTAAATCAAATTTCTCTGAAAGCCGAAACCCACCAGGTAATGCGTAACCTTAATGCAGTTTTGCTTGAAGCCGGTTATGGTTTTCAACATATCATTAAAACCACGATTTTCCTAAGCGACATGAGTCTTTTTGCTGAAGTCAACGAAATATATGGTTCTTACTTTCTTAAGGATTTTCCTGCACGTGAAACCGTAGCAGTAAAGGGATTGCCTAAAGGCGTAAATGTAGAAATTTCTGCTATTGCTTATAAAGGCTGATTTTAATAGCTGTATAAACCTTTATTACCTTGTATCCGGAAATATTAGCTTCTCCTATTGAATACCTTAAGGGCGTAGGCCCTAGACGTGCCGAACTTTTGAAAAAAGAGTTGGGCATTTTTTCTTATGACCAGCTCTTGAACTTCTACCCTTTCCGTTATATCGATAGAACGCGCTTTTACAAGGTGAACGAGCTGGATGCTGACTTGCCATTAGTGCAGTTGGTTGGCAGGATTACAGATAAGCAGACGATTGGCGAAAAGCATAAAAAAAGGGTAGTAGCTAAATTTACTGATGAAACCGGTACCATGGAGCTGGTTTGGTTTCAAAGTTTGAAGTGGGTGGATGAAAATGTGATGCGGGGCAAGGTTTATATCGCTTTTGGTAAACCTAATTTGTTTAATGGCACTTTCAGTATCTCTCACCCCGAACTGGAAACTTACCCGCGTCCGGCTACCCTTACGGGTAATTTAACTTTGCAGCCGATTTATAATTCTACGGAAAATCTTAAAAAACATTTCCTCGACAGCAAAGGCATTCAGAAGCTGCAGGCCTTAGTTATTGAGCAACACCTAAGGGAAGTGAAGGAAACTTTACCTGCCTATATTATTGATAAGTATAAACTGATTTCCAAAAGGGAGGCTCTCCTGAATATTCATTTTCCTGCAACCGCACAGGCCTTGCAGGAGGCTGAAAGACGGCTTAAGTTTGAGGAGCTTTTTTTTATCCAGCTTCAGATCCTTAATAGCAAAAAGCAGCGGACCTTAAAATTTAAAGGGCTGCGTTTTGATAAGGTGGGGGATAAAGTGAATGTCTTTTATAAAGATATGCTTCCTTTTGAGCTGACTAATGCGCAGAAAAGGGTAATTAAGGAAGTCAGGTTGGATACCCAGCGTGGTGTACAAATGAATCGCCTGGTGCAGGGTGATGTTGGCAGTGGTAAAACCATCGTTGCCTTGATGAGCATGCTCCTGGCTAACGATAATGGGTTCCAGGCTTGCATGATGGCACCTACTGAAATTCTTGCCCGTCAGCATTACCATTCACTGAACACTCTTGTCGGAAATGACTTTGTAAAGGTGGCGGTATTAACCGGGAGTACGACAAAAAAACAACGTACCGTTTTACACCAGCAATTGGAGGCTGGTGAAATAGATATCCTGGTGGGTACGCATGCGTTGATCGAGGACAAAGTACAGTTCAAGAACCTGGGTATTGTCATCATTGATGAGCAGCACCGTTTCGGGGTGGAACAACGCGCTAAACTCTGGCGTAAAAATAGTGTGCCGCCACATATTCTGGTGATGACGGCAACGCCTATCCCGCGTACGCTGGCCATGACTTTATATGGTGATTTGGATGTATCTGTGATAGATGAGCTGCCAGTGGGCAGGAAACCCATTGAAACCCGTCATCTCTTCGAGGGCCAGAGATTGCGCATGTTCGGCTTTATGAAGGAAGAAATTAAAAAGGGGCGGCAGGTTTATGTAGTTTACCCGCTGATTAAAGAGAGTGAAAAACTGGATTTGTTATTTCTGGAAGCTGGTATCGAACAGATGCGTTACCAATTTCCCCTGCCTGATTTTAACATCAGTATTGTTCATGGTAAAATGACCAATGCGGATAAGCAATTTGAAATGCAGCGTTTTGTGGAAGGGAAGACACAAATCATGGTGGCCACTACCGTAATTGAAGTGGGGGTGAATGTGCCTAATGCCTCCGTAATGGTGATTGAAAATGCAGAGCGCTTTGGCTTGTCACAGCTGCACCAGTTACGCGGCCGTGTAGGGCGTGGTGCGGAGCAGTCCTTCTGTATATTGATGTCGGGCAACAAACTTACCCGTGAAGGGAAGCTGCGCCTGGAAACCATGGTTAAAACCAATAATGGCTTTGAGATCTCAGAGATTGATTTGCAGTTGCGCGGACCAGGCGATCTTTCTGGTACGCAGCAAAGTGGGGTCCTCGACCTTAAGCTTGCCGATCTGGCCAAAGACCAGGTGATTTTACAAGAAGCAAGGAATACCCTCATTCAAGTTTTTGAGGAAGATCCATCCCTGTTGCTTCCGCAGAACCACCTGCTGAAAGTCTACCTAGAGCGAAAAAACAAGGGAATTACATTCGATAAGATTTCCTGACGAATTAATTAATCTTCGTCACTGCCAGGTGCTGAACCCTTACCTGAGTGGGCAGATTTACGGATTACCGGCATTTTTAAGTATTTATACAAATCATCAAGGTGCATTAAACTGCCATTGGTGAGGTTGCCTAAAAACATGACCACAATTTTCTTGTCAAGATCGCGTACATAAATATGTCTGAAACCATGCCACCAGCCGGTATGGTAAACCACTTTGCCGCCTTTATCGCCGTCGAATACCCGCCAGCCATAACCATAATTGAAATGGCCATTTACAGGTTTATTGTAACCTGTATATGAAGAATCCAGGCTGGCTTTACTCAAAAGCCTGCCTTTGCGCAAGGCGTTATCGTAAAGCACCATATCATGGAGCGTGCTATAAATACCTTTATCACCCACCGGGCCATCTAAAAAGTTTTGTACCACAGAGTACCTCCAACTGCGGTCGTGACCTACCACATCAACTGGGATTTTTGGGTAAACAGTTGTGGAATATACATGCGTATTTTTCATGCCTGCAGGTTTAAATACATGCTCCATCATGTAGTCGGCATAGGTTGTTCCGGTAACTTTTTCAATAATCGCTGCCAGCACCATGTAGTTGGAGTTGTTGTAGTGAAACCGCGTGTCTGGCTTAGCATAACGTGGTGGTTTATGTTCAGCGATCAGGCTCATGACATCCTGGTTGCTCATCGGTTTTTTCTTATCTTTCCAGATACCGTCAGTAAAATAGACATAATTCATCATGCCACTGCGATGCGTTAACAGCAGTTTAATGTTAATGCCCTCATATGGAAAATTAGGATAGAACTTCTTTACATCATCTTTTAAAGAAAGTTTACCCTTCTCAATCAATTGCATAATTGCTACACCAGTAAATGTTTTCGTGATGGAGGCCAGTTCAAATTGTGAGTTTATTTTCAGGCTGTCGCGGTGCAGATAATCAGCCCAGCCAATGGCTTTCTGGTATAGGATCTTCCCATCCCTTGCCACAAGGACATTACCATTGAAGCCATATTTTTTATGAAGTTTCTGAACAAAATCAGCAATAAACTTATCGCCCTTTTCAGGTTCATAAGCAACCAATACACTATCCGCCCTGTCATCATCAACAGTCCTTACTGTGGGGTCAACCGGGCTTTTACTGGATGATGTGCAGTTCGTAAAAAGAATCGTGGCTAAGGTAGCCACAGCTAGTATATTGCGATAAGTCATGAAAAATAGTTGTCCTTTTAAAAGTGGAAAAATAAGAAATATTACTCCTTTAACGTAGAAATGTTTTAAACAATATCAGTTACTTTACTTTCCTGTACAAAGATAAAGCTTAAATTTGCAAGAAAAATTAATATAATTATGGCTTTTAGAACTGAACATGATACCATGGGTGAGGTGCAGGTGCCTGCAGAGAAATATTGGGGTGCACAAACTGAACGATCACGTAATAATTTTAAAATTGGCCCAGAGGCATCTATGCCTAAGGAGATTATACATGCTTTTGGTTACCTAAAAAAAGCAGCAGCCCTGGCCAATCAGGAACTTGGTGTTTTGGCTAGTGAAAAGAAAGATTTAATAGTTAAGGCATGTGATGAAGTGATTGCAGGTAAGCTGGATGACCAGTTTCCACTAGTAATCTGGCAAACAGGTTCGGGTACGCAGAGTAACATGAACGCAAATGAAGTGATTGCCAATCGTGCACATGTCATCAATGGCGGCGACCTGAACGATGCTGTTAAAGTGCTGCATCCTAATGATGATGTCAATAAATCACAATCATCAAACGATACTTATCCAACGGCAATGCACATTGCTGCTTTAAAGCAAGCCGCTGAAATTACTTTACCAGGTCTGGATAAATTATATACTACACTGAATGCGAAAGCAGAAGAATTCGCTTCCATTGTTAAAACAGGGCGTACACATTTCATGGACGCAACACCCTTAACTTTAGGGCAAGAGTTCTCTGGTTATGCACAGCAAATTAAAAATGGCATCCGTGCTGTTAAAAATGCGTTGGTGATGATCACTGAAGTGGCCTTAGGTGGTACTGCAGTAGGTACCGGGTTGAATACGCCAAAGGGCTATGATGTATTGGTAGCGCAGAAAATTGCTGAACTTACTGACTTGCCTTTTGTAACGGCGCCTAATAAATTTGAAGCATTGGCCGCACATGATGCGATGGTAGAACTGTCAGGTGCTTACAAACGTGTTGCTGTTTCACTCATGAAAATTGCCAATGACATCAGAATGTTAAGCTCTGGTCCGCGTTCTGGTATTGGTGAAATCATCATTCCTGATAATGAGCCAGGTTCATCTATCATGCCAGGGAAAGTTAACCCTACACAGCCAGAGGCAATGACGATGGTTTGTGCACAGGTAATGGGTAATGATGTTGCCGTAACTATCGGTGGCAGCAATGGTCATTTTGAACTGAATGTTTTCAAGCCTGTGATTGCTGCTAACGTTTTGCAGTCGGGTAGGTTGATCGGCGATGCCTGTATCTCCTTCAACGACCACTGTGTTGCTGGTATCCTTCCAAATCTTCCGGAAATTAAAAAACACCTCGAGAACTCTTTAATGCTGGTTACTGCTTTAAATCCGCATATCGGCTACGAAAATGCTGCTAAGATTGCTAAGAAAGCGCATAAAGAAAATAAAACACTTCGTGAAGCTGCAGTAGAACTTGGCCTATTAACCAACGAGCAATTCGATGAGTGGGTGAAGCCTGAGGACATGGTAGGGAGTTTGAAATAATTGGTGGGAAGCATGATAAAAAACCTCTTCTTTCTCCTTTTATTGATTTGTGTGATGACTGCCTGCAGAAGGTTGCCGGATGTACAAGGAAAGGGAGAGGCCTTTCTTCAGGGCGTATGGAACCAGGACAGTATTCAAAATGCGGATCAGTTGATCAATTATACCCAGCATAAATTTAAGATTACCTGCGATTCTTTCTATGTAGACCTGGTGACACATTCAAAAGTAAATTATTATCCTGATTCCTGTTTCAACAATGGGGTATGGAAAGAATATGCCAAAGGTGTTTACGTGGTACGCGGCGACAGTCTTTTCATGGAAGGTGATTATACTAAACCCAACTACAAACAAAAGGTCTCGGGCTGTTATCATACCGGTCGTTACATCAAGAGTTTCTATGTTAAGTCCATAGAACCTGAAGCCATACAGCTGCAAAGTGTAAGTGATCAGCGGGATATTAACCTTGTGCTGAAAGAACGAATCGTTTGCGAGCCTAAAGAATTATAAAATGAAGTGGTTGTATTCAACTTAGGATACAACCGCTATGAAAAACAATCATATAACACACTAAATGTTTTCAATTAAGAATAAAGTTAAAGTAGGTCTTGCTGTTGCTGCGATGATGTACATGCCCATGAAGGCTGCTGCTTGGGGCATGACCGGACACCGGGTAGTGGGACAGGTTGCAGAAGCTCACTTGAGCGCTAAAGCGCATAAGGGTGTGCAAAAGGTCCTGGGTAACGAAAGTCTGGCCATGGCCAGCAACTGGCAGGATTTCATTAAATCTGATCCTGCTTACAATTATATGGGCTCATGGCATTATGTCAATTTACCTGGTGATTTAAACAAACAGGGTGTTTACCAGTTTCTAAATGCAGAGAAAGCGCCCAACGTGTACAGTCAGATCAATGTGATGGTGGCTTTGTTGAAGAACAAACAAAGTACTGCGGAGCAGCAAAAGATGGCGCTGAGGGTGCTGATACACCTGGTAGGCGATCTTCACCAGCCGATGCACACCGCACGTAAAGAAGATCTTGGCGGCAATAAGGTTTACCTTACCTGGTTTGGCGAACGTTCTAACTTGCACAAGGTATGGGATGAAAGTATCGTTGATTACCAGCAGCTGAGTTATACAGAATACGCTACGGCCATCAACCATCCCACTAAAGAGCAGGTTAAAACATGGCAGGCAGCTTCCTTACAAGATTATGTATTTGAGTCATACCTGATTTGTAATAAAATCTACGCAAACATTCAGCCTGACCAGAAGCTGGGCTACCGCTATAACTTTGACTACATTGAGACCGTTAACGAGCAATTGTTAAAGGGTGGGGTGCGCCTTGCTAAAATTATCAATGATATTTATGGAAAAGCATAAATTATACATGATCATGTTGGGCTGTACCCCTCCGGGGAGACATACAGAACAGCATGATATTTATTTTACCTTCAGCACGACACTGGAAGATACTATTCCGGGGATTAAAGCTTTCTGGCCGGAAGCCAAAGGCAAAATACATATCGATGCCTGGCGTGAGGTTAATGTAGTGGATGGTTTTAAAGTAACGGTGGTCGCTAAAAACGAGGTGCCTGAACCAGCAGACCTTAAATTATTCTTCATTAATTTAGGAGGTTACAAACCCGGCGAATTTGATGAACCACATTACAAACTTTTAATTGTTGCGCCCGATATGGCTGCCGCAATTAAGCAAGCCAAACAAACTGCTTTTTATAAGCATACCGGCTTTGCAGGCGCAACTTCTCATATCGACGACCGTTACGGTGTTGATGTCGACGATGTGTTTGAGGTTCATGATATCCTTCCAACAACCATCAGGGAGAACTTTAGCCTGCTGATTACTGAAGCCAAAGACGAGATGCCCGACGCCTTCAACCTTGGCTATTTAAAACTTTTTAAATCCTGATTTGTTATTTCATTACACCAAAAATTAGTAAAATGGGAAATAACGCAGTAAACGCAGAGATTTTAAATGACCTTATACAAATCAACAATGATCGTATTGAAGGTTATGAGAAGGCAATGAAAGAATTAGAGCCAGGCGATAGTGACCTGAAAGCTTTGTTTGTAAAAATGATCGGCGAAAGTCACAAGCATAAAATGGCCCTTGCCACTGAAGTGCAGGCATTAGGTCAGGATGCTGAAACCGGCACTACAGGGTCAGGAAAAATCTACAGGGCCTGGATGGATGTTAAGGCTGTTTTTACCGGTCACGATCGTAAAACTATTTTAAGCAACTGTGAGTTTGGTGAGGATGCAGCTCAGAAAGCTTACAAAACAGCACTGGAAGATGAGGATCTTTCTGCAAACCTTCGGGAAATTATTTCACAACAGAAAACAGAATTGAAAGCTTCACATGACCAGATTAAAAGTCTGAGAGATTTACAAGCGCTGTAAAACTGTTATTTATACAAAAAGAGGTGCTGTTTTAATCAAAACAGCACCTCTTTGCTTTTACGCCTTATTTATTAGACGCCATATTCTTTATCCAGGTATTCGGTAACTTTTACAATGGCACCATCAATGGTATCACTTAAAATCGTGTAATAGCCGCCTGGCTTAGCCGTAGCTATTAAATATTGTAAGGTCTTGTCGCCACTGTTATTGATGATCACTTCCATTTCAGGCTTAACTTCATAAATACCTGCCAACAGGATATCTATTAAATCCTGCGGCTGACGGCCTCTCAGGTATTTTTCCTGACAGATGATGATCCTATCAAAGGTATGTGCAGCAATTCTTGCCGTTTCCTTGATGTCCTCTTCCCTTCTATCGCCGGTCGCAGAAATTACGCCGACATGTTCCGTAGCCTCAATGGTTTTTAAATAATCCTTTATACCGTTAAATCCGTCAGCATTATGAGCAAAATCTACCAATATGGTAAACTCTTTAAACTTAAAGGTGTTCATTCTGCCCGGTGTCTGTGCAGCTGAAGGAATAAATGTCTCCAATGACATCCGGATATCTTCCGTTTTATAACCACAAAGGAATGTAGCCAAAGTTGCGGCCAGCACATTCTGAATCATAAACTCTACGGTACCTCCAAAGGTTAAAGGTACATGGGTCACTTTATCTACCCTGATCTTCCAGTCGCCTTTTTTGATGGTGATATAACCGTTCTCATAAATAGCTGCGGTACCTCCCTTTTTGCAATGCTCCACAATTGCCGGATTATTCTCATCCATGCTAAAATAGGCTACCTGGCAATGAGCGCTATTCGCGATATTGCGGCAATACTTGTTATCAGCATTCAATACCGCCCAGCCAGTTCGCATGACAGCGCCAATGATGACACTCTTCACTCTAGAAAGGTCTTCCAGGTTATGGATGTCTGCTATGCCTAAATGGTCTTCCTGGATATTTGTAACCACCCCGATATCACATTTATTGAAACCAAGGCCGGCACGGAGAATCCCTCCGCGGGCAGTTTCTAACACCGCAAATTCCACTGTCGGGTCACGCAGAATAAATTCAGCACTCACCGGACCTGTGGTATCACCCTTCATCAGCATTGTATTTTGAACATAAATACCATCAGAAGTCGTATAGCCCACCCTTGTGCCATTGCTTTTTACAATATGAGCAATTAAGCGGGTTGTGGTGGTTTTACCGTTAGTGCCAGTTACTGAAATAATGGGGATTCTTGCAGATTTCCCTGGTGGGTAGAGCATGTCGATCACCGGAGCAGCCACATTGCGTGGCAGGCCCTCACTCGGGGCCAGGTGCATTCTAAATCCCGGGGCAGCATTTACTTCAAGCACCACACCGCCGTTTTCGGTAAGTGGCTGGGTAAGGTTTTGCGCCATGATGTCAATACCGCAAATATCCAGTCCGATAATTCGGGAGATGCGCTCGCTCATGAAAATATTCTGCGGATGCACCAGGTCGGTTACATCGATAGAAGTGCCACCGGTGCTGAGGTTGGCGGTAGATTTCAGATAGAAAATCTCGCCCTGAGGCAGTACCGTATCAAGCGTATAATTGTTTTTCTCCAGCAAGTCAAGGGTATCCCTGTCTACACTGATTTCAGTTAACACATTTTCATGGCCGTAGCCACGGCGCGGATCTTCATTCTCCTTGTCGATCAGCTGCTTAATGGTGAGCTGTCCGTTTCCTCTTACATGAGCGGGCACACGTAAAGCTGCCGCAACCATGCAATGATCAATCACCAGGATCCTGAAATCATAACCTGTTATGAACCGCTCCACAATGATTTTTCGGGAATACATTTTTGCATATTCAAAAGCTTCATGTGCTGCAGCTTCCGTTTTTACATTAATGGTAGCGCCTTTACCGTGGTTTCCGTCTAATGGTTTAAAGACTAACGGAAAGCCTATTTTCTTGATGGCATCAGGAAGTTCGTTGATGTCAGACAAGGTAAGCCCTTTTGCTACCGGGATAGCAGAATCCAGTAGAAGTCTTTTGGTTTCATCTTTATTACAAGCAATATCAACGGCTATGCTATTGGTTTTCTCTGTCATGGTAGCCCTGAAGCGCACCTGGTTTTTGCCGTAGCCTAGCTGAATGAGTGAGCTCTTATTAAGCCTGATCCAGGGAATATCCCGTGCGATTGCCTCATTAACAATAGAACCGGTACTCGGGCCCAAACGTTCAGACTCCCGCAGTTCTTTGAGCATCTGGATGTGCTCATCTATAAGACAATCTTCGTTATTGATCAGTGCCTCGGCAATTTTTACTGACGCTTCTGCAGCATATATTCCTGCCTTTTCTTCGAGGTAGCTAAATACTACATTGTAAATGCCTTCTGTTTTGGTCTGGCGTGTTCTGCCGAAGCCAGTGTCCATACCGGCAAGGGTTTGAATTTCCAGTGCAATATGTTCGATCACATGGCCCATCCATGTGCCTTCATTTATCCGTTCAAAAAAACCTCCCGGCCCGTCTTTCGAACAACGATGGCTATAAAGACTCGGAATTGTTTTCTCCAGGCGTTCTCGGAAACCATCAATCAGGTTGGTTGGCTTTTGTTCTAAATCCTCCAGATCCAGACGCATTTGAATCAGTTTTTTTCTTTTAATAGACCAAATATTTGGTCCCCTTAGCACTTGAATGCCTAAAATTTTCATGAATTCGTATAATTTATATGTGTTCTTCGGGCCAGTGCAAATGTTTTGAGGAAATTACAATTTTACAGCCACAGCGATTTTACTAGCTGGTCGCTTTTTTGTCTATAAAACTAATAAAATTATTGAAAAAGTGGTTACAGCTGTTTGGTAAAAAACATGCAATATTGATAAAAAAGCTTAAATGTTTGTTGAATGCGCATATCTTTGAATTAATTGGAACAAATAAAATTGAAATGACTCCAAAAGGTAAATTAATTATAATAGGCGGCGCCATCAATACAGGTAGTTTTACAGAAACTCAGTTTGGCTTGCCCCAAAATATGAATTTTTTTGAACGGGGTATTTTAAAAAGGATCACGGAAGAATCATTAAAAAATACGGAATCAAGGTTTGAGATTATTACAACGGCCTCGCTGATCCCGGAAAAAGTTGGTGAAGAATATATAAAAGCTTTTGCCCAGCTTGATGTTCATGATGTTGGTGTTTTAAACATCTGCTCCCGTGAACAGGCAAATGCTGCGGAAAACTGCGAAAGGATACAAAATGCAGATGTAATTATCTTCACCGGTGGAGATCAATTGCGTTTGTCTTCCATTTTTGGTGGTACCAGTATGCATCAGGTCATGCTTGATAAATACCAGCATACAGAGATTGTTATTGCCGGTACTTCTGCAGGTGCTGCCGCGAGTTCTAAAAATATGATCTACCAGGGGAGCAGTAAGGATGCATTGTTGAAAGGTGAAGTGAAGATCACCGGCGGACTTGGTTTTATTGACGGGGTAATTGTGGATACTCATTTTGTGCAGAGAGGTAGAATAGGACGTTTGTTGTATGCTGCTGCAAGCAATCCCGGTATTCTGGGGATTGGTCTGGGTGAAGATACCGGCCTTTATATTTCTAATGGTCAAATCATGCAGGCCATTGGCTCAGGAATGGTTATCCTTGTAGATGGTAAGCACATGAAAGATACCAATCTTACAGATGTAGCCATGAGTCAGCCGGTTTCCATCAGTAACATGGTCGTACATGTAATGTGCGAAGGTGATACCTACGACCTTCATACACATAAATTAACAATTCATCATCCTAAATCAATTGGCGTAACCTCATGAAATTAATTATACACGGTGGATTCTTTAGTGAGTCCGATAGTAATGAAGAAACTAAAATTGCAAAACAGAAAGCTTTATCTTCCATAGTACTTCAGGCGAATACTTTCCTTCAATCGCACACGGCTTTAGAAACGGTGGTGTTTGCAGTGACCTTATTGGAAGACAATGAATTGTTTAACGCAGGACTCGGCTCACAGATTCAAAGTGATGGAAAAGTAAGGCTTAGTGCTTCTATAATGGATGGAAAAACACAGCGCTTTGGCGGGGTGATCAATATTGAAGAAGTTAAAAACCCAATACAAATAGCAGCGGAATTGCTACAGCATGATGACCGTGTATTAAGCGGTCAAGGGGCGTTGAACTTCGCCAGAGATAATGGTTTTGGTTATTTCAATCCTTTTACGCAGCAACGGCTGATCGAGTATGAGGCGAGATTAAACCAGAGAGAAAGAAAAGGTACGGTGGGTTGTGTGGCGCTTGATCGGGATGGCAATCTTGCCGTAGCGACCTCTACAGGAGGTAAGGGCTTTGAAATCCCCTGTCGTGTAAGTGATTCGGGAACTTCTGCAGGTAATTTTGCCAATGCGCATGCTGCAATTTCCTGTACGGGAGTTGGTGAAGACATTGTTAGCGCCGGTTTGGCTACAAAAATAGTAACCCGGGTAACGGATGGGTTTTCTTTAAAAGAAGCTACTGAAAAATCATTTACCGAATTGAAAGAGATCGACGGTTTTGCAGGTACAATTGGCATCAGTGCTACAGGCGAAGTTTTTCATTTAGATTCTCATCCTTATATGGTGTGGGCGTCATTTGATGGTAGCTTACAGGTGTTTAACTAAATTTTGTATATTTGTAAGATGTACAAAATATGCTTAATGGTTTTTTGCTGTTTGAATTGTCTTGTTGCGGTTGCGCAAAACAATGAAACAGTTCCCCACGATTCAGGAGCGGGAAACGCTGCCATTAACATAGCCATATCTGCTGAAGATGAACCCACTGGCGACAGCTATTATGCAGAGGCGGAAAAAACCGAGAAAAGCGGCGATTTAAACGGGGCATTGACCTTATTTGGTAAAGCAGCTTTCGAATATAACAGTACCCGTAATTTTAACGCTTATGGGGCTGCCTTATTAAAGCTCAGCAATGTACATTACTTGCTTAGTAATTTCACCGAAGCTGAGCAGGTTGTCCTGAATGTTGCCTTGAAAAACTATTCCCGTATCGGAAACAGAATCGGACAAATGGATTCTTATAGCCAGTTAGGCAAAGTTTACTATGCAGCTAACAAATTAACCCAGTCCTTATGGTTTTATACCCAGCAAGGTATATTGGCCAGGCAGCTAAAAAATAATCCCGCTTATATCAATTCAATGCTGGGAATTATTTCGATAAAAATTAAGAAGAAAGAATATAGTCTGGCACTTAAAGACGTTAATAAAGCAGAACTCTTTGCCCGTACCAATAAAGTCAGTCAGTATAACGCCCAATTCAAAAACACAAGAAGTATCCTTAAGGGCAAGGTTAATCAGAAGAAGTAATTATTTTTTGTAAACTTTTTTTAAGTTTACAAAAAAGAGACAGTTTTAATGACGTCTCTTTTTTGTTTATTTCAGAAATTGGTATCATATTGGTTGTCGAGTATAAAATGGATTTTAAATTATTTAAGGAGATGTTGAAAAGAATACTAATGGTAACTTTTACCGCAGCTGTATTAGCCTGTCAGGCTTCCCCAAAACAGCAGCCGCTTGTAGAAGGAATTCCGAATATAAAACCAGGTGAGCAGCAAAGCCTTGTATGTAAGGAGCTGGTTGCCTTGATCGAAAACTATAATTACAAGAAAATCAAGCTTAATGATTCTATTTCATCAATCATCTTTGATGAATACATTAAAACGCTTGATCCGTCAAAAAACTATTTTCAGGCATCCGATATCAAGGAATTTGAAAAATACAGAAATACCCTTGATGACGATTTCAGGATTGGTGATTTAAGCGCCCCATTTTATATTTTTAACGTTTATTTAAAACGTTACAATGAATGGATCAATTATTCTTTGTCGCAGGTGAAGGTCAAATATGATTTTAATCAGAATGATACTTATGTCTATGACCGGGAGAACATGCCTTGGGCAACATCCTCGGCGGAGTTAAACGACATTTGGAAGAAGAGAGTGAAGTATGAACTCGTTAACCTTCAAATTGCCGGTACACCGACAGATAAAAATGTGGAAACACTGACCAAGAGATATACCAATTTAAAATCCCAGGTTTCTAAAATAAATAACCAGGACGTGTTTCAGTCGGCCATGGATGCATTTACCGAAACCATCGATCCGCATACCAGTTATTTTAACCCTTCCAATGCTGTTGCTTTCAATGAAGATATGGCCCGTTCTTTCGAAGGAATTGGTGCAAGGCTGCAACTGGAAAACGAAGTGCTTAAAATCGCGGAGATCATTCCCGGCGGACCAGCGTTCAGGAGTAAGCTGCTGAGTGCGGGCGATCGTATCATTGGGGTTGCCCAAGGTAGTGGTGAATTTGAAGACATCATCGGTTGGAGAATAGAAAACTCTGTATCTAAGATCAAGGGCCCTAAAGGCACCAAGGTGAGGTTGAAGATCATTCCTTCTGGCCAGGAGATGTCTGCTAAACCAGTCATTATTGAATTGGTAAGGGAAAAGATCATCCTGGAAGAATCATCTGCCCAGAAAGAAGTTAAAACCATTAAGTCTGAAGGTCAGACCTATAAAGTGGGAATTATTAAAGTGCCCGCTTTTTATGCGGACTTCAAAGCGGCTAAAGCTGGCGACCCAAATTATAAAAGCACTACCCGTGATGTGAAGTTATTGCTTGATACCTTGAAAAGGATTGATAAGGTGGATGCGATTGTAATGGATCTAAGGGCTAATGGTGGCGGCTCTTTACTGGAAGCCATCAGTTTAACCGGTTTGTTCATCGATCAGGGGCCTGTGGTGCAGGTTAAGGATTTGAGGGGAGATATTGAAGTGAGTGATGATAACAACGCCGGAGCAGCATGGGAAGGTCCGTTAGGGGTAATGGTAGACCGCCTGAGTGCATCTGCATCAGAGATTTTTGCCGGAGCTATCCAGGATTATGGCCGTGGGATTATCATGGGCACTCAAACTTATGGTAAAGGTACCGTACAATCGTCTATTGATTTAAACAGCCTGGTTAACCGCTCCTTATTACAGCGCCTGGCTGCACTGGTAAATAAAGGAACTAATTCTACTACTGCTGGTACCCCGCCTGTGATTCCGCAGTTAGGACAGATCAATTTAACGATGGCTAAATTTTACCGCGTTAATGGCAGCAGTACCCAGCATAAAGGTGTACTGCCTGATGTCGTATTCCCATCCGTTTTCCCTATGGACAAAATAGGTGAGGATACAGAACCATCAGCATTGCCTTGGGATGTGATCCAGAAGTCGGAATTTGCGCCTATAAAGGATCTTACTACGACCAGATCCAGCCTTGTTAACCTTCATGAAGAGCGAATGAAAAACTCGCTTGAATATAAAATGCTGCAGAAGGAAATTGAAGACATGAAAAAACGTGATAAGGAAACATCCGTTAGTCTCAACATCAATAAATTGAAAGCTGAAAGAGATAGTCTTGAGGCAAGCGCACTCGATAGGGCTAATAAGTTAAGAGCCTTGAGGGGTTTACCGCCAGTTAAAAAAGGTGATAAGATCAAGAAAGAAGAAACTTTTGATTTCATGGAAGATGAAAGCCTGCTTGTGATGGCTGATTTAATGCGAATGAAGAAGTAAGCGCAAAAGTATTTTAAATCTATACAAGGCTCCTGTATCTACGATGCAGGAGCCTTGTTGTTTTAAGGTTAATTCATTAACGGCATAGATATTGTATTTGCCTGAATATAAACGAACACTTATGAATGTAAAACGTATTTTTGGGACAATCTTAACAATTTTAGGAATCATCGGATTGATCTATGCCGGGATTGGTTTTGTTAACCACACAATTCAAACACGTGAATTAGTAGTTGCGGGTATCATCGGGATTATCTTCTTCGTTTCGGGTATAGGCTTAGTGAGAAACACGAAAGACGAAGCTTAGAGACACCTTTCTGATTCAATGTACTTCCATTGTTACCTGATTTGCAGCTTTAAAACGGAACAAGCGTTCCATGGGGATTTTAAGTCTGATTTAAGTTAGGCCTTAACCAAGGGAAAAACGAAGAGAAAAATAAAGGCATAAAAAAATCCCCTTGAAATATTCAAGGGGATTTTTACTTATATTTTTTATTCTTCTACCAGGTCATTTTTAACGGCATCTAAAATTCTTCCGCCTTTATAAAAGTACCGGGAGTAATAAGGCTCGTTCAGGTTGCTGATGACAACACCCCTGGATGAAGAAGCGTGCGCAAAGCGATCGTCTCCTAAATATATGCCGATATGTGAAATACTCTTACTTTTAATTTTGAAAAACACTAAATCACCCTCTCTTAATTCGTCTTTAGGAAGAGGATTCACCATGCTGAAAATATCACGGGAATTTCTTAAGATGGTTGTGTTGAAAACTTTATCGTATATCGCTTTTGTGAATGCAGAGCAGTCGATACCTTTTTCGGTGTTGCCACCAAAACGGTAAGGAGTACCTATCCATTCATAAATAAATTTGTAAAGTTTGATGTTAGAGGTCGCGTCCATAGCAACACCCATCACTTGAGAAAAATACTGAGATGCCAGGTTGTCTGGATCCTCTACTTTATTGGTTTCTTTGGACTTGGATTGTGCAAATACAGCTGTTGAGCCGCAAAGGACAATTAGCGTAGAAATCAAATATTTTTTAATCATGTTATACTGTTAAGTTTGGGTAAAAATGCACTTGCACTTAAACGTACACCACAAGGGCTTATTGTCAGGTTTCCAAAACTATGCTTTTTACAAATGTGATCCAAATGTTACAGAGAGAAATATGAAAGTTTTCCACATTTTGTGAACTACCCTTGTGTAATTTACATTCAAATCTTTCACTTTAATACAATAAAAAAGTAGATTTGCTCTCATAAAAAAATCAACACCCAAAATGAGTGCAAAAGAAATTAATAAAGATACCTATTTGAAGTGGTTTGAGTCGATGCTGCTAATGCGCAAATTCGAAGAAAAAACTGGTCAGCTTTACGGACAACAAAAAATTCGCGGTTTTTGTCACCTATACATTGGTCAGGAAGCGGTTGTTGCCGGAGCGATCTCAGCGTTAGAACCTGAAGACTCCATGATTACTGCTTACCGGGATCATGCACATGCTTTGGCAAAAGGCGTTAGTGCAAACAGCATTATGGCAGAGATGTACGGCAAAATTACCGGTTGCTCTAAAGGTAAAGGTGGTTCCATGCACTTGTTCAGCAAAGAATTTAATTTTTATGGCGGCCACGGCATTGTTGGCGGTCAAATTCCTTTGGGTGCTGGTATTGCATTTGCTGAAAAATATAAAGGCACAAAAAATTTAAATGTTTGTTACATGGGTGATGGAGCTGTTCGTCAGGGTGCTTTAAATGAAGCATTCAATATGGCGATGCTTTGGAAACTTCCTGTAATTTTTGTGTGTGAAAATAATGGTTATGCTATGGGAACCTCAGTAGAGCGTACCACTAACATGAATGATATTTATAAACTTGGTTTAGGTTTCGATATGCCATGTGCTCCTGTAGACGGCATGGATCCTGTTGCTGTTCACAACGCAATGGATGAAGCTGCACAAAGAGCTCGTAATGGTGAAGGACCAACTTTCCTTGAAATGCGTACTTATCGCTACCGTGGTCACTCGATGTCTGACCCTGCAAAATACCGTACTAAAGAAGAATTAGAATCGTATAAAGCGAAGGATCCGATTGAACTGGTAAGAGAAGAGATTCTAGAGAAGAAATATGCTGATCAAGCCTGGATTGAAGAGATTGAAGCTAAAGTGAAGCAGATTGTTGATGAATCTGTGAAGTTTGCAGAAGAGTCTCCTTGGCCGGATGCATCAGAATTGTACAAGGATGTGTACGTACAAGCGGATTATCCTTATGTACTTGATTAATTTTTAACATATTTCATATAAATTATAGAATGGCTGAAGTAGTTAGAATGCCCAAAATGAGTGATACCATGACCGAAGGGGTGATGGCAAAGTGGCATGTTAAAGTTGGCGATAAAATTAAAAGCGGTGATGTGATGGCTGAAGTGGAAACCGATAAGGCGACCATGGATTTAGAATCATATTGGGACGGTACTGTTTTATACATTGGTGTAGAAGAAGGTAAAGCGGTTCCGGTTGATGCTGTTATTGCCGTTGTAGGTAAAGATGGCGAAGATTATAAGGCTGTATTAGCAGCTGAAGATACAGGTGCTGCCGCTCCTGAAGAAGCAGCTGCAGAAGCACCAGCTAACAAAGAAACACCAGCTCCTGAAAAAGCAGCAGCAACTGCCCCGGCATTGTCTGAAGCTGATTTGGAGAAAATGGGTGTTACTGTGGTGCGTATGCCCTTGTTAAGCGATACCATGACTGAGGGCGTTATTGCCGAATGGCATAAAAAAGTTGGTGATAAAGTGAAAGATGATGATATCCTTGCTGATGTTGAAACCGATAAGGCTACAATGGAAGTAATGGGTTATGCAGAAGGTACTTTATTGCATATTGGTGTAGAAAAAGGCCAGGCGGCTAAAGTAAACGGCATTATTGCCATCGTAGGTCCGGAAGGCACTGACATCAGTGGAATTCTAAACCAGGGCGATGCTCCTGCTGCAGCAGCAACAGGTAAAACTGACGCTGCCCCGGTTCCTGAAGAAGCTCCTGAAGCTGCACCAGCTGAAGAAAAACAAGTTGTTAATGCTGATGGAGGTAGAGTTAAAGCTTCTCCTTTAGCTAAAAGAATAGCCAAAGAAAAAGGCATTGACCTTGCACAAGTTGCAGGTAGTGCTGACGGCGGAAGAATTATTAAAAAAGATATAGAGAACTATAAACCTGCAGCACCGGCCGCAGCAGCTGCCCCGGCACCTGCAGCAGCGGATAAAGCAGCGGTTAAAATTCCTCAGTATATCGGTGAAGAGAAATTTACAGAGAAGCCAGTTACACAAATGCGTAAGGTAATTGCCAAACGTTTAAGTGAAAGTTTGTTTACTGCTCCTCATTTCTACTTAACCATGAGCATTGATATGGATGGCGCAATTGCTGCCCGTTCAAAGATCAACGAATATGCCCCGGTTAAAATTTCTTACAATGACATGGTGTTAAAAGCAGTTGCGATAGCTTTAAAACAGCATCCAAATGTAAATTCATCGTGGTTAGGAGATAAAATCCGTTACAATGAGCATGTGAACATTGGTGTTGCCGTAGCAGTTGAAGATGGTCTGTTGGTTCCGGTTGTTCGCTTTGCGGACGGGAAATCACTGTCTCATATCTCTGCTGAAGTAAAAGATTTTGCGCAACGTGCAAAAGCAAAAAAACTACAGCCATCAGACTGGGAAGGATCAACCTTTACCATCTCCAATTTAGGGATGTTCGGTATTGATGAATTTACTGCCATCATTAATTCACCTGATGCTTGTATTTTAGCTATCGGCGGAATTTCACAGGTGCCTGTTGTTAAAAACAATGCTGTAGTTCCTGGAAATGTAATGAAAGTAACCTTAAGCTGTGACCACAGGGCTGTTGACGGTGCTACTGGTGCTGCATTCTTGCAAACCTTAAAAGCATTGCTGGAAGAGCCTGTAAGGTTATTGGTTTAATACCACGATCATAAACTAGGTAAAAAAGGGTTATCAAGATTCTTAAAAAAGATAGAATAAATAAAAAAGCTGCTCCGGCAGCTTTTTTTATGCCTGTTACTTTTAGTACTTTTGCCGTTATGTCAAACATTAAACCATCTTTAGTTAAAGGAACAAGAGACTTTTCTCCGCAGGAGATGATCAAACGCAATTATATATTTGATACCATTAAAAAAGTATTCAAAAAATATGGTTATGCGGAGATTCAAACACCCTCCATGGAAAATCTTTCCACTTTAACCGGTAAGTATGGGGATGAAGGTGATAAGCTGATCTTTAAGATATTAAACAGCGGAGATTTCCTCTCCAAAGTGGATCCGGAACTGCTGAACAACAGGAATTCCAATGCCATCACTTCTTCGGTAAGTGAAAAGGCTTTAAGGTATGACTTAACCGTTCCTTTTGCACGCTATGTAGTGATGCGCCAGAACGATATTGCATTGCCCTTCAAACGTTTCCAGGTGCAGCCGGTTTGGCGTGCTGACAGGCCGCAAAAAGGCCGTTATCGTGAGTTTTATCAATGCGATGCGGATGTGGTGGGTTCTGATAGCTTGTTGAATGAGGCAGAGTTTACCCTGATGTACCAGGAAGCCCTGAGTAACCTGGGTTTAAAAGACTTCACAGTTAAAATTAACAACCGTAAAATATTATCTGGGATTGCGGAGATCATCGGCAAACCCGAGTTGATCATCGACATGACCGTAGCGATAGATAAACTCGATAAAATTGGTTTTGATGGGGTAACTAAAGAATTGATAGAACGTGGTTTTACGGAAGCTGACATAGATACCTTAAAGCCAGTGATTTTGCTGGAAGGTTCTAATGGAAGCAAAATCGAGCGTTTAAAATCGGTACTCGGCAGTTCTGAAATTGGTTTAAAAGGTATTGCAGAAATAGAAACCGTATTTGACTATGTTCAGGCCCTTGCTGGCGCTCAGGCAGCGATGAAGCTGGAACTGGATATTACACTTGCCAGGGGCTTAAACTATTATACAGGTTGTATTTTCGAGGTAAAAACCAACGAAGTAGCGATGGGCAGTATTGGTGGCGGCGGCAGGTATGACGATTTAACAGGGATGTTTGGCCTAAAGGGCTTAACAGGCGTTGGTATTTCCTTTGGTGCAGACCGCATTTATGATGTGCTGGAAGAACTTGATCTTTTCCCTAATGATGCCATTGCGGGGACTAAAGTGCTCATCAGTAATTTTGACCTGGAGGCTGAAAAATATGCCTTGCCTTTGTTACAGCAATTGCGCCAGGCGGATATTGCAGCCGAGCTTTATCCTGCTGCGGCTAAGTTGAAGAAACAAATGAGCTACGCGGATGCCAAAAACATTCCTTACGTGGTGTTAATTGGCAGCGATGAAATGCAAAGTGGTTTAATGACCCTTAAAGATATGCAGACCGGCGACCAGGAGAAACTAAGCGTGGAAGCCATTATCAACCTTTTATCAGCTCATGGCTAAACCCAGGTAGCTGTACAAAAAAAACAATTCACGCCCGATGGTGTTATTTAACCATAATTTAGCATGTTATGAGATCAATTTGGAAGGGTTCTATCGGTTTTGGTTTGGTTAATATTCCCATCAAGCTATATTCAGCTGTTCAAAAAAGCAGTATTGACCTGGATATGCTGGATTCCAAAGACCATTCCAGGATCAAATTTCAGCGGATCAATGAAAACACCCGTAAAGAAGTGCCCTATGACAAAATAGTTAAGGGTTATTTAATGAACGACAACTATGTCATTCTGGATGACCAGGATTTCGCAGACGCCAGTCCGGAGAAGACAAAAATGATCGAGCTGGAGAACTTTGTGGATATCAGCGAGATCAACCCCATCTATTATGAAACCTCTTACTATGCCGAGCCGGAAACCCAGGGCAAGAAAGCTTATGCGCTGTTGTTAAAGGCTTTGATCCAATCAAAGAAAGCGGGTGTCGCTCGTTTTGTATTGCGCAGTACAGAGAACCTCTGCGTGATCCATCCTCTGGATAAAGTCATCACCGTAACAAAGATCCGCTTTCAGGAAGAAATCAGGTCCGCGGAAGATATCAATGTACCCTCATTGGACACCATCAACAAAAAAGAGCTGGATGTTGGGATGGCGCTGATTAAGCAATATACTTCACCTTTTAACATCGAAAGCTTTAAGGATGAATACACCAGTGAGTTGATGAAAATCATCAAAGCAAAAGCAAAGGGAAAAAGAGCTACTGTTAAGAAACTTAAACCCAGAACGACAACAGAAGACGATTTATATAGCCAGTTAATGCAGAGCCTGAAAAGCAAAGGCGCCTAGCAGTAAGTCTTACCGGCTAAAATACCTTCAATCCGGTCAAGCAGGTCATCAATATCAAATGGCTTGGCAAGGAAACCATTGGGTTTAACTTCGCCATGCTGAATATTGTCTTCCGTGTAGCGCGCAGAGATCATCAGCACCGGGATGTCCGTGGTTTTTACGTTGCTTCTAAGTTCCTGCAGTAACACCCGACCATCGGCATCGGGTAACATGATGTCTAATATAATCAGGTCTGGCTCAAGCTCATCTATATGCAGGAGCATATCTTCGCTTTTATTTAAGCCGGTTACTTTATACGACTCACTTTGGAGTACCAAGGTAATCACATCTAATATGGCATGATTATCTTCTATAACAAGGATGTTCTTATACGATTTTAAGCCTGTTGCCAATTGATTTCAGTTTTTGTGATGTTGCTAAGATACAAAGTTAAATGATGTTTATGAATATTCTGGATAAAGTAAACAAAATTATATTAAATCAAGACCCAGCCTGTGTTTCCTCAGGGTATCTTTAGCGATATCATAACCCGCATCTGCATGTCGGATAACGCCTAAAGCAGGGTCATTATGCAATACCCGCTTGATCCGGGCAGCGGCCTCAGGGGTGCCGTCTGCAACAATGACCATTCCTGCATGAATGGAATAGCCGATCCCTACGCCACCGCCATGGTGCAGCGATACCCAGCTTGCTCCACCTGCAGTGTTGATCAGGGCATTCAGCACGGGCCAGTCGGCAACGGCATCAGACCCATCCAGCATGGCCTCTGTTTCGCGGTTAGGAGAGGCCACAGAGCCGGTATCCAAATGATCACGACCAATTACAAGCGGGGCCTTTACAATACCATCCGCCACCAGCTGGTTAAACGCCAGTCCGGCTTTTTCCCTTTCCCCTTGGCCTAACCAGCAGATTCTTGCCGGTAAACCCTGGAAAGCAATACGCTCCTGCGCCATCGTGATCCACTGCCTTAAACTTTCATTTTCAGGAAACAGTTCTAATATAACCTTATCGGTTTCATAAATATCCTGCGGATCCCCACTCAGGGCGGCCCAGCGAAAGGGGCCTTTGCCTTCACAAAATAAAGGCCTGATATAAGCGGGCACAAATCCCGGGAAATCAAAAGCATTTTTGACCCCTGCCTCCAAGGCACGGCCTCTCAAATTATTGCCGTAATCAAAGGTGACAGCACCTTTTGCCTGCAGTTGCAACATGAGCTGCACATGTTTGGCCATGGTGACATAAGCACGTTTCACATAATCTTCGGGTGCAGCAGTTCGTAGCGCCAGCGCTTCTGCTACGGTTAAACCTTCAGGGAAATAACCATACAAGGGATCATGAGCAGAGGTCTGGTCGGTTAACGTATCGGGGATGATATTTCTGTCCAGCAAACGCTGCAATAGCTCCACTGCATTGCAAATTACCCCTATGGAAAGCGCTTTTCCCTCTCGTTTATAAAGCAGGGCTTTGTCAATGGCCACATCAATATCATGCTCAATTTCATCTATGTAGCGGGTTTCCAGGCGTTTTTGTACACGCCATTCCTCCACCTCTGCAGCCAGGCAAACACCCTTATTCATTGTAATTGCTAAAGGTTGGGCACCGCCCATGCCACCAAGGCCTGCCGTTACATTCAAGGTTCCTGCTAAATTGCCCTTGAAATGTTTTTTGGCCAAAGCAGCATAAGTTTCGTAAGTTCCCTGAACAATGCCCTGTGAGCCGATATAAATCCATGATCCCGCAGTCATTTGTCCGTACATCATCAGCCCCTTTTCCTCCAGCTCGTCAAAATGTTGTTGTGTGGCCCATTTGGGCACCAGTTGCGAATTGGAGATCAACACTCTTGGCGCATCGGGATGAGTAGGCAAGATACCCACCGCTTTACCCGACTGGATGAGCAGGGTTTCATCATTTTCGAGGCTTTTCAGTGCTTTGATGATCAATGTCAGGGCTTCCTTATTCCTGGCTGCTTTTCCGCGGCCGCCGTAAACAATTAGTTCTTCGGGCTTTTCGGCTACTTCAGGATCAAGGTTGTTGAGCAGCATCCTTAATGCAGCTTCCTGTACCCATCCTTTGCAGGATAACTGGGTTCCATGCGGCGTTTGTCTTTGGCTGAGGTCTAAGGCTTGATCCATCATTTTTGCGCTATCTTATCTAACAAATGTATGCAATTCCGAAGATTTGAGTACTTTTGTAGCATTGAAAAAAAGGCGTCAACATATCAATAAACTTTTATCAGCTTTAATGCTGCTGGTGTTTTCCATTGCATTAACGCCGTGGACTGCGCTGCATCATCATCCCGAGGCAGCACATCATCCGGTAAAAGAAAAATTATGTACGCATAAGCTGCACATCAGCAGCCCTACCGACACCTGTCTGGTTTGTAAAGCTCATTTCGAGAAAACATACGACCATGTCATGGTGACCTTCCAGGTTTTCCTAACCGTTCAATCCTGGGTAAAACAATCGCCGGTAATTGGCAGTTCCTATGTGGCGCTGCTCAGCACATCTCTTCGCGGTCCTCCTGTAGCAAATTCCTGATTAATACGGCCTGTTACAGAAGTCATTCGACTTCTTCTTCTTAAATAATAAATGAAACCTTGCTTTTGCAAAATTATTACCATCTATATCAATTGATCGTGATGGAATTTTGGTAAGCGTACGGTTGTTCATCACTGAAAAAGAAATACATAATGAAACGATTCCAATTAGCGATAGCTGTGCTATTTATGCTATTTACAGTGCGTAGCTCTGCTACTGTGCTGATACAATTTAAGGGTAAAGTTATCGATGCCGAGACCAAACAAGCACTCCCAGGTGCTGTTATCACTGTGCCAGACCTTCGTGTTTCGGCCATCACTAATGAAGATGGTGAGTTTGTACTCAAAAATGTTCCATCACAGGGTAAGTTTCTTATCCAGATCAGGTATATGGGTTACGAAACCTTTAGCCAGTCGGTAGACTTCTCGAAGATCGGTACTGCTGATTTTGCATTGGAACCCAGTGTGATTGAAGGCCGTGAAGTGGTGATTACCGGAATTGCCAACAGTTCAGACAACCGACAAAATAGCACCTCTATCGCTACTGTCAATAAATCAGCGTTACAAACCAATCCTTCTACCAATTTGATAGATGCCATTTCCAGGGTGCCTGGCGTATCGCAAATTACAACCGGGAATGCCATTTCAAAACCTGTAATCAGGGGCCTAAGCGGTAACCGTGTCATTACGCTGAACAATGGCGTTAAGCAACAAGGACAGCAATGGGGAGATGAGCATGGTATTGAGATTGACCAGTACAGTGCCGACAGGGTAGAAATATTAAGGGGGCCGGCCAGTTTACTTTATGGCTCGGATGCATTGGGTGGCGTGATCAATATCCTGGAAGCGATCCCTGCACCGGTTGGTACCATGGAAGGTGAATTTCTAAGCAATTATGCAACCAACAGTGGTTTGAGCGGTAGTTCCCTGATGTTGCAGGGTAATGAGAACGGCTTTGTTTACCATGCAAGAGGGTCTTACAAAAACGCCCATTCTTACCAAACGCCTGCGGGCTACGTGCCGAATTCAGGTTTCAATGAAACCAATTTTAATGCACAGCTTGGCTTTAATAAATCATGGGGCTATGCTCATTTAGATTTATCGCGCTTCCGTACGAATATTGGCTTTTATGAGCCAGCGGTGAATGATGCCGGACAATTTATAGACGAGGATGGTGATGTTTTTACCAGGAAGCAGTTTAAGGACCGGGACCTTGATTTCCCGCAACAAGATATCCGCCATGATAAGATTGCCTTAAACAGTAATGTTTTGTTCGATAAGGGAAGTTTAAAGACCATTTTAGGCTACCAGCGTAACCAGCGCAGGGAGTTGGAGGAGCCCGTGGCTGATCCGGCTTTATTCCTGGATATGCATACTTATAATTACGATTTTAAATATACTTTTCTAGCCAATAATGGCTGGACACCAGTTGTTGGTTTATCGGGTGAATTTATTCACAGCACCAATACTTCAGGTATCGAAACCCTGATCCCGGATTTTAATGCACAGTCCTACGGCGCTTTTGTTTATGTTAAAAAAACTTTAGACAAGCATACCTTCAATGCAGGGGCAAGATTCGATTACCGCAAGCTGGAGGGGAAAGCCCATTCTGCTGATGGTGAACTTGTATTCGATGATTTTTCCAATAAATTCTCCAATTTGAGTGGTGGTGTTGGTTACACTTATGAATTTAATGATGCTTTTAGTTTAAAAGCCAATGCAGGTTCTGCCTTCAGGGCACCGAATATCGCGGAACTTTCCTCCAATGGAGTCCATGAGGGTGCCTTCCGTTACGAAATTGGCAGTGCTGATTTAAAACCGGAGCGCAGCTACCAGTTTGATGCGGCTTTTGATTACCAGAGCAATACCGTCAGCGCCAGTGTAAGTGGATTTATGAACTATATCGATAATTACATTTTCTATAACACCACCGGCGAAACGATTGGCGAACACCCGGTATACCGTTCTGTACAGCGTGATGCATTTTTAAGAGGTGTAGAGGCTTCCTTTACCTTGCACCCGATAGAACTGCTGCATTTTGAAAATAGCTTCTCCTATACCCGGGCAACCAACAGGGCTACGAAGCAGCCTTTGCCCTTTATTCCTGCTGCGGCAATGAGAAATGAACTGCGGATTGAACCTCAAATTGCAGGCACTAAAAAGTCTTATATCTCCATTGGACTCGATAATTACTTCAGTCAAAGCAAAGTGGGCGCATTTGAAACACCAACTAAAGCATATTCATTATTAAGTGCTGCTGTTGGTACAACCGTTAACCTGAGTAAAAACCAGGAATTGACCTTGTATGTTTCTGGAAAGAACTTGCTGGATAAGGAATATTATGATCATTTAAGCCGCTATAAACCGGGAAGACTGGATGAAGCTGATCCCACTTTTGGAATTTTTAACCCTGGGCGTAATGTTACTTTTGGGGTCATCGTTCCGTTTAATATCAAGAAGTAAGAAGGTAAGAGGACAAAAAATCCCGGAATTGGTCCGGGATTTTTTGGTTTATGATGATTTTAAATTAACTAAAATATTAAAGATCATCTTTAAATCGCTATTAGTTTACCACATCGGGCTTTACTATTGCGCAAGGTAACCACCGTCTATTGGATAGTAAGTGCCCGTTGCAAATGATGCTTTATCAGAAGCTAACCACAATACGATCTCTGCTACTTCTTCAGCCTCACCTAGTCTTCCTATGGGATGTTTTTCTATTAGGGCACTTTTCTCGTCTTCACTTAAAAAATCGAGTATCGGCGTATTGATAAATCCTGGACCTATAGCATTAATTCTCACTTTTTTACTGGAGAACTCCAGTGCAGCTGATTTTGTCAGGCCAATAACGCCATGTTTTGAGGTATTGTAAGCAACCTGATTAAGCTGTGCGACAGCCCCCATGATTGATGCTGTATTAATGATGCTCCCGCCACCTGCAGCAATGATCGCTGGAATTTGATACTTTAATCCAAAAAATACACCTGAAAGATTAATCCCGATCACCTTATTCCATTCTTCAACAGAAAATTCGGTGGTATCCTTAGGAGGTGAGGCAACTCCTGCGTTATTAAATGCAATGTGCAACGCTCCGTATTGTGCTACAGTTTGTTGTACTAATTTTTCGTTTTCGTCTACTTTAGCGGTGTCAGCTTTTATGAAAATAGCCTCACCGCCTGCTTTTTTAATTTCAGAGACAGTATCATTTCCTTTTTCACTAATATCTGATACCACTACTTTAGCACCCTCTTTAGCAAGAAGCAGTGCTGTAGCTTTTCCTATCCCGGATGCCGCTCCGGTAATAATCGCAACTTTGTCGTTTAATAAATTCATAATATACGTCTTTAATTGTACTTATAGAACGCGGCTCAATCTTCAAATGTTTCATCCTGTTTGACCTTATGCCATAACGCTGACATTCTGGCCTCAACTGTTTTAACTTTAATTTTTAATGTTTTACCACATAGGTATCGGTGGGTCAGGTTGCTTGGTTGCAGTTCTGAAACCCTAACGAACCCTTAACATTAACCCATCCTTTATAAAGCCTTGGTAAAGCGTTGGTAGGGTCTTGCTAGGGCCAATAGCCCTACCCGGGCCCTAGCAAGGCCCTACCAACCCCCTGGTAACCCCCTAATAACCTACATCTGTGTTTTACTTGTCTAATACCTGAAATAGGTTTACAATAAATCTTGTTTTCAAGCGTGACAATGACCAAAGTCAGCTTTATTTCGACAACCAAAGTACACGCTGAACCAGCACCTTCAGCTCTTGTATCTTCAAGGTCAGGGATTTGGCAATCAATTAAGAAATTAATGATTAAGAATAAATGTCTGATATTATAGTTTAAAACTATATTCTTTCAAAAAATGTATAGACGCTTTAATATCTTTGGCCAGCAATCGATCATTTTCATGTGCCGGTACCACCAGCCTATACGCTGTAACCAGTTCTTCCAATACCGGTGAAGTCTTCAAAGGCCTTCTGAATTCCAGGGCTTGAGCTGCGGTGAGCAACTCTATAGCTAATATGCGCTCTACATTATCCATCACCCTTAAACATTTCGTGGCCGCATTGGCACCCATGCTCACATGGTCTTCCTGGCCATTGCTGGAAACAATAGAATCTACAGAAGCCGGGGTGGACAATTGTTTATTCTCGCTGGCAATCGAAGCTGCGGTATATTGAGGGATCATCAAGCCGGAGTTCAATCCTGCGTTCTTAACCAGAAAGCTGGGTAATCCCCGCTGACCGGAAATGAGCTGGAAAGTTCTTCGTTCAGAAATAGAGCCGAGTTCTGCTAAAGCGATGCACAGGAAATCCAAAGCCAAAGCCAGTGGCTGTCCGTGGAAATTACCTGCAGATATAATTTCATCCTCGTCTGGAAAGATGTTAGGGTTGTCGGTTACCGAATTTATTTCTACATCAAACACCTGTTTAACATAGTCAATGGCATCTCTGCTGGCACCGTGTACTTGTGGCATGCAGCGGAAAGAATATGGATCCTGCACTTGTTTGTTCGGCTGTTTGATGATTTCACTGTCGCACAGCAAATCGTACAAACGCTTCGCCGTGGCCAGCTGTCCTTTGTGGGGCCTGATATCGTGACTCAAAGATTTGAAAGGGTCAATCCTGCAGTTGAAAGCATCGGCCGATAAGGCACCGCAATGGTCTGTAAATTCGCTTAGCCTCAGCGCCCTGCCCAGCATATGGATGCCATAAGCCGCCATGAACTGTGTGCCATTAATTAAAGCCAAACCTTCCTTTGATTGCAGTTGGAGGGGTTTTAGCCCAGCTTTGTCCAGGTAACTTTTTGCAGAGATCTTTTCGCCCATAAACCAAACTTCGCCTTCACCAATTAAGGGTAGGGCCAGGTGGGCAAGGGGGGCAAGATCGCCGGAAGCACCTAATGAACCCTGGGTATAGATGACCGGTAAAACCTGATGGTTATAGAAGTGAATTAAACGTTCAACTGTGGCCAGGTGTATACCCGAATGACCATAACTTAAAGCCTGGATTTTTAGCAGCAGCATTAACTTCACCAGCTCGTGGGGAACTTCATCGCCGGTACCGCAGGCATGCGACAAGAGCAGGTTGTGTTGCAATAAGGATAAGTCCTGCTCTGCCACTTTAACATTCTGGAGGTAGCCAAAACCGGTATTGATACCATAAATAGGAGCTTTGTGATTAATTAACTTATCGTCGAGGTATTGCCGGCAGTGGTTAATTTTTTCAATACTTCCCGCAGTTAGTTTCAGCGGTAACTGCAGACACAAAATCTCAGTAATCCCGTCAACGGTTAACCGATCGTTTCCGATGAAGTATTTGCTCATTTTTTTATGGTTAGTCCTCAAAAGTATAAAAAAACTATATATTTATAACTTTCACTACCGGATATTGTTTCCTGTAAAAGTATAACTATGTATAAAAAGATATCTCTGTTGTTTCTGCTGTCCTTTTCATTTACAGCGGCTGTTTTAGCTCAAAAAATCGATACGCTCTCCATCACTTTAGAAAATGTCAAATATGCTTACCCGGTTAAATTCTTCCCTATCACGACAGAAGGGCAGGATTTGAGGATGGCTTATATGGATGTGGCGCCAACAAACCGTGAAAACGGAAAAACTGTGGTTCTTTTCCATGGCAAAAACTTTGGTGGCTATTACTGGACAGAGGTGATTAAAGCGCTTTCCGACAGGGGTTACAGGGTAGTAGTACCAGACCAGATCGGTTTTGGCAAATCGTCAAAAGCTTTCATCCACTATAGCTTCCACCAGATGGCAGCCTGGAACAAGGCCTTGTTAACTTCCCTGGGCATTGAAAAAGCGAGTGTATTGGGCCATTCGATGGGTGGCATGCTGGCCACACGTTTTGCCTTGCTATACCCTGAATCTACCGAAAAACTGTTACTTGAAAATCCAATCGGATTAGAAGATTACAAGCAGATCGTACCTTATGTAACCACCGAACAACAATACCAGACGGAGTTGAAAGCGACTGCAGAAACAGCCCGTAAATATTACCAATCTTCTTATTTCACCATGTGGAGGCCTCATTTTGATTACCTGGTGCAGATTGCCGGCGGCGTTACTTACAGTGCAGATTTTCCGCGCTGGGCTAAAGTAGCTGCCATGACTTACACCATGATCTATGAACAACCGGTGCTGTATGAATTCCCAAACATCAAGGTGCCTACGGTACTATTTATCGGTAAAGAGGATAAAACAATTGTTGGTAAAGGCTTACTTAGTCCGGAGCAGCAAACCAAGTACGGACAGTACAAAGTATTGGGCAAACAAACGGCCTCTAAAATACCAAAAGCTAAACTAATTGAATTTGAAGGCTGCGGGCACATCCCACATGTTGAAGTGCCCACAGAATTCATTGTTGCATTATTGGGTAGTTTGTAAATCTATTTATTTGTTACTCACTATAACACCGTCCTCAGCTTCCAATATTTCCAGCTGGCACAATACCTGCTCCTCTTTAACGGGGTAGGCTGTGCCATTGGTTAGCGACTGGTAAACCGCATCAAATAAATCGATATATCTGCCTTTCTCTGCCGGAACCTGGCGCTGCGTTTTATTGCCTTCTTCATCTATTAAGGTCAGCTTGCCTTCCTGGCCGCTTTCCTCAATGCCGAAAGTGTTGTCTGAAGGCTTCATACCCTTCAACAGCTGATCTTCCTGCACATCTGCATGATTTTTAATATAGCTTCCGGTTTCGCCATGTAATACAAAGGCAGGTTGTATATCTGTTACCAGCATATTGCCCGTTACATACACATTGACGCTGTTGGGATAACTTAAATGAATGCTGAAAAAGTCATCTACTTTGGTGTCTTTCCTGTTTTTGCCTAACACTTTATAAAAACGTAAGGGTTTACCAAATAAGGCAATGGCCTGGTCCAGTAAATGCGGGCCCAGATCATACTGCATCCCGGTAGCGGGCATAATTTCTTCCTTAAAGGTTTTTGGGCCAATAGTTGGGCGGTAACGGTCGTACCTGAAATGTACTTCGTTAAGTTTACCCAGTACCCCTTGGTCCATGATGTTTTTTACAGAGTTAAAGCCACTGTCGTAACGCCTGTTCTGGTAAACAAACACTTGTTTACCTACTGTTCTCGCCAGTTCAAATAGTTCTTTGGCCTCTGCCACTGTAGCCGTAAAAGGCTTTTCTACCAATACATGTTTCCCTTTAAGTAAGGCACTTTTGGTATAATCGTAATGGCTGAAGTTTGGGGTATTCACGACCACAAGGTCAAGATCTTCATCATTCAACAGATCATCTATGGTGTCATAACTTTTGATATCGGGATAAGCTGAAGCTGCATTTTTATGATGCCTTTCCGTAACGGCGGACAACCTGAAACCGGGGTGTGCTTCCAGAAAGGGTGCATGAAATACTTTTCCAGACATGCCATAGGCTAGTAAGCCAGTTTTAATCACTTTTTCCATAGGCTAAAAATACAGAATACAAATTCGATAAATGTATCTTTGTCTTTATGAAACCAGCAGAAATCCATGCAAAATGGAAAATTCTTCAGCAAAAGATTGTTAAAGAATTTGATTCCGATGTACCGGACCTTAAAGTCATCTTGTTTTTAATTGGCGTACAGGAACTGGGCAAGGGGCCAGGGAAGTTTAGTAAAAGGCAAAAAGAAGAGTTAATGCATATTGCTACCTGCCGCTTGTTAAGTGAAATGGGTTTTTATGAATTAGAAGGGCTTGACCAGGATGGCTGGCCACATTGGAAGCTCATTAAGCCTGTGCCTTCTTATGCCATGATGGAGCAGGAACTACTGTTGAAGTCACTGGCTATTGATTATTTCGAAGATATATACAGGGAAGAATAGGACAAACTTAAAGAGGATAAAACTAAAAAACCCGAAGTACTTGCGTACAACGGGTTTTTGTTTTTATAGGTAGATGTAAAGTCTTTTTAGCTTTGTTTTTTAGCTTCTTCTTTAAGCTGATCGTTGGCAACAATTACAATTTCCACACGACGGTTAGCAGCTCTTCCATCATCCGTTGCATTGTCTGCAATTGGTTCGCTGAAACCTTTTCCTAAGGTAATTAACCTCGAAGCCGGTACGCCTTGTGCTACTGCATAAGCTTTAACTGCTGCTGCTCTTCTTTCAGAAAGGCTAACGTTATAGGCTGCTGCACCTTTATTGTCTGTATGGCCAATAACTTTGATGTCTGTTCCTGGGTATTGATTTAATGATTTTGCCAATGTTTGCACATTTTGTTTCGCTGCGGCCTTTAGGTTTGAGCTGTCAAAATCAAACAAAATACCACTGTCGAATTTCACAATAATACCTTCACCCTCACGGATCACTTCTGCACTTGGAATTGCATTCTCTATTTCCGCTGCTTGTTTATCCATTCTTTTACCAATAAACGCACCAGCTGTACCACCAACAGCACCACCAATAATAGCGCCTACTGCTGTGTTTCCTGCTTTTTTACCAATTATACCGCCTATTACACCACCTGCTGCAGCACCAATGCCTGCACCTTTTTGTGTTTTTGTTAGACTATCGCAGCCTTGTAGTGCCATTGCACTTATTGCTAATGCGATACTGAATGTTGCTATTCTTAATTTTGAAGTAACCATTTTGTTTTGTTCGAGTTTGTAATTATTTAACCTTAGTCAAACTAAATGCCAATCCTTAAACTAAAGGGATTATAGGGTTTACTGGTTAATTTTTTATGAATAGGCCTGCTATACTTTTATTTTTTGTACACTTTACAATACAATTTCATCAGAAAAATAAGCGTTTAATTCCTCAAGGGTGTTTTCATTGGTGGGTATATCCTTAATTATATTGCCTTTTTCCATTAAAATTATGCGGTTACACACGTCTGTCACGTGGTTCAAATCATGACTGGATATTAGGGTCGCCACCTGCTGCCCCGACTTTAAACTTTTCAGCAAGGTTTTTAGCCTGATTTGTGTCGTTGGATCTAAATTCGCGAAAGGTTCGTCTAGCACCAGCAGCTCGGGGTGTTGCATCATGGCCGCCGCAATGCCAATTTTATTTTGGTTTCCCTTCGAAAAATCCCTGATGTATTTTCCGCTGTTCAGGAGTTCCCTGTTGAAAAACTCCTCAAATTGTTGCAAATTTTCCATCACAGCTGAAACGCTTTGCTGCTGCAGACTTCCAATAAAAACAAAATATTCTTCAGGAGTCAGGTAATCAATAAGAAAGCCTTCATCGAGAAAAGATGCTGTATAGTTCTTCCATTGGTCATTTTGGGCCACGTTAATATCCTTAGACAGGATGATCCCAGCATCTGGCCTGATCAGGTCGAGCAACATTCTGAAGAGCGTGGTCTTGCCGGCACCGTTATTGCCCACCACGCCAATCGTTTCACCAGCGTTGATTTGTAAATCTTCAATGTTTACGACCGTCTTTCCGCCGTAGACTTTCTTTAAATTCTTTATTTCTACAATCATGAGCGTTCTCTAAAGCCTTCGGCTATTTTGTATTTTCTTTTATTAAATTCTTTCACTAAAAAATCAACCCAGAAATTTCGGGTAAATAGTCCGGCGATACCTAGGACTGCTATTCCGGCCAAACCGTGGTAAGGATTGCCATAATGAGCAAGGGGCAGGTAAATCAGAAAGGGGATCAGCAACACAGGCAGGCTCATGAGCATGGAAGCTGCGCCTACACCCTGCCAGTTGAAACTAGAGCCTTTGCTCAGGTCTATATGTTTGTAATTCCTGGTGGCAAAGTACAAAACCATTACTGTGGCTATGCCTATGCTATAAAAGTAAGCAGCAAATTGTATCAATAAGATCTTCCAGCTGATCAATCCGTACAGGCTCACGATGATGGTCAATACGGTGGAAGATAATGTAAACAAGAGGAACTTTGATTTAATGAAACTCTTGATGTTAGTTTTGCCGGCCATCAATCCATCGAATTCTGCACTTTGCCAGCCAAACATAAACTGGCCATAAAGTAAAATCATGTTGCCTGTCATGAAAAGCCCTGCAAAGAGCATCATCCCAAACTGGTCTTTTTCCAGCACCTCCGCCCGGTAAAAAAGAAAACCGTAGAACATGAATAAAAGCCCTTTAGAAACAGTAGACTTAGAACGTTTGTTTCTTAAGATCAGTTTAATCTCCATGGCTGCCAGCGCGCCTACTTCCCCAAAGCGGTCAAGAAAAGGGTAGTCGGTAGCACTTTTCAGCTTCTCGCCTGTACTGAGCTCTTCTATGTACAGATTCTTTTTTAGGTAATTTGCATTGACTATAAAAATGACCAATGCCATCACGGGAAATAACAAGCCCGTTAAAGGCTGTTGGGCAAGAAGGTGAAATACCTGGTTGGATAATTCGGCTATAGAAAATACCTGGTAATATTCCAGTGCGGCCAGACTGAGCAGCAAGAGCAAACCCCCAAATACAAAAGCTGTACTTGCTGTTGATAGGCGTTTTACATATAAAACAAGGTAGTTATTGAAAATAGCGAGGGAGAAAATAGAGACCATATACATGATGCTTGCGGCTGAACCGTAGCTGTCTGCAATTTCCAACAGGCAAAAAGGGAAAAATACAAATATCGGGATCAGGTTGAAAGGCGAAAACAGGGCGCTTACATTCAAAAAGTTAACCAGCTGATTTTTGCGGATATTTAAATGCAGATAGGGCACTACGGCAAGGGTGGGAAGTTCCTGCAATTGTAACCTCATCAGGAAATCTACCGCGAAGTAATAAAGAATCAAGCCATTGAAAACCATGATAACTTCTTTATCCGGCAAAAGTTGGATAATGATTTTATCCATGGCAATTCCGACTAAAAATGCACAGGCAAGCAGATAGAGGACCAGCAGGCCCATGATCACCTGAACGGCAATGTGGCTGCCTTTATTACGTGATCTCCAGAAGCCGGTCCACTGGTGACTTAAAAAGGTGAGGAGCATATAATTGGTGTTTGTCTTTAGTAATTGTATTTTTTCTTCCAGTTTTGTCTTAACTTTTCCCTGAGCTTCTCTTCTGCAGGGTTTTTCCCCGGATCGTATAATTTGGTGCCGCTCAGTTCCTCCGGCAGGTATTCCTGTGGAGAAAAGTTTCCTTCATAGCCATGTGAATATTGGTAATCTTTTCCATAACCAATGTTCTTCATCAGCTTTGTCGGTGCATTGCGCAGGTGCAGCGGGACGGGCAAATTGCCGGTTTCTTTTACCATCTGCTGGGCTTTATTGATCGCTTCGTAAGCGGCGTTGCTTTTGGCCGATGAGGCCAGGTAAGTCACAGCCTGGGAAAGTATGATCCTTGATTCAGGGAAACCGATCACATTAACGGCCTGGAAGCAGTTATTTGCCAGAAGCAGGGCGTTGGGGTTGGCATTGCCAATATCTTCTGCAGCAAGGATCACCAGCCTTCTGGCAATAAATAGGGGGTCTTCACCACCTTCAATCATTCTTGCCAGCCAATACACAGCGCCATTAGGGTCGCTGCCACGGATGGATTTGATAAATGCAGAGATAATATCGTAATGCTGTTCACCGGCCTTATCATACAAGGCCAGGTTTTGCTGTGCATGTTGCAGCACGTTTTCATTGGTCAGGATGACTTCCGTTCCACCAATGCCATTTACAGCAATTTCAAGTACATTGAGCAGCTTCCTCGCATCACCACCTGAAAGGCGGATCAATGCTTCATGCTCCTTGATGATGATGTTTTTTTCTTTGAGTAGCACATCCTGCTGCAGCGCGGTTTGTAACAGTCCTGTCAATTCCTGCTCATCCAAAGACTTTAAAATGTAAACCTGACACCTGGAAAGCAGGGCGGAGATGACTTCAAAAGAAGGGTTCTCTGTAGTGGCGCCAATCAGTGTAACCAATCCACGTTCAACCGCTCCCAGCAGGCTGTCCTGCTGCGATTTGCTGAAACGATGGATCTCATCTATGAATAATATAGGAAGGCCCAGGAAACTGTCTTTGAGTTGGGCTGCTTTATCGATGACCTCCCTGATATCCTTAACGCCGGAATTAATAGCACTAAGGTTAAAAAAGGGGCGGTCTAAAGTTTGGGAAATGATATAAGCCAAGGTAGTTTTACCCACACCCGGCGGTCCCCAGAAAATCATGGACGGCAGTTGTCCACTTAAAATTGCCTTTCTTAATACGGCATCAGGGCCTACCAGGTGCTTTTGGCCGACATACTCATCCAAATTTTGTGGGCGCATCCGTTCGGCTAAAGGGGGTAGGTTTTGCATCATATAAAGATATTAAACGCTGTTATACAGCCTTCTTTTTATGCCATACTTTTTTTTGCTGTGGCCGGTTGTTTCTTGCAGGCTCGGGTCTGTGGATGGCCTCAATGGCTGCAATCTTTTCCGGTAATTCTTTAATATCAATCTTCCGTTCAATGAGCTTTTCTATGCTTTCCAGCTTGCGTTTATCGCGTCCATTAACCAGGGTAATGGCAGTTCCTTTAGTTTCTGCCCTTGCTGTACGGCCAATTCTGTGCACATAATCTTCCGCATCATGGGGAACATCAAAGTTCACCACCAGGTCTATGCCTTCCACATCGATACCACGGCTCAGCACATCTGTACCAATCAGGATCGGTAAATTCTTGCTTTTAAAAGTTTGTAAAATGCTCTCGCGTTCCTTTTGATCCAGGTCTGAATGAAAAGCCTCTGCTTTTAAACCATGGGTCCTGAAAACTTTACCGAGATTTTTTACCTTATCTTTTGTAGAAGCAAATACGATGATGCTCTTATATTGGCCGCTTTTTAATATACCGGTCAACAAAGGTACTTTTTGATCGTCATGCACCTTATATATCTGTTGATCAATGCCTTCTGCAGGTTTAGAGATCGCCAGACTAATCTGTAATGGGTCTTTAAGCAGCTTTGCTGCCATGGTCCTTATTTTTGGAGGCATGGTAGCCGAGAACATCACCGTTTGTCTTTTTTCAGGAAGAAAACTGATGATTTTCATGATGTCATCATAAAAGCCCATGTCCAGCATGCGGTCAGCCTCGTCCAATACCAGGTGCTGCAACTTATCCAGTTTCAGCAAACCTGAAGAAAGGTGAGAAATCAGCCTGCCCGGTGTAGCGATAATCAGGTCGACACCTTCACGCATGGACCTTTTTTGCTGTTCATAAGCTATGCCATCCCCACCACCATATACCGTTAAAGAGCTGATATTGGTGAAATAAGAAAGTGCTTCCACCTGCATATCTATTTGTTGCGCTAATTCCCTTGTGGGCGCTAAAATAAGGGTGTTATTATGCCTGTCTTCCGTTTCACTGATCATGTTCATGATGGGTAAAAGGTAAGCGCCGGTTTTTCCCGTACCTGTTTGCGCGCAGGCAATTAAATCTTTTTTATCTAATATGATAGGGATCGCCTGTTCCTGAATGGGGGTGGCGTTGCGAAATCCCATGGCCAGTAAACCCTCTAATAGTTGAGGGTTAAATTTAAAATCTTTGAAATCCAATGTACTTGATTGTTACTATGTATTTTATAAAAGTAACTTAAATATTTATTTATTCCTATCGGCATAGCCAAACACTTTTTGTAAAAGTGATGTGGAGCGGGAGTTGAAATCACTTCTGATTTTTAATTCTTCCTGTGCAATCTGGATAAACATACCTTCAATTGCTTTCTGAGCAACGTAGGCGGAGAGGTCTGTATTTACCGGGTTCACCAGTGGAATTTTGTTATATCTGGAAGCGGCATCGCCCCAGTATTTTGTTGCCCCAACTTTATTTAAGCTGTTGTTGATCACCGGTTTAAAGCGCTCCATGAGCTGTGAGGTGGTTACACGCTTAAAATAAGCAGTCGCTGCGTCATTATTTCCCAGCAAAATATTGGTGGCATCTGTGATGGTCATCTGTTTGATGGCGGAAATAAAAATTGGTTTAGCCTCTTTTGCGGCATCTTCTGCAGCCCGGTTTAAACTGATGACTACGTTATCTGCCAGAGAACCAAGCCCTAACGTGCGCAAAGTTTTTTCTACCTTTTGTGCTTCTGAAGGAAATAATATTTTTACAGCCATATTACCTAAAAAGCCATCCTTGGCTGCGAGTTTGTCTGCTCCTGCCGAAGTTCCAAACTCCAATGCTTGCTTGATACCCAATCCAATTTCCTGTGTGGTGGGGTTGCCGGAATTAGGGATCTGTTTTAATATGCTGCCAAGTTGTGCCTGACTTTGTACATCACATCCACTTAATAAGATTAGAAAGGCGCCGACTAATAAAGTACTTATTTTATTCATGCTAAATTTTAGGTGTACTTAGCAAATGTGCTGCCATCGCTGCATCTGTCAGAAAAAATAATTATACTTGAGTAGATTTAGCCAAACAAGACCTTGAAGTTAATCAAAGCAAAACCCGGTAGCCCGGCCCAAGATGACGCAGCCTTGATTGCCCTTTATAAAAAAACGGGCGACCTGGAAGTGCTGGGTGAATTGTATGGGCGCTACATGCATTTGGTTTACGGGGTGTGCCTGAAGTACTTGCAGGATGAAGCCAAGAGTCAGGATGCCGTGATGCACATTTTTGAAGAGCTTATTCAAAAATTAAAGATCCATGAGGTGCAGAATTTCAAAAGCTGGCTTCATGTGCTTTGCCGTAATCATTGCCTGATGGCCCTTCGGAAGTCGGGTAAGAATAAAACCGTGTCTATTGAGGATACATTTGTGGAAAACACGGAATTTGTGCATCTAAATATAGACGATACAAAGGAACAGCAGCTCACCTTGATGGAGAAGTGCATGGAGAGCCTCCCTGAAGAACAGCGCATTAGTGTAGATTTGTTTTATTTGAAGGAGAAATGCTATAAAGAAATCACTGAAATTACAGGTTATGACCTGAATAAAGTGAAAAGCTATATCCAGAATGGAAAAAGGAATTTAAAGAATTGTATCGAAAAAAACAGCCGTGAATAGAGATTGGTTAGCAACAGCAGTATTAGAAGATTACCTAGACGGTAAGCTGGATGCCTCAGAGATGCATCAGGTGGAGCTGCATGCCCTGGAAGATCCCTTTGTGGCCGAGGCATTGGCAGGTTTATCTGAATCTCCCAAGCGCTCGCTCCAAACCTTATCCTTATTGCAAAAACAATTGCATGACCGGGTGGCACAACAGAAAAGCCATAAGAAACATAGTGTTTATACCTGGCAGCGTCTAAGTATTGCCGCCGCTGCGGCCGTTTTGTTCATTGCAGTGAGCATCGTGTTTTGGATGAAGGATAATGCCGCGAGAAATCAGCGGGCCCAACAACAAGATACGGTAACCACTTATTTAACAAATGCACAGCCGGTAGGAGGTTACCAGGCCTACCAGACATATCTCGAGAAAAACAACCGGCTAAAGGGCAGTAAGATCCACGAGATGGTAAATCTTACTTTCCAGGTACAGCAAAACGGCCAGGCCGAGGCCATCCAGATTTTAAAAACCCCCGGAAAAGCTTACTCCGATGAGGCTGTCCGGCTGGTGATGGAAGGGCCTAAATGGGAGTTGCCGAAAAATGGACCTAATAAAGTCAGTTTGAGTATCGGGTTTTAAGGTGTCTTAAAAGAATAGCAAGTGGATGATCGTAAATACGAGTCCTGCCAGTACTGCTGAAACCGGGATCGTCAATACCCAAGCCCAGAGTAAGCTCACGGTAACACCCCAGCGAACTGCGGACACCCTTTTTAATAGTCCTACCCCAACAATAGATCCCGTAATGGTATGTGTCGTGGAAACCGGAATACCAAAATGCTCGGTGATGCCCAGGGTTACTGCACCCGCAGTTTCTGCTGCTACGCCCTCAAATGCATTTACTTTGGTGATTTTAGATCCCATAGTTTTGACAATCTTCCAGCCACCACTCATGGTGCCCAGGGCGATGGCCGCATAACAGGATATTGGAATCCATTCCGGCATGGTATCTCCCGAATTAAGTGCGTTACCTGCAACCATGGCCACATAAATGATACCCATTACCTTTTGTGCATCGTTACCACCATGGGTAAAGCTAAGTGCTGCAGAAGAAATCAGTTGGAGTCTTTTAAACCACTTCTCGGCGACCGAAGGCCTTGCGTTTTTCGCCAGGTGCATGATAATAATCGATATGATCACCGAAATCAGTGCACCCATTACCGGAGCTAGGACTATAAAGGCCACCACTTTGAAGATTGGGCCAAAGTTAATTGCCAATAAGGCGCTGTCGCCCATAAAAAGTGCTTTCGCCATACCTGCACCGGCAAATCCACCGATTAAAGTATGCGAAGAACTTGAAGGAATGCCATACCACCAGGTAAATAAATTCCAGGAAATTGCGGCGAGGAGACCAGCGAGGATCACTTCCAGTGTAATATAGTTTTCAACCACCGTCTTGGCAATGGTATTCGCCACTTTGTGGTCTGTGAAGTAAAAGTAAGCTGCAAAGTTGAAAACTGCAGCCCAAAGTACAGCTTGAAAAGGGGTTAATACTTTTGTTGAAACAATTGTTGCAATAGAATTCGCGGCATCATGAAAACCGTTGATATAGTCGAAACCAATAGCCAGTATAACTACAACGACCAGTAAGGTGTATTCCATTTTTAGATGTTTAAGCGTTCTTTACCAAAATAGATTCCAACACATTCGCTGCATCTTCGCATTTATCTGTAGCAAGTTCAAGGGTTTGTAGAACTTCTTTTTGTTTAATCAATTCAATGGCATTTGTTTCGAATTCAAATAAACGGGCAATGGCCAGGTTACAGATGTAATCCGCCTTGTTTTCCCCACTGTTAATTCTCACGCAGGCATCAGCAATTACACGAATATTTTTGAAACTTCTTAGTTCTTTGATCGCCTTCTCTAAATCTGTACACATTTCAACCAGCAATTCAGCCAGCTTAATCATCGAATCGCCTATTTTAACAATATTATATAATTCAATATTGGTTGCCGAAGCATGAATGTAATCGGCAATGTCATCCACAGCACTGGCCAGAGAGTGAATATCTTCCCTGTCAAACGGAGTGATGAAATTTTTACTTAATTCAAGGAAGATTGAATGGGTAATCTCGTCCCCCACATGTTCAAGGCGCCCGATTTCCTTAATATGTTCTTTTCTTTTTTCGAGATCAGAAGTATTTAGCGCAATTAATAACGCTTCAGAGATCTTCAATGTGTTATTTGCAGCTTGCTCAAAAAGCGGCTGGAACTTCTTATCTTTCGGAGTAAAGAACTTAAAAATATCGTTCATCTTGTGTTTTAATTTCTTTTATTTTGGGGCGTGGAAATTTGAATCTTCCAGATCCAAAATAAAATTTTTACAAAAGTAGGATTGCAATGTTAATTTAATGTTAAGTGTTAAGATTATTATAATTAATATTAAATTAACTTTGCGTTACCTCAACTTGTCAATTAGGATCGGTCTTGCCACTTCTTCCTCGTTAAAAGCTTAACTTGCTTTTGCCAGGGTAAAAGCGAACGTAGTACCTATTTGTTGGGTACTTCTTACCGATATGATTTGTTGGTGTGCTTCCAGAATATGCTTCACGATAGCCAAGCCTAAACCTGTACCCCCAATTTCCCTCGACCGGTGTGAATCTATTCTGTAAAAACGTTCGAATAACCTTGATAGGTGTTTCTCCTCGATACCCACACCATCATCTGTTACTTCAATTAAATACTGGTCGTGCAATTCAAATATCTTAATGGCAGTCGAACCATGGTCTTTTCCATATTTCAATGAATTCTGGATCAAGTTGAGCATAACTTGTCTGATTTTTTCCCGGTCAGCCATTACCATGGCCGGATGTGTGTATTTTTCCTTGAAAGACAGCCTGATATCTTTAATTTTAGCTTTATCTTCCATGGTTTCCATCACTTCTTTTGCCAGCATGACAAAGTCGAATTTTTCGAAATTGATGGGCACCTGTCCACTCTCTAATTTAGAGATCGCATCCAGGTCGTTGATGAGGTATGTTAAACGCTCCACGTTTTTCTCTGCCTTCTTTAAGAAACCAGCCGCTCGATCCGGATCATCTTCAATACAATCTTCCAACGCTTCAATATAACCCTGAATGGCAAATAAAGGTGTTTTAAATTCATGTGAAACGTTAGATAAAAACTCTCTTCTAAACTGTTCCTGTTGTTTCAAGATATCGATTTCTTTCTTTTTGGCGCCTGCCCAATCTTTTACTTCCTGTTCTACATCATTAATGGGGTCATTGCTGACATACTCTCCCAAAGCATCTTTAAGGTCCTTTCCTAATTTTAAGTTATGGATGAGCTTATAAATCAGTTTAATTTTTGAATAAATGTATTTTTCAAGCAGATAATAAAATACGATGTAGCTGGTAATAAATGAGATACCAAAAGCGATAGACATGTAATACCAACTGTTTTGGAAATAATAATTGACTAAACCCATAGATAGCCCCACAACAAGCGCAGTGATGAGCACTAAAACACTTAACTTCATAGCAGCAATTTACAAGATTATTTCAAATACGCAAGAGAACAGGGGTTTTATTTTGTTTTACGCTGGATTTGTTAGTTAAAACTACCAATATCCTGCAATACATGCCTGGTTACCGCCTTTTTGTAGGTGGCAAAATAGGGTTCCACCTCCATCGAACTTTTAATTAGCCTGGTCGCAAAGAAATACACATTGTTTTTCGTTTCAATATAACCTACCCACCAGCCGATGTCTTGTCCATCTTTCCTTGTCAATCCTGTGTTATCCCGTAAAATATAACTGTCCGTTTGTTCCGAGATCATCATTTTCTTTACAATAGCGATGTGCTTTTTAGAAAAGGGCAGGTCATTGTTGTAGACCTTCCTTAAGAACATGACTTGATTGACGGGACTAATGCCGTAGTTCCCGTAATTCCAGAAATCTACTCCTTTCTCAGAAAAATCAAGGTTGCCATATTCACATAATGACAAGTACTTTTTGTAGTTCTTTCTCTTTATTTTTTTGGCGAGCTCCACGTCAAACCAAACAGTGGAATTCTTATAAGCGGTTTTCAGGTCGGTGTCTTTATTCCACACAGCGATGTTTCTGCCAAGAAAACTTTTAGGAACACCATCCCACTTCAGAACCTGATTTTCATTTTTTATGGCCCCTGTTTCTAACGCAATAAGGGAGTTTAATATCTTAAAGGTGGATGCTGGTAGGGTAGGCTTCCTCGCATCCCTGGTGTCGCTAAAAAACCATTCCTGCCGTCGTGAATCGTATATAGTGATGCTTCCAACAACTTTATCCAAAGTGATGGCCATTTGTGCCCTTCCCTGTTGGGTAAAAGCAATAAAAAGGATCAGTAAAGAGGCTTTAAATATTAGCATATTGGAAATATTTCTGCTAAATTTTGCTAAACTAAGATACCGATAAATAACTTAATTTAGTTCTTTCTGCCTTTTTATAAATGTCTTAACTGGTAGCTTCGTATCCAAAAACTGGTAAATGCTAAAGTTGCATTGATTACAAAAATGATCAGTATATAATTGTAATCATGTGGCATAGTGCCCAGGTAGTCTGTCCAGGGTATTTTGTTCAATACAGCATAAGTAAGCAGGAAGAACAAGATTTCAAATAACTTTTTACCTCCGCTGATCATGCCCAGGAATATAGCTGACAAAACAACGAGGAATGCCCCGTTTAAGATATGGCCAACGGTATGGTAATCCATCAAAAATGTATAACGCAACAATACCGGTAACGCAAGTAAAATCGCAAGGAGAATGCCTGCCAGAATTTGGGCGGGCAACATTCTAAATAATGGCCTATATGACGCATAAGTGAAATAATGAAGTCTGCCAGTTTTTTCTCTTGTAGCTATATCAGACCACCGGCTTACCTGCAGAAACCATAGCACAGGGAGCAGGTAGGTATGTGCAAGGGATAGGGGGGCAAAAAAAGTCGACAGCCATAAAGCCCCATTAACTACCCAAAACCATTTATTGCCTTTCCTGATCAGTAATAACAATTCTGTCTTTATAAAAGGTAATATACTGTAGTCAGCGATCATGGGTGGTAATAAGGATAGGTTGATTCCGGCTGACTTAATAGGTAGCTGCACTGCATGTTCCTTCTTCAAACGTTTTTTCTTGGTTTTACCGGCCGTTTGATTAAAATCGAAACGATGGAAAAAGAATGAAGAGAAATAAACAAGGCCCAATCCCAGGCAGAACCATAGAAGGCGACTAACGATAAAAGAACCTTTCCAGTTTAGACCCTCCCATTCAAAACGCTGAAATGGTTCCGGTTTCTTGAAAATAAAACCAAATGATACTTCTTTGATGTCTTCCTTATAAGTTGAATTGAGCTGGTTTTTCACACTATTCGTCATGGTGCTTAAACCAAAAGGGTCAAAAATCGCGTTCTTCCCGTCCTTGTTTGCGGTGTTGATGCCTGCCATCACTGCGCCACATAAGAAAAAGTAAAGAATAAATTGCAGTATACTTCTTTTGCCAAGAAATACTTCAGCAACAACGGCAAGTGCAGCTACCAAAAACAAGGCAGGAAGGGCAAAAATAACAAAAGGCCATACAAAGTGTCCCAAAATAAAAGGATGATCTCCACCTCGTATAAAGAACATCACGATACTCGTTACGAAAATGCAAGCAGTGATGCTTAAGAGAACCAAATAATTACTGATGTGTTTACTTAATAAGTATTGAAAGTTGGTGATCCGGCTTGTCGCAATAATCAACCCTACCTCCGTTTCAATATCCTTTTTGATGCTGTTATTCACTAGAAGAAAACCATAAAAGGACAGCATCACCGTAGTCATGATGGCACTAAGATAACCCACCCATGCAGCGTTAAACGCTGCTTTGTAACCGTGAACGCCTAATGTAGTATAATTTGCCGTATGAGCAGGCACAAATAAGTATGCCACATATATGGTGATGGCTAAAGTAAGCAGAAAAGCATAACTACGCGTGCGCTGAAGGTAGTCTGCTTTGACGATGCTGAACATATAGCGCATGTCTAATGGTTTTTTTGTGTAAAGAACAAATAAGCATCCTCCAGGTTTAGGGTAACAGGAACATCCGATAGGGTGATTTTACTTTCAGCGTGTTTGATGATCTCTGGTTGAAATCCTTTGGTAATCAGCCTTCCATTTTGCATGATGGCTACTTCATCGGCAATGGTTTCAATATCTGATATAATGTGTGATGACAGGATAATGATACAGTCCTCAGCCAGATTGGCGATCAGCTGTCTGAACCTTAACCTTTCTTCAGGATCCAGTCCGACAGTGGGCTCGTCAAAAATGAGCACTTTGGGGTCGTTCAGTAAAGCCTGTGCAATGCCGATGCGTTGTTTCATTCCGCCGGAATAGGTGCCAATCGGATTCTTCGCTTCCGCCGTTAAGTTTACGCCGTCCAGCAGCATTTCAATCCTTTTTCTTAAGCCCTTGCCGCCTACACCCTTCATTGCAGCGATATACTCTAAAAATTCATAAGCATTAAGATTTGGGTATACCCCAAAGTCCTGTGGAAGGTAACCTAGGGTTTTGCGAATATAGTCGGGGTCTTTAACAATGTCTTTGCCATTCAAAAACAGGGTTCCTGTGGTAGGTTTACTTATTGTTGCGATGATCTTCATCAATGTAGATTTACCGGCTCCATTTGGCCCCAGTAAACCTAAAATGCCTTTTTCAATAGTAATTGAATAATCCTCCAGGCCGGTTTTATGTCGGTTGTATTGCTTTGTGAGATTGTTAATTTCTAAAATCATCGATTTATTTACTTCCTGACGAAAGTATATAAATTAAGTTATATACATGGGAATTAAATTAACTGGTGATTACAAAGTTTTTAGCTTAAGCAGGCCCTAAAAATAACAGCAGGAAATCAGCTGACATCTGTTATCGCTATAATTTTGTCTTGAGAAAACTTAAAAATGGATTTTCCTTTAAGCTCAAGTTTACTGCCTTTTTTCAATTCATCCGATAAATCTACAGCCAAAGTCGCCCTATAATCGATGTCTATTTCACTTTGGTGTTCATCGTGTTTAAACCGAATAATTTGCTGATACCTTTGACTAAACAGGCTCTTCGCTTTTTCAGCCTGTGCCCTAAATGCTGTTAAGCCTTCCAATGTCATGTTAATCGCGCCTTCGGACACATTTTTAAATAAGATATCAGGATCCAGGTGAATTAACATACCATCAATGTCGAAGTTGTTATAAGCATTAACATAATTGTGAATAATTTGTTCCCTTTGTCTCATCGCTTTTTGATGCTTTTTAAAATAAACAGGTTAATTTTATATAAAGGTTTATAAAACTTAAACTTATCATTTAGTTCAATATAAAGCCAATTATTTGCTTCATGACCTGGGAAAAAAGAACAGGGTTTGAAGGTTTCTGAACACCATTGAGATGGCGATAAATGTTAAAAATAAGCTGATGGTCACATTATTATCATTAAAAAATTTAATATTTTCTGGTGAAATCCAAATTGAGAAGAGATGAAAACAACCGAACTCATTGCCCAGCATATTTTAGAAGTGCATGAAGGCAATAACTGGACAGAATCTGCTATTGCAGGTGCTTTGGCTGATGTGACTGTCAATGATGCTACCCGCCAGACGGCAGCTTCCCCAAATACAATAGCTTCCTTGTTGCACCACATCACTTTCTGGAACCGGCTGATGGTGCAAAGAATTAACGGTATTGATGTGCCAGAGACGGAAAGCAACGGCTATGATGTGCCGCCTTTGCATACAGAAGAGGAATGGCAGGTACTAAAGGCTGATAATATCAATTCGGCACATGAACTGGCTGCGGCTATCAGGGCTTTTGATGAAAACCGGTTACAACAGCCTATTTTGCCGGGTTATTCAACAGCTTATAAAAATCTTCAGGGCACCTCCGAACATATACATTACCATTTAGGGCAAATGGTCATCTTGAAACAATTGATTCATGCTGAAAAGTAAAAATGCTTATGAAATCATTACTACATAAATTGTCCCTTTATAACAATTGGGCTAATCAAAAAATTTTCACACAATTTTCACAACTGGAGGATAAAACGCCTGCCACTTCAATGCATTTTTTATGTCATGTAATGAATGCCCAAACGGTATGGCTAAGCAGGATCACGGGTCAACAATCCTCAGTCAGGACCTGGGACGATCATTCCTTAGACGTTTGTATGGAGATGCAGCAGCAGACCCATGAAATGTTGAAACACCTGACTACAGCAGAAGTCGACCTCCAACAGCTTATTTCCTATACCACTTTCAATGGCTTGTCGTTCGAGAACTCCATTTATGATATCCTTATCCATGTGTTTAACCACGGCACCTACCACCGTGCTCAAATAGCCCAGGATATGCGCAAGAATGGGTTGGAGCCTGTCAATACTGATTACATTGCTTTTGTAAGGTGATGTAAAGGGTGGATAGAACAGGCAGATTATTGCTTTTCTGTCAGGTATTTCCAGTAACGCCGTGGTACATGTTGTACATGCAGTTTAGTGTTTTTGCGGACAGCAATATTGGTGCTTTTAAAATAGTCTTTCCATAAATTGCCATAGTGTGTTTCCTCCTCGGATAAGCTACCTGCACCCGGTTTTTTAAATCGGTGCCTGTCTTCCGCTGGAACCTGAATTTCCTTTACCTGGTCCAGGTCATAGTGTAAACCATAATTCCGCTTCAGGTCATAAATGATCCATTGCTGATCTGCATAACGTGCTTTGAAATGGCCCATGATTAAAGGCAGAACGTTAAAATCCGGATCAATGCCACAATAGAAATAACCGTCTGCAGTTTGCTGAAAGCGGATAAAAGCTTCCATCCGGTGTTTTTCCCTTTCTACTTTTTTTGCAAATTGTGCCACGGCCAAGACATGAGGATCACCATAGTTGTTTTCAGCCCCGTCAGCTTCCTTGAAAAGGTTGCAACTCAATTCAAAAAGGTGGGTATAAGCTTCGGCTTGTTCTGATAGATAACAACAGTAGTATCGCCTCATCCACCCCTTGTCGAGCTTTTTCTGTAAACCCTTCCATACCCGATCGGCTTTTTGATTGTCGCTTAACACCTGGAAAATCTCGGTAAATGCCTCCGATTGATAAAGCGCTGTGGTGACCAGCCTTATTTTCCCCGGCTTTCGTTCAAACCATTCGTAAACCGCACAAAGTAAGCCTTCTAGACTTCCATCAAAAACGTAGATCATTTTGAATACAGGTGATGTTTAAAACAAAATCAATTGACTTGTGTCGTTCTTTAAATATTTGCTCTGGCTTTCGGCTAAGATAAAAGCCTTTATTTGCGTACTCTGGTAATCCTTTAATTGATAGGGGCTGTCGGCACATTTAATGAAATGTTTTGCCCGGTTGTAAGAAATGCCAATCTTCTGCAATTGGTCAATTCTTAATTTTCCAAACTTGCGGGCCTGTACTATCTTTTTTGCAGAGCCGACTCCAATGCCCGGCACGCGTAATATGTTTTTATAACTGGCCACATTGATGTCGACCGGAAAAAATTGAAGGTTACGTAAAGCCCAGCTTAATTTGGGATCGATATCGATATCAAGGTGTGGTTTGGCATCGTTTAGCAGTTCGTTGACGTGGAAACCATAAAAACGCATCAGCCAGTCGGTTTGGTAAAGGCGGTTTTCACGGATCAGCGGCGGTTGTGTACCCAATAGGGGCAAACGGTTGTCATTACTAATGGGGATATAACCTGAATAATAAACCCTGCGCAAGGAAAAGTTTTTGTAAAATGCAGCTGCGGTATGCATAATGTCTTTGTCGGTTTCCGGTGTTGCGCCGATCACCATCTGTGTGCTTTGTCCGGCCGGAACAAATTGTGGAACACTCTTGATCAGCTTCCGCTCTTCTTTGAACTGTACTATCTGGTTTTGCACATCGCCCAAAGGTTTGATCACGTCCTGGTGACTCTTCTCTGGGGCTAGCAGCTTTAAACCACTTTCGGTCGGCATTTCCAGGTTAATACTCATGCGGTCGGCATAGAAGCCTGCCTCTCTGATCAATTCTTCGCTCGCGCCCGGGATTGTTTTTAAATGGATGTAACCATTATAACGTTCTTCCAGCCTTAATTTCTTGACCACGCGCAACAGCCGTTCCATGGTGAAATCAGCATTCTTGAAAATCCCCGAGCTTAAAAATAAGCCCTCAATATAATTACGGCGATAAAAGTTCATGGTCAGCTGCACCACTTCATCCACGGTGAAAGCAGCCCTTTCAATATCATTGCTTTTGCGGGAAACACAATAGGCACAGTCAAAAATACAATGATTGGTGAGTAATATTTTCAGAAGAGAAACACAGCGGCCGTCTTCTGTATAGGTGTGACAGATACCACCCATGTGGCCATTGCCAAGGCCTTTGTTGTCGTTTTTCCGTTTACTGCCGCTGGAAGAGCAGGAAACATCGTATTTAGCGGCATCCGCCAATATATTTAATTTTTCTCTAACCCGTTCTAACATAACCCACAATTTACTAACAAATATAGTGTTTAAAACTAATAATGTTAGTAAATTGTTTTAAGGTGTTTTATTTTTCACCTTCCCATTCAGCGTAGAACTGATCGAGGTAAGTGAGCATAAACTGGTGCCTTTCTTCCGCCATTTGTTTTCCGGCCGCCGTTTTCATCAGATCTTTTAAAAGCAGCAGCTTTTCGTAAAAGTGATTTACTGTTGGAGCCACGGTATTTTTATAGGCTTCTTTGTCGGCATATTGCTGCGGTTTAATCTCCGGGTCATAAAGCACCCTGTTTTTAAATCCTCCATAAGTAAAGGCGCGGGCAATACCGATGGCGCCAATGGCATCCAGCCGGTCGGCGTCTTGTACAATGTCAAGTTCCTTTGATGCAAAAGTAATTTGCCCTAAACTTGCTTTAAAGCTCAGGTTCCTGATAATTTCCTGCACATGGACAATCACATCCGGATCAAGCCCCAGGCTCTTTAAAAAATCTCCGGCCAAACGCGGACCAACTTCTTCATCACCGCCATTAAACTTGCTGTCGGCTATATCGTGAAGCAAGGCAGCCAGGGCTACCACCAGTTCGTCACCATGCTCCGTATGGTTGATCTGTTTTGCTGTTTTATACACCCTTTCAATGTGAAACCAGTCGTGCCCGGCTTCAGCACCTGCTAAAGTTTTCTTTACAAAATCAATTGTTTTGCTGATGATGAGTTGCTCCATAAAGTTTAATTACTGTTGGGGAGTTTTTTGAACCGGACGCTCTTCTTCGGGCCTGCGGGTGCCATCATACAATTCATATTCCAGCATCCGGCAATCTAATTTACCGTTATAAAATTCTAGCTTACGACTGGCCTTAAGTCCGATTTTTTTGGCCAGGTCAGGGTTCCCTGTAAAAATATAACCTGTATAACCTTTACAATGCTGTTTCATGAAATCACCGATGCGCCTGTAGGTCAACTCAAGTTTGGTATGTTCTCCCAAACGTTCGCCATACTCAGGGTTGAAAACAACCACGCCTCTGCCGCCTTCCGGTACAGGGGTATCCGCAAAATCGCATACTTCAAAGGTGATCAAAGTGTCGACACCAGCAGTTTTTGCATTACGGCGGCTTATTTCAACAGCATCCTCCGAGATATCAGTGGCGATGATGGTCAAGTCTGTATTTTTAACGACCTGTTCTTTTAAAATACGGCGTTCAGCAAAGAAAGCTTCTTCATCATAGCCTAAAATATGCATAAAGCCGTAGTTCATTCTATATAAACCCGGGCGGCGGTTGGTCGCAATCAATGCAGCTTCAATAGCCAATGTTCCCGACCCGCACATGGGATTAATGAAAGGTGATTTCTGGTCCCAGGTGGTACTAAAAATGGTACCTGCGGCAAGTGCTTCGAGCATAGGTGCTTTTCCGGGGATTTTACGGTAGCCGTGTTTGGCAAGCGTTTCACCTGAAGTATCTATAAATATATCCGCTTCACTGTCTTTCCAATATAAATGGATAACCGCTTTATTGGCGTCAGAACCAGAGTTTGGACGAATGTCTTTTTGAGCTTTGATGCGGTCCACAATAGCGTCCTTTACCTTTAAGTTAGCAAATAAAGGGGTGGTTATGGTTGGGTTATCGACATTTGACGTCACCGAGAAATAACCTGCAAAGTCGATCAGCTCTTCCCATGCAATATCAACGACTTCCCGGTAAAGTTCTTCCGGGTTATTGGCTTTGAAACTGCTGATGCAGTATAAAATCTGACTGGCACAGCGCAGGTTCAGGTTTAGTTTTATACATTCCGTTAAAGTAATGTTTAACTCTACACCCGTCGGGAAATCCCTGACGATCGTGTAACCCAATGACTTAACTTCTTCTACCAGGTAAGGTGAAAGCCTTTTATTGCAGGTTATGATAACCTTATTTTTTGTGTGGAAAACTTGCATCATATATTGTGCGAAGTTATCAATAAAAATATAGAGATTTGAACTTGAAAGTATAATATAAGAGTATTTGTTATGGAATTAAAAGGAAAAGTGCACGAAATCGGTGCATTACAACAGGTGAGTGAGACTTTTAAAAAACGTGACCTAATTATAGAGTATGCGGAAAACCCAACATATCCAGAGTATATCAGGTTTGAAGCTTTGCAAGATAAAACTGGTTTATTTGATAGTTTAAAAGTTGGGGATAATGTAGAGGTTGCGTTTAACTTACGCGGTCGTCCTTGGACGGATAAAACCGGTAAAGTTTCCTATTTTAATAGTTTAGTTGTATGGCGTATCAACACATTGAATAATGCAGCTGGCGCCACTCCAGAATACGCTCCGCCTGTAGATTTAAACAGTGCACCCGGCGATGAAGATGATCTGCCGTTCTAAAAATCTTTTTTAAGAAAACAATTTTGATGGGGAGTGCCGGGATTAATTTCCGGCACTTTTTTTATGTCCCGGAATTTTATCAGCAGTTGGTGG